>DASTPZ010000363.1:0-4683 GCA_035761965.1 Flavisolibacter sp. | reverse complement strand
CCTCCCCTGGCAGAGTACCTGATTGTCTTCAGGCTTGCGGAACAATACCTCATACGCGCCGAAGCAAGAATGCACAAAGGCGACATCCAGGGAAGCATTTCCGACCTCAATATCATAAGAAGCAGGGCTGGGCTGCCTTCTTTGCCGGTAACACTTACACCCGTACAGCTTGCAACCGCCATAGAACAGGAAAGAAGGGTAGAGCTTTTTTGTGAATGGGGTCATAGATGGCAGGATCTTAAAAGAACAGGAAGAGCAGGGGCTGTGCTAAGTACAGCCAAAGCGCCAAACTGGCAAAGTACAGATGAGCTGTATCCAATCCCCGCGGTCGAAATGCAGAATAATCCATTCCTTACTCAGAACCCAGGCTATTGATTATTATAACAATATTATGAGACAACTGATTATCGTGTTATTGGCGGTCATGTCTACTGCAAATGCCTTGTTTGCACAGGCTTTAGACACGGGCAGCCTTATGCCTGCCTTAAAACCTTTTGAGGTGGCAAACTATGCATCAGGTTTACTGGATCTCAAGGATCTAAAGGGAAAGCTCATTGTTCTCGATTTCTGGAATACCGGCTGTTACTCCTGTATCCAGGCCTTCCCGAAGCTTGACTCTTTGCAGAACAGGTTTGGCGATGATATACAGATCATACTCGTGAACAAAGAATCAAGGGATTCTACGCAGAGATTTTTCGCGAAGAGGAAAAAGATCAGGCTGCCCCAGCTTCCGTTTATCAGCGGAGATACGATTTTGAGCGCTCTTTTTCCCTACAACGCCTATCCCTATGCTGTATGGATAGATCGTGATGGAACCGTCCGGTACCGTACCGCCGGCTACAATACAACGGCCGAGAATATTTCCGCTGTTTTAAAAGGCGATAGGCTGGATGTTCCCCTGCTGGCCGGAAAACGACCGGCTTATATGCCTGTAGTTGCCAAAGCTTCTCCTGATTGGGAACAGTCTTTCCTGTACTTCAGCTATATTACGCCCTGCAGAACCGATGTAAATATTCTTTATGACAATGCGTACTTGAGGAATAAAGGCAGGTCGATACGAGTTTCCAATAACTGTGCCTCATTGGCGGAGCTTTTCATACAAGCCTATGAAGAACAAGGCTGCTATCGTTTTACGCCAGCAAACATGCAGGTTGAATTGCCGGATAGCCTCCATTTCTTCAAACCATCTGATATCAATCAACTAGATCGCTGGTCAAGGCAGTATAGCTATAATTATGATCTTTATTTGCCTGTTAGTCGGAAAGATGAGATGTATAAGATGATGCAGGAAGATCTCTCGAGGTATTTCAATTTTAAAGTGTCGATAAAAATAAGAAAGCTACGATGTTATATTCTTGTCTCAAAGGATAATCGAAACACGGATGCCTGGATCAGAATGGCAGAGGATCAGCCTGATCATATCCAGCTTACCAATATGCAAACACTGTCTATAATGCTTGAGAAGCGGTTAACCAGATCCGGCATGACGCCAGTTCTTAATGAAACCGGTTTTTCGATAAAAAGAGTTTTATTCACGTCAGAAACGATAAATTCTTTTTCAGTTGAAAGAATAAGAACTGAACTTCATAAAAATGGCCTTGATCTCAAAGAGGCGGAACGTGAGCTTCCTGTTTTAGTTATTGAACGGAAAGGAAAAGAATAGCCATTACTGGCTATTCTTTGTCGATTTTAAGGCTTCTTGACAGGGGTTACATCACCAGACGAAGACTCGTTCTCTGTGATTGGTAGAGAAAAGCCTCTTAAGCAATCATCACCGCTGCCGGATGGGCACGGACTCATGTCAATGGCGTCTTCCCTCGATATCGGTGTCTCAGAAATCAGTTGTTCAGGGATTGCCTGGTCCCCCTGAACAACATACCAGTAATATCCATTGGCCGTATTTGACTTCTCCTGCGGAAGCGTAAAGGCGCTGAATGCAAGACCAGCAATAACTGCGAGCATGGGAAGAATGAGCTTTTTCATAACTAAGAGTTTTAAGTAATAAATGTCGCCTACGGGTTTTGTCAGGTCCTTCGGCTTTCAACCTGTTTTATTGCAATAAAAGATTTGATGTCCGGCGGTCGTTGCTGCTTACCCTCCATCCGGTCCAGGCCAAAAGGGTACAGGCTGCATTAAAGACAAGGTGGGTCTTCCAACCCATGCTCTTGATCACGCCTCCGCAGCTGCAGGGAAGATTTGGAAGCAGGAGAAGCATGGCGCCCACATACAGCGTAAAAGAAAGCATGAGGAGAAAGGCATAAAAAAGGCCTCGACGGCGCGTGGACGGCAAAAAAAGCAGCATGCTGATGAGAAGCTCAATGCCTGGAACCATCCATGCAAGCGAGCTGGCAAACCTTCCGGCAAATGGCGTGAGCCGCATTGTTTGAATGAATTGTGAGGCATGCAACAATTTGCTGCAGGCTGTATACACAAAAAGCAGGATCAGAAAGCTTGCGGCCAGCAAGGGAAGCGAGGGAAAAGATCTCTGTTTCATGATGCAGTATTTGTACTGCATAAAGTTGGATCGAATTGCCGGCAGTTGAAAAAATTAGTCTTATGCGAATGGTATTCCTTTTTATTCAAATGGGTATCCCGATTGATTCTTCCTGTCCCTGTATCTCAACTGCCCAGGCGTTGTTTGAAAGGTTTTCCGGAAAGCAGCCACAAACGCGGTAAGACTGGTATAACCTGCTTCACTGCAGATGTCTTTGATCGGCCTGCCGGTATGTTGCAGCAGGTCATAGGCCAGGTCCATGCGTGCCTGCTTCAGGAGCGTGAAGGGCGCGGTCCCGAAAAGCTCGCGGAAACCAGTTTTGAGCTTGAATTCATTCAGCTCTACCTTACGTGCAAGCTTGGTAATCGTAAAATGCTCTTTGAGATCCGATAAGATAAGAGCCCTGGCATGGTGAATTTTTTCTATGTCGGCAGCAGACAGTTTCCCAGTCTCAGGCAGCCTTCGGCCCTGGTCCACCAGCATCAGGAAAAGAAGATCCCTTACCTTATCATCAAAGAAAAAATCCCTCAGCGCGGGTTCGTAATGACAGTTCAGCAATTGATGAATAATATTCCGAATCTGCCTGTCAGCCCACCTCAGCTGATGAGGAGCTTCCGGCCTGAAGCCGGGAAAATAGGACAGCAGCGGTTCAATTATTTCTTTTGCGTAGAAAACCGAAAATTCTTCCCAGCCCCTTGCCCCCTCTAACCTGACCCTTCTCGGGTAGGGAGCATAAAGCAAAACGTATTTGCCCTCCTGATGCGCCAGTTTTTGTTTTGCATGTTTCTCATTGCTCCTTCCTTTCTGACAGCAGGCGGCCTGGAAGGAAAAAACCGGTTCAGGCAGGACGAGACTCGTGGCACTCGCAAACTGCGCATTGAACAGGCGGATATCGAACAGGTTGGCCCTGAATTGTTGGGCAATCAACTGCCCGAAATCACCCGCGGCAACCCAGGCCTCTGCACCGGAAAGTAAAGGTCCATGATGACTTCGGACGTCGTATTTGAATAAATCCAGGCTTCCATATGTATCCGTTTCAATTCTTTCCATGTGTTCCGGGCCTTTAGGCAGACCTGCTATCAGGAGCGCCCGTGGGAAAGTTATGAAAGGAATGAATAGAAACGATTATGAATCATTCCTTTCATATTTACCCCTGCCTTTGCCGGCCCGGTTTATACCGATTGAAGAAAGATTTGTCCCGTTTGAATATAACTGGCCCGGGAGCCGATCTTCATGGACTAGTCACAGGCAGGGTGGAACGAAGCCTTCGTATTTCGGTTCTAGCCTCACCGTAGCGCAACTTGAGGCTCAAATGAGGATTGTTCCTTGAGGACTGAAGACTTGTGCTTTGACAGCTTTTTTCTCTTATGATAAAAAACATAAGACCCGGTTGCCAGGAAGAGCGGCAGGAGCATAAACATCCAGTCAGGCTTACCGATGGCATAAATGGAAAAGGCTGCACCAATGATATCGAATACCAGGCCGGCATAGGCCCACTCCTTTATCCTGGGAAAGCCCGGGATGAGAATGGCCAAAACGCCAAGGGCTTTGGCCACACCGATGAATGGTATAAAGTATAAGGGATAGCCCAGTTCTTTATGCATACCCTGTACTGCCAATGGGTCACTTAAAATGTCTGGAATGGCTGAGCCCAGCATCAAAGCAGAGAATAACCCGGTGAAGATCCAGTAGAATACACGTACTTTTTTCATGATCTTGATTTAAGAAGTGATTGATTTTTTCTATAACTATTTCGTTACAGCTCGTCGCTGTAATGGCTTTTGTATGATCAAAGCTAGGTCCATGCGCTTATCTTATTGGTGTGGGAATGCGACAATTAAAGTGGTTGATCGCGACAGGATGTTGGCCGATTTATCAGCCCTCGTTCATATGACAAGCTGGTGCCGTTTACAGGCCTGGCACCATACTTATCCAGTCGCGGCGAATGCGGATCGTCCAAAATGAGGCAGATCTCGCTTTCCTCTCCATGAATGATGGCTGTATTCTCCCCTTATTGCTCTTCTTCTCAAAATTTGCCCTACTTTTCCGGTTTGCAAACCGCCGTTTCTATATCACCCCTGCGCCTTTCCGATCTTACGGCAGCCGTTGAAAGCCTGATGCGCCAGGCCTTTGACGACCAGACTTTCTGGGTCCTGGCTGATGTAGCCGATCATCATCATTATCCCGCA
>DASTPZ010000362.1:0-13724 GCA_035761965.1 Flavisolibacter sp. | reverse complement strand
TCAAGCTCACCGAAAAGCCCGTACGCAGAATCTACAAGCTCGACATAGACGAGCTGAACGAACAGATCCGCGGACTGGAGGCCGATATCAAACAGGTGAAATACGACCTCGAACACCTGAACGAATATGCCATCGGTTATTTTGAAGGCTTGCTTAAGAAATACGGCAAGGGCAAGGAGCGCAAGACAGAGATCAAGCTTTTTGAAGTGATCGAAGCAAAGCACGTAGCCATTGCTAATACCCGCCTGTTCATCAACCGCGATGAAGGGTTCATTGGAACTTCGCTGAAAAAAGACGAGTTCCTGGTGGAGTGCTCTGATCTCGACGACATTATCGCCTTTACCAAAAGAGGCATCATGAAGGTGGTGAAGGTGCAGGATAAGGTCTTTATCGGCAAAGACATATTGTATGCCGCGGTCTTTCGCAAGGGAGATGAGCGGACCACGTATAACATGATCTATACCGATGGCGGCAGCGGCATTGCCTTCGCAAAGCGTTTTAATGTGACCGGTATTACGCGTGATAAGGAATACGATCTTACCAAGGGGCACGATAAGAGCAAGGTGCACTACTTTACAGCCAACCCCAACGGTGAGGCCGAGATCGTGCGGGTTGTACTGAGTCCCAACTGCACGGCCCGAAACAAGGAGTTTGAATTTTATTTTGAAGAAATCGAGATCAAGAGTCGCAGCAGCATCGGCAACCAGGTAACGAAATATCCTGTACGGGCGGTGAAGTTCAAGGAAGCCGGCGTAGCCACGCTCGGAAGCATCAAGCTCTGGTTCGACGATAAGTTTGGCCGGCTCAATCACGAGGGCAAGGGTATAGAGCTGGGCGATTTTGATGCCGAGGACCGTGTTCTGGTGCTTTATGCCGATGGCACTTACGAGATCACCGACCAGGAGCTGACGCAGCGATTCAATCCCGAAGAGGTGATGCTTGTTGAAAAGTTCGATCCCGAGCGCATCATCACTGCCATTTACCTTGATAACGACAAACAGCAATACAACGTCAAGCGCTTCCGCATAGAAACCACGACCCTGCGTACCAAATTCCTGTTCATCAAGGAAGGTAAAGGCAACCTGCTGGAAGCCGTATCAACCGAGGATGAGCCTTTGCTGGTTGTGAACAGCGGCAAGGGCAGCCAGGTAAGAAGGGCAAAGTTCAAGATTGCCAAAATGGTGGATGTGATGGGATGGAAGGCTGTTGGCGCCAAGCTTGTCGACTACAGCAAAAGCACAACAATGGAATGGGAAGCCAGGGGCGATGGGAAGCAGCCGGAGCTTTTTGGATAGTAACAAGGGCAAGGCTGCAGTCTGAAAGGTCATTTAGCCATCAGCACTGCAGCCCCTGCTTTATTTCTTCTTTCTCCTGATCTTGAGCGCAGCGCTCTTATCAAGACTGCTGCTTAACCTTATCTCATGGCGCTTGCGGCCATCGTAAATGATCATTAAAGCGGTATTAGGCGGGATCGAACCCAGGTTGTTAGCGAACATCGCCAGCGTATTGAACTCCCTGGTCGAATCTAGGGCTATATTCAGGTGTATCGACCTTGTGCTTAGCTTCAGGTTGGCGCCGAGCAGCTGGTCGTTGAAAAAAACGGAGATTGAATCACCGTCTACTTCACCATTATCGTAAAGGTCTATCTGAACCGAATCTGCATCCACTTCAAGCTCGTTCTGGAATTCGACCTGCCTGTCCTTGTACTCCCTGTTCACAACAATGTTTTGTATGGGTCTTTGCTGTACCGTAGCGCTAAGCAGGGTATCTCTTGCTGATGGTGTCCATAGCTGGTAGGTTTCCTTAAAATTGCGCAGGGCTACGAGGATGGAATCCTGGTTTCCGGCGTCCTGGTTCAGCTTAAGGTCAAAAACAATATCGGGACAGGTATAGCGGTATTCTTTCTTTCCTACAAACCTGCCCACCAGGTTAGAGGCAACTTTAGATACCCTGTGTGTAGCAAGCAGGTCCATCTGGCAGTCGACCTGCAGCTGGTCGGTAGATCCATGATAGGGAAGGGGAATATTGAAGATCGACAGCTCCCGGGTCATTGAGTTGTAGCTTCCATTTACCTGTATGCTCCTAAAGGTGTTGCGGAAGTAATAATTCATGATGGCCTGCACTGCAGTCTGGTTCTGCTTGAGTATGATCTCGATAAGGTAATTATTGGAAGAGCTGCCGTTACCAACGCTGGCGGTTCCATACCAATAGCCGGCCACGGTTTGCGAACGGGCGGTTAAAGACGCGGTCAGAACGAACAGGAGCAGAAATTTTTTCATGTATAGAGAATGGCTTGTAGTAAATGACTATGATGGAATGAAATTATATCTATGAAAGAAGAGCCAGGAACCCAAAAGCTTTCCTTACTTGATGTAGCGCTTCATCTCTCTTTGTGTGTCCCTTTCCTTGATAGTCTCCCTTTTGTCGTGAAGCTTTTTTCCTTTTGCAAGCCCGATCTCCAGTTTTGCCAGGCTTTTTTCATTGAAAAAAAGCCTTAACGGCACAATAGTATAACCCTTCTCCTTCACCTTCGCTTCCATCTTTTTCAATTCACGACGGTTCAGTAGCAATTTTCGTTCCCGAATTGGATCATGGTTATTGACCGTTCCGTGGGAATATTCCGAAATATGAAAAGACCTGATCCACAATTCACCCTTTTGCAAGAGGCAATAGCTGTCGTTGAAGTTGGCCTTGCCTTCCCGCAAAGATTTTACCTCGGTACCGGTCAGCACGATGCCTGCGGTGAACTTGTCATCGATGAAATACTCAAAATAGGCGGAGCGGTTTTTAATTTCAGCCATAATCACGCTAATTCTTCAGGATACTTCAGTATAAATATATTGCCGTCTTACAAAGAACATCTTTCCATGCAATATGAGCGGCAGTCCTGACCTTTCCATTGCTATATGCCTTTTGCCGGATGCTCACGATCAAAAACAAAACGAGACTGCTTTCCCGGCAAGCAGGAAATCAACCTTGCAAAGAGCCGCCGGTCTCTTTCGACACCTAGTTCTTGAACAGTGAAAGCACAGAACCCAGCTTTTGCCTCAGTTCCTTCCTGTTTACGATAAAGTCGAGGAAGCCATGCTCAAGAATGAACTCACTGCGCTGGAAACCAGGAGGCAGGTCCCGCTTGATGGTCTCCTTGATCACACGCGGACCGGCAAAACCGATCAGCGCACCGGGTTCGGCGATGTTGAGATCGCCCAGCATGCCGAAAGAGGCGGATATGCCACCAAAGGTCGGGTCGGTGAGCAAGGAGATATAAGGAAGCTTGGCATCGGAGAGCTGGGAGAGCTTGCCGCTTGTTTTCGCCAGCTGCATCAGCGAAAAGGCACTTTCCATCATGCGCGCACCGCCGCTTTTGCTGATCACCATAAAGGGCAGTCTGTGCGCGAGGCAATGATCCACGGCCCTGCTGAACTTTTCACCCATGACGCTGCCAAGCGAGCCGCCTATAAATTCAAAATCCATGCAGGCGATTACGATGCCATGACCTTCGACCGTACCTGCAGCCACGCGCATCGAATCCTGCAGGTCTGTCTTGCTCCAGGTTTCTTCCAGCCGTTTCTGGTAGGGCTTCAGATCTGTAAAGCCAAGGAAATCCTTTGAACGGATATTATCGAAAAGCTCGGTAAATTGTTTTTCATCAAAAAGGATCTCATAATATTCCGCACTTCCGATGCGGTGATGGTAGGAACATTTCGGACATACAAAAAGCGCTTCCCTCAGGTCAGTTACCGTACAGATATAATTACAATCCGGGCATTTGGTCCAAAGACCTTCCGGGGCTTCTTTTTTTTCCGAAGAGGGGGTAGTGATCCCTTTCTTCAGTCTTTTAAACCAACTGGTTTTTGTTTCTTCGGTCTTGCCTTCCTCTCCCGCGAGGTTGGCATCAAAATCTTCAAATTGTTGATTCATGCTTCGTTGATTCAGCGACAAATATAGCCGTTTGTATCCATCCTTTGATGAGAGCGCCCATAGCCCTTGCCGGGGCGGGAACGACCGGGAGCCGACCTGTGAGACGGCAATCCCCCGGCTGGCATGATAATTGGACCCTTATCCTGGTCTTGTCTTAGTTAAACGACTTTTACAGGCATCAAATTTTCAGTTACTGGTATCACTACAAGTAATTGAAAAACCAATGGCCCCGGATTCGCTCCGGGGCCTCCTTATTACCGTTCAAAGTTCCTTTATCAACACCTGGCCATCTTTTTTTTCTTCATTCCTTTCTCTGCCATTTTCCGGATGTAGTCCGGCGCGTAAGGGACCTTGCAAGCCGTCTTGCCCATTTCCACCTCTACCTTCCCAACAGCCTTCCCCACCCGCAAGGCCTCGTCCCTCAGGGCATCCACGTAACCGCCGGTTGCGATCACAAAGCCATTCATGGCATAACGTACCCGGTTAGGAGCGCCGGCAATACGCTTCTCCACACGCCCCAGAAGGCTTTTCAAGGTCTTGAGGTCAAGACCCTCGTTCTCCTTTATGCTCACCAGGCTGGCAAGCGTAGCCCAGCCGGACGATTGCACCGAAGCTCTTCCATCGTCTATCCAGTCAAGGGCCAGCTCCCAGCCATATTGACTTTCCGCGGCGATCCATGGCACGGTATACTCACTGAGCATATACCAGCTGGCATTTTCTACCCAGTGCTGGAGGTCATTTTTAGAAATCTTCTTTTCATCGGCTATCAAGCCAGCCAGGTATTGGGCATCAGGGATGCCTGTACTGTAAAGCGAAAGAGAAAGCGCATGATCCTTTTTTACTTTCTTCTGGATCTTTTTGAGGTCTTCGACCTTTACGCCCAGGCAGGCAGCAGGAGCGCCATGGTTGAGGAAAATGCGTTTGGTAGAATCAGCGCCCAGGGTTCTGAGCTCGCTGATGATCTGCTCGGTAGTCATACGGGCGGAAGATAAAAAACTTCCTGGTCAATACATCGCTCAGGGGCTTTATTCCCGGGACAAAGTGGGTTGTACCCAACCCGTCCCGGGATAAGCCGGGCATCATTCCCTTGTTCTTTGCTTACGATCGCTGCGAACCTGCTTTTCATTATGGGTAACGTCATTGCCTTTGTTATCCTGTTCCTCATTCTTGCGGCTGTCCAGGTCGTCCTTATTCTGCGGCACGGGCCTATGTCCAGGCATGCTCTTGTTCTGCTGGTTGTTTTGACTTCTGCTTCCTTTCATAAAACACTGTTTAGGAGAGGGTTGAAAAATTCATACCAGTTTTCGCATTTACTTAGGCCTTATATTGTGGATATTTGAAATCATAGACCAATTTGAACGGAGACCCGATTAACATGATGTGCTGGCCCAGCTTTAAAAATTTATGCTTCCGATCGCTGCTGGCAGTGACCTGTTGCCTGCTGGCGCCAACGGTCTTTGGACAAGCCAGGGTGATCGTAGGGGAGGTGAGGGACCAGCACAGCCGAGAGCCGGTTCCTTTTGCATCCGTTCAGTTCAAATCCTCGGGCACCGGGGTGCAGGCCGATTCATCCGGCGCTTTCAGGCTGCGTGTTGATCTCCCGGTGAGCGACACCCTGCTCATTACTTCTGTGGGTTTCCAGGATTATACATTTCCCATCGGTTCCGGCAGCTTTCCTTCGGATACGCTTTACCTTACCATCGACATGATCCCCGGCAAGTTCACTGCCGAGGTGGTCATCAGGCAAAAGGTCAACAGGGGGCTTTTGCTATGGCGCCGGATTGTTGCCCGTAAGCCATTTAACGACCGCTACCGGTTCAATAGCTTTTCCTATGAGCTTTACAATAAGCTGGAGCTTGACCTTGCCAATATCAATAAAGAAAAGCTAGCCAGTAACAAGCTGCTCAAGCCGTTCAGCTTTATACTCGAAAATGTAGATACGGCAGATGGAAAAACCTTCCTGCCGGCTTACCTCACGGAAGCCCTTTCTCAATACTACTACCAGAAAAACCCCTTAAAGCGGCGTGAGGTCTTCAAGGCAGTAAAAACCATAGGGGTGAAGAATGAAAGCATATCGAGGCTGCTTGGAGGCATGGATCAGAATGTGAATTTTTACAACAATTTCATTCCTGTTTTCGACAAGCAGTTCATCAGTCCCATCAGCGACAATGGAGATGAACACTATAATTACAAGATTGCTGATACCCAGTACCTAGGTGGGCGCCGGCTGATACATTTCCTGTTTTTCCCAAAGCGGAAGGGCGAGAATACTTTTGAAGGCGACTGCTGGGTGCATGATACAAGCTATGCCATTCAGAAAATGAACCTGCGGCTGGGCAAGGAAGCAAATGTGAATTTCGTACGAAGGCTAAGCATGATCCAGGAGTACCAGTTGATCAATGACAGCACCTGGTTCCTTTCGAAGGATAAATTCGTGGTCGACGTGAATCCTGCAGGAAAAGGCGCGCTTGCTTTTATAGGTCGTAAGACCACAACGTACCGGCAGGTACTGGTAAACGATAGCTCGATCATACGGGAACTTGCCCGGAACCGGAGGCTGGAAGAGACCGTCTTGAACGAAGAGGCCGTCAACCGCCCCGATTCTTTCTGGGCGCGGGCCAGGCATGAAGAGCTCAACGCCGCAGAAAAAGGCATTTATCATATGATAGACACCCTCCTGCAGATGCCCAGGTTTGTACGGTATACCCGATGGATCAATTTTATCGGAACAGGCTATATGCGCGTGGGACATTTCCTCATAGGCCCCTGGCAGAACTGGATGACCAGCAATTCGGTGGAAGGAACACGCGTGCGGTTCGACCTGGGCACCAACAGCAAATTCAGCAAAAAGCTGATCCTGCATGGGTATGCGGCTTACGGCTTTGGTGACCGCAAATGGAAGGGAGAGGCGGACGTGATGTACCTCGTAAGCAAGAAACCGAGAATGTACCTTTATGCCGAATACGTCGACGATTTTGACTACGGCCAGTCTTATTACGATGAGATCAGCTCCGATAACATCTTTGCCATGGCCACTAGAAAAAATGGCGTTCCCATAAAATTCATCAGGCGGCAGCAGGAAAAGATCGAGCTGTTCAAAGAATGGCATTCGGGTTTCTCCATTCAGCTTTCCTCCCTTCACAAAACCTATAACCCGGTGAGGAACCTGCCCGGCAAGGAGAATTTCGTCACCACGCGTGGCGAGGCGCTCAACAGTTTTGAAGCTTCCATACGGCTGCGATTTGCCTACCTGGAGAAATTCCTTGAGAACAATTTTTACCGGACCAGCCTGGGAAGCCCTTACCCGATCACTGAGCTCAAGTATACCAAGGGCATATCCGGCATCATGAACAGCAGCTATAACTATCATAAGCTATCTGCAAGCATCAGCAATTTCAGCCGGATACCGCCACTAGGAACAGTTTATTTCAATGTTTTCGGCGGGCGTACTTTTGGAACCTTGCCCTATCTTTTCCTGGATATTGCGCCCGGTAACGAAATATATTATTACAACAAGTACGCCTTTAATATGATGAACCGGTTCCAGTTCATTCATGACCGCTATGCAGGCATCAATGTGGAGCATAATTTCGGGAACGGTGTTTTCCGCCTGCTGCCCATCACCCGAAAGCTAAAGTTCAGGCAATTCTGGACAGCCAAGGCGCTCTGGGGCAGCCTGTCGAAAAAGAATGCCTTGCTGAACAGCACGGGCAATTTCAGCTTCGAGTCGCTCAACGGCAAAACCTATCTTGAGATGGGCACCGGCATCGATAATATCCTGCGGGTGCTAAGGGTGGACTTCATCTGGAAAGTCCTTCCCGGCAACCGCTCTGAGGTGTATGACCAGCGGTTCGGTGTTTTTGGCAGCTTCCGGTTCAGCTTTTAAAGCTGGCGATCAGCTTTCGGGCCATGTCTCTGCCATTGACAAGCGCCGCATTCACGGTGCCTAGTTCAGGCCCCTCGAACAAACCTTCGCCGGCAAAGAAAAGGGTATCTTTCTCAGGCGTTTTGATGAGCTGTTTCATGCTTGTGCCATCCACTACATCATAGGAATAACCGCCGCAGGTAAACGGATCGTTTATCCAGTTGGCTATATGCCATGCCTTTAGCTGTTGCTCCAGTTGCCGCCTTTTCAGTTCGAATATCCCGCACAGCGAATCGAGCGCAAGGGATAGCAAAGCCTCGTCTTCCAGGTCTTTGAGCCGTTCCGCATTTGGGCCACCCAACCATCCTGTGAGCAGGGATGAACGTTTGGGATAATAGGTCCACCAGGTCGGAACGGCGGTTTTTGTAAACAGGAAACCCATATCGGAAAGGTTCTTTCCTTGCGCAAGCTGCGGATCTGTCCAGAACGGCTTATCGAATGAAAGCAGGAGCTTGATCACACCCCCAAAGCCAAGCCGGCCGGCTGCTTCCATTTTTTCCGGTATGCCCGGCTCGAACCGGAGAGCTCCTGTCTGCAGCACACCAACCGGGACAGTGATGAGTATCCTTGACGCAGTGAATTGCTGCGATCTGCAGATAACCTCAACCTCGTTCTGCTTCCAGCTGATGACGGTTACGGGGTGTGAAAGAAAAAAATCTACGCCATGGCTGCGGCATTGGCTTTCAAGGAAACCGATCAGCCCGCCATAGCCGCCCTCGATGCGGAATTGCTCATCATCCGATTTCAGCATTTCCTCACGCAGCGAAAAGCTGCTGGCCCGGCCGGTATCCGCGGCATTATAGCCTTCAACATAACTGGCCAATGTAAAGCGAAGTGTTTTGTATTCCTCGCCAGACAGGTAACGGTCAAGGAAGACCGAAACCGGCATGTCTTCTTCGAGCAAGGCAAACTTTTTTTCAAGCAGCGGAAAATTCTCTATGAAGTCGTCCTGCTCCTCTATTATCCCCGAGGTATGCCGCCATACGCTGCCTTCTACAGGATAATAACTGATGCCAGCCTTTTGGAGCAGCAGTTGTGACAATGGCAGATTGCCATGAATGAATTCCGCACCGCGCTCCACAGGCAGATCAAAAAGCGGATCGCTAACCGTATGGACCCGGCCGCCGATCCTTTCTCTTGCTTCCAGCAAGACTACCTTCCTCCCGGTCATACCGATCTCCCAGGCTGCTATTAATCCGGCAGCACCGGCCCCAACAACAATCACATCATATTCAGCTGCTTCCATGGCGATATTTATCAGGTTAACGTTTAACAATAGACGAAAAAACACAGCCAACAATTAGACCAGGCGACGCCATATCCCTATGTTTTGCCATCTTGTTAAATTACCGCGTTTGAAATGAACGTCCAAACTGAACAAGAAAGTAAAGTCAAGCGGCCCCTGCATTTACAGCCAAAAAAAATTCGGTTTTGTTGAACCTTATTTTGCCAATTGTTGTTAAGGTGAACAAAACATCTTATATGAAACAACTACTATGGAGAATGCTAGCAATTGCAGGATTAGGACTTGTATTTACCGGTTGCGACGACGATGACGACGATGACATGAACCAAGGCACAGCCAGGGTGATGGTTGTTCATGCTTCGCCCAACGCACCCAATGTAGATGTAAGGATCAACAACAGCATCGCGCTCACCAACGTTGCCTATCCAAACAATTCGCCCTACACCAACGTAAATGCCGGCAATACCAATATCAAGGTTTCTGCGACAGGCAATTCCACAACCTTTCCGATCAATGCCGATGTAAACCTGGCTGCCAATACCAGCTATTCGGTGTTCGCCATTGACTCGGTTGCCAAGCTCAAGCCTGCTGTTGTAGTAGACAACCTGGCTACACCTGCCGCAGGCAAGGCACATGTGCGCTTCTTCCACTTCAGCGCTAACGCACCGGCTGTAGATATTGCTTTAGCAGGAGGCGCCGTACTTTTCGGTAACCGCATGTTCAACGACCAGGCAACCAATGCCAACGTAAGTGCGTTCACACCACTTGACGCAGGTACTTATAACCTCGAAGTAAGGCTCGCAGGTACAAATACGGTGGTACTGCCCCTGCCAGGCGTTACATTGACTGCAGGAAAAATCTACACTGTATTTGCCAAAGGTTTTGTTGGCGGATCAGGCGTTCAGGCCCTTGGCGCCCAAATCATTGCCAACAACTAGCATAGCACAGGTTTCGTGTGGTTATAAAGGCTGCTGCCAACAGGCAGCGGCCTTTATTTTATACCGGAACTCATACCATGGTTACCGGCTTGCAAATTTTTTTTCACCTGCCATGATGCGTACGGGCAGGTTGTTCTCTTTTGGAGGAATGGGGCAGCTGTAGGAGCTTGCATAAGCGCAGTAAGGGTTGTAAGCCTTGTTGAAATCGATATAGACCTGGCCGTTCCTGATATCCTCCTGCCTGAGATCGATATACCTCCCCACTTCGTAGCTTTCGTTACCGGTAGTGCCATCGGTAAAAGGAAGGAATAGATAGGTTTTATATCCTTCAACCTGCATAAGACCCTGCGACTGGTAAACATTCAATGTCAAGCTGGTGTCTGCCAGCTTAAAGTGCAGCACGCCGTATACGCGGAACAGTTGCCTGATGGAGCCGGAAGTCTTCATCTCGAACCAAGAACTCCCTTCTTTTTTCTCAAATGAGGCAAGAACCCGGTAAGCCGGATCAGCGCTAAAGAATTGCAGTCTTTTTTTATCCGCAGCATCCTTTACCACTTCATGCTGTTCAACGTATTTACGGATATGGGCTTCGGCCGAATCGGTGTAGGTAGTTTGCGCTTGTGCCTGTACTTGCAGAAGTATAAGCGCCGGGATGAGGATTTTGATCATTTGCGAATGTAAGGCCGCGCCCGCCAGAAAACCAAAAAACCGGCTTGGGATAATAAATCCATCAATCGTAGCTCTCTAAAAATCGTGCAATTCGTGCGCTAGCTCATCATCAGCACGTTAACACTGCGCTGGAGGATGTTGAAAGCGATCTCCGCCATCAGGTTTTCCTTGTCCAGGGTTGGATTGACCTCGGTGATCTCGAAACAGCAGACCTTTCGGTTCTGCATGAATTTGCTGATCAGGTCTTCGGCCTCCCTTTCCTTTAGCCCGTTGTTCACCGGCGTGCCCGTTCCTTTGCTGATCGAGGAATCCAGGCTGTCGACGTCGAAGGAGATATAAATATCGGTACAATCGCTCAGGTAGCGCAGAACGGCTCTTACGATGTTCTCGGGGCCTTTACTGCGCACTTCCTTGGTAGAAATGACCTTGATTCCGTATTTGTCGATCAGGGCCTTTTCTTCCCGCTCATAGTCGCGCAGCGATATATAGACCACATCTTCCGGCAGCACCTTCGGCGCGATCTTGCCTATGTTCTTCAGGTAGTTCCACTGTCGGATGGTTTCGCCGTCAAGTTCGTGCACGGCGGACTCTTTGTTGTCTTCGTTAATGGTAATGGCCAGTGGCATGCCGTGCATATTTCCCGAAGGGGTGGTGTAAGGCGTGTGAAGGTCAGCGTGGGCGTCGATCCAGATCACACCAAGCTTGCTTTTGGGCCTTGCCATCTTGATGCCTGCAATGGAAGCGCCGGAGGTGGAATGATCGCCGCTGATCACCACGGGGAAAAAATTGTTCTTGATCGTATCTGCCACAGATTTGCTCACCTTATCGTACATGGAAACAATGCCTTTTATCCTTTTGGCATATGGCGACTCGATCGGTTCATAAAGCAGCTTGTTTTCAACCGGGATCCTTTCGGAAGGAAAGTGGATGAAAAAATTGCTCATGAAATCGAGCGCTGCAATCTTGATAGCTTCTATTCCCAGGCTGGCCCCACGGGTACCGGCGCCGATCTCCGAGGGCACTTCGATCAATTTGATGTTCTTCATAACGGGCAATCGTTTTTTGAAGCCGCCGGCAGGGGCCAACGGCAAACCGGGCATACCCCGGTGATATTTGCAGGCTGCGGGGCAGCAGGCTAGCTGCCTGGCCCTTCCTTACTCATGTGCGGCAAGCACAGGTACCGCGCTTTCCAATACCAGCTTTTTGGTATTGTTTCCTTTGATCAGGTTATTGATAAAGGAATGCGAGCGTGGGAAAGTAAGCACCATGTCGATCTGCTTATCGGCAATGAACTGCCTGAGCGTCTCGTGAAAGTCAAAGGTAGTGATGAAGTAGAATTCGGGCCTGAATTCCTCGAACATCTCAAGCATACGTGTTCTCTGCTCAATGTATTGCTGGTTCAGCGACACATAGATTTCGCTGTTGATGTTTACGATATGCAGGTTGGGCCTGAAAAGGTTCAGCACCTTTTTCACCGGCACCAGCGGTATGGAATGCTCAACATCCTTGAAATCAGAAGCAAGGGCTACGTTCCTGATCGTATTGAAGCGTGCATCATGCGGTATCACCAGCACGGGGCAAAGATTGCGCTCGATCATTCGAAGCGAATTGCTGCCGCTAATGGCCTGCTCCAGCTTTGATTTTTCCGTGATGGCCATCACCACCAGTGAGGCATCGAGATGACGGACCTTGCGGTCGAGGCTCTCGATAAAATCATCGCTTTGCTCTGCCACCGTTTCGATCTTTACCACGTTCTCATCCAGCAGGCTGTCTTTTACCTCTCTGAGCTCCTGCCTTACAATAGCCTCTTGTCCTGCCTCCTTGTAAACATGGTAAAGCACCAGCGCTGCTTCGTACTGTCCTGCCAGCATTTTAGCCGCAAAATTCGCGGCGTTAAGCGAGATGGGTGAAAAGTCGATCGGTACTATGATGGTCATGCTATTCGGTTTTATTGAGTGCAAATTTGGTAAAAAGCATCCGATTTTAATAATTGCCTTTAAGATGGCTTGTATGCATCGACTGAAGCCCGATGCCTGACCATTCGCCCATGGATTAACATTTAGCCAAAAAAAACAGTCGCTCGCGATTAATAATGTTTTGGCAAGATTCAAATACCCCTTGCGGCGCCCGGTACCTCCTGTGTAAAAAATGGGCATAAACAGCCAGGGGCCTGCACCGAAATAAAGCTGAGTATGGGCGCATTCCGTTATCTTTGCCAGTCACAAAAATGCTGAAAGAGTGCGACTAAAATCATTGGAAATCAAGGGTTTCAAAAGTTTTGCAGACAAAACCCTGGTGAGCTTCGACGAGAATATCACCGGAATTGTGGGGCCCAATGGCTGCGGCAAGAGCAATATCGTTGATAGCATCCGCTGGGTGATCGGGGAGCAAAAGATCTCCCACCTGCGTTCCGAGAACCTGGAAAGCCTGGTATTCAATGGCTCCAAGACCCGCAGCGCCAGCGGCCTGGCGGAGGTAAGCCTTACCTTCGAAAATACGAAGAACCTGCTGCCGACGGAATTCAGCACCATAACCATTACCCGGAAATTCTATAAGAACGGCGAAAGCGAATACCGTCTGAATGATGTGCAATGCCGCCTGAAAGACATCCAGAACCTTTTCATGGACACGGGCGTTTCCACCGATAGCTATGCCATCATCGAGCTCGGGATGGTGGATGACCTTATAAAGGACAAGGACAATAGCCGCCGCCGCATGCTCGAGCAGGCTGCCGGCATCTCCATCTATAAAACCAGGAAAAAAGAAGCAAGGCAAAAGCTCGATGCTACCGAACAAGACCTTGCCAGGATAGAAGACCTGCTCTTTGAGATCAACAACCAGCTCAAAACACTGGAGAACCAGGCCAAAAAAGCCCAGAAGTACTACGAGATCAAAAAAGATTACCGAGAGATCAGCGTGGAGCTGGCCAAGGCAGCCCTGGAAGGCTTCAACCTCACCTTTAAGGAACTGAACGAGCAGCACGAAACCGAAACCGACAAGCGCATTGCCCTTGAAGCTGCCATTG
>DASTPZ010000361.1:0-16061 GCA_035761965.1 Flavisolibacter sp. | reverse complement strand
TGATCTATGTGTTTGACCTTGATGAGCAGCGTTTCATCTACATCAACCAGCGGATCAGGGATTTGACAGACATCCAGCAGGACTATGTTTACAGTATGGGGCCCCACCTGTTCAAGATGATACTTCACCCCGATGATCTCTCCAGGCGGGTTGATTATTTCGACCAGCTATCGAAATTGCAGGCGGATGAAACCAGGGACAATGAGTTCCGCATCAAAGTAGATGGTGGCTACCGGTGGTTCCGATCAAAAGACCGCATTTTCAAAACAGAAAAGGGAAGGATAAAGCAGATCATAGGATTGGCGGAAGATGTGACCTATGAGAAAACACTGCAGGAAAAATTAACTGATGGAAAAGACAGCCGTGGAATGAATTGAGGACGCGTGCTGCGCAGCGACCAATATGTTAATGAAAGATCTTACCTGCTTCCCGTTAGAATTATACCGAAGGTTTAACCCGCGCGGGATTCAAAAAATCCGCTTTCGGGAATCTCTTAGGCTTTTTATTCACGGGCTTTGGTGTATCCTGTTCAATCTTTTGCTTCATACGGCACCCGGAAAATAGAGAACCCTGGCAATTATGCATTACCAGGGTTCATTGCTAACCGGCGATTATGTACATGCGTCCCGCAGGAACTCAGGCAAGACTTACTGCACCTGGTCGTCGTTGGTAACGCCCTTCTTCTTCGAAACATTTTCCTTCAGCCTTCCGAAATTGTAGCTGAATGCCAGCCCGAAATTCCGGAAAGGTATCCTGTTGACATTCTCCGTAACAAAGAATTCGTTTTCCGATAAAAAGCGCAGCCTCCTTTTGTCTTCCAGGAAGTTCGTGATATTGGCAGTGACCGTCAGCTTGCCTTTCAGGAATTTGTGGATAAAGCTGAAGCCATAGAAATAGTTGTCCGGGAAGGTGGCATTGGGCATGCGCAGCGGTATAAAATAACCATTGTTCGATGCAATGGTGAACAGCGGGGAGACCTTATACGTGATGTTTGCGTTCGCATTGCCGGCAGTGGAGCTTGTCCAGGGAGTCTGCAGGCTGTTGCGCAGCCTTGCCAAACGTCCCGTTGCATTTACGGCGAAATTCCATTTGGTGCCTACGGGAAGGTTGGAGACAAATCCAAGCACATATTCCCTGAACTTTCCTGCGTTGGCACTGGTGGTCCGGGTGATGCCCGTGCTGGGGTCGAAGCTCGGGTTTTGGATGATGGCGTTGTTGGAAAGGTTGAACCCGGACTGAAGGGATATAAACTTATTGCCCTTGAAAAAGCGCACCTGCCAGGTGGCGCTGTGGATGTATTGTGGCCCGAGGTCAGGGTTGCCAAAGCTGATGTTCAGCGAATCGCTATTGTTGACAAAAGGGTTCAGGCTCATGATGGATGGCCTGCCCAGGCGCATGCTGTAGGTGAAGTTGGAGCTCATGGTTTTACTGAACTGTCTTGACAGCAGCAGGTTGGGAATGAAATTCGTATACCGCTGCGTCACCGTGGTAAGGGTGCCGGTAAAATCTCCAAAAACCCTTGTATACTCCACGCGCAGCCCGATCCGGGCGGTAATGAACTTGGTGATCTTATTCACGGAGGCATAGCCGCCATACACATCCTGGTCGTAAGAGAACCTGTCGCTATTGGCAGGGTCGATGCTGTAGGGGTCGGACTTGCTGAACCTTACCAGGCTTTCGAAATCAGAGTAGGCATTCCGTAGAATAGCTTTCAGACCGGTCTCGAGCCGGGTGGTCTTGTTCAGCGGCTCGATCAGATCCACCTGTGCAGTGTATTCGTTGTTGAAGGCCTCGCTGTTGTTCAGGATAAACCTGTCCGAGCCGCCGATAAGCTGCTGGCTGTTGGTGAAAGAGCGGTTCGTATTGTACAATGCCTGGAAGCGGAAGGTCAGCTCCTTTTGCGGCTTGCCCTTGTATTTCCGGATAAAGTCTCCGCCAAAACCATGCGTGGGCATTGAAAAATCCGTTTCCAGGAAGTAGGGACTGATATCTGAGCTTCCGTTGGCAAACAGGGTATTGATGGTGTAATCATTCACCGCCTCATTGCTGTTCCTTCCCATGTTTCCATAAACAACAATCGTATGCGCGCTGTCCAGGTCGTAGCTAAGCTCCAGGTTTCCCTGGTGGAAGAAGAGATCTGTCTCACGCCCGCCGCCTACCTGCCTCCTGGCGTAAGCAACCGGCAGGTCGGGGGTGGTAGTGGCCAACTGACGGGAGCGCAGGCCGCGGTTACCCATGAGGTTGTACATTCCGGATATGCCCAGCTTACCGGTCTTGAGGTTGAAATTTACACCGCCAGATTTATGACCAATGCTGTTTGCGCTTGAATTCACCGTTCCGTTATAACCGGCAAGCTTCTTTTTGGTGATGATGTTGATAATGCCTCCAACGCCCTCCGCATCGTACTTTGAAGAAGGGGAGGTGATGACCTCGATCCGCGAAATGGTGGCGCCGGGGAAAGCTTTCAGGGCCTCCTTTACATTTTGGGAGAACAGGGCTGTTTCTCTTCCATCGAGCAGTACCCTGAAATTCGATTGGCCGTTTACCTGGATGGCGCCATCACCATCGACGTTCACAAAAGGTGTCTTTCGCAATATATCGCTGGCCGATTCAGATTTTGCCGCCGGGTCTTCCTCCACATTGTAAATAAGCCTGTCGCTCTGCTGCTCCACCAGGGGCTTGGAAGCGGTGATCGTTACTTCGGCGAGGTTTTTAACCAGGGCCACCAGCTGTATGCTGCCAAGGTCGACAGGCTGGCCCTCTACCTTCAGCGGCATGCCCTTTTTCCTGAAGCTTCCATGTGTAACCAGTACCTTGTACTTGCCCTGCGGCAGGCTCGTTTGAAAGGCTCCAGTTTTATCCGAGACCACTGTCCTGGAGATTTTTTTCTCCAGCTCCTGGAAATTGATCGTGGCATCTGGAACCGGCTTGGCCGAAGCGCTGTCGACCAGTCTGCCTTTGACAGCAGCTTCCTGCGCATTGCCATAAATGGCCAGGGTAAAAAAGCAGGCGAGCATGAAAACTGTTTTATAGATCGTTCTTTTCTTCATACACCGAGTTGTTTTGATATTGATATTAGAAGAACAAAACAAGCACGCAGAAGGAGAAGAAACGGCTAATTCAGCTTAATTAAGGTAAATGAAAATAAATGTCTGATAAATGGTAAGCGACGCAGGCAAATGATCGTCAATAAGATGACAGCCGGTGATGGCTTTTTTATGCTGTGATCCTTACTGGTCAACTTATGCAGTTCATATAAAATATGTTGGAGGTATCCTGCATACCGCCTTATCTTACGTGCCTCAATTGCAGCTGATGAAACCTTCTGCGCGGGTAGCAAGTCTATTTATTTTTTTATTCTTTTTATCCTTCAATGCACTCCAGGTATACCTGATACTGGAACGTATTGCCGAAGCAAAGGCGAAGTTTGCTTCGGCCTGTTCAACCTCTCTGCTTGCCACGCTTTCCGATTACAACAAGCTGAAGGTGATCGACAGCGCATCCATGCCCGCTCATGCCTGGATCGTTTATGGCCGGGAAAATATTGAGCTAAGCCAAAAGGATTCGCAAAGCGTGAAATTAAGCACATCGCTTTCAACCCTTGCGGCAGACACGGTTGAGCCGCTCTTCATAGAGAATGTTTTGAACAGCGTGGTCTTCAGGACGATCGACCTGGGAGCCATCGACAGCATTTTCCGGAAAACGCTTTTTTCGAAAAATGTACGTGCGGGGTATCGCCTCGATACGATCACACTGACGGGAAAAAGAATTGAGCGGCAGCAGATCCCCATCAAGTGGGCGCAGAAAAGAAGGAAGGAATATGCCTATTCCACCAGCCCGGCGCGCCTGCCTTACAGCTCCAATACGATGATCTTTGCCGAGGTCAAAGCTGATCCCGCCTTTACCAGGAACGATCTTTTGTGGCCCATGGTGGCTTTTGCATCCATCCTGGTCATTGGCAACACGGCGCTCATATTTGTATACAAGACCATCAGGAGGCAAAAGAGAACCAACGAGCTGAAGACGGATTTTATCAACAATATCACCCACGAAATGAAAACGCCGATCACGATAGCTTCGGCGGGACTGGAAGCCCTGGAACATCATGTGCCCGCAGCTGAACGCACTAATTTTTACCTGCATACGAGCAAAAAGCAGCTGCACCTGCTTAACGAGTTCGTGGAAAGGATAGTGGATGCAGCCGTGCAGGATGTTTCGGATTTTACCCTGAAAAAAGAAAGAATCGATCTGCGTGCGCTTTTCAGCGAGCTTATACAAAGCCGCTCCCTTCTGCAGGGGAAACCCGTCAGCTTCCGGCTCATGGGGGAAGGACCTGTTTTTATCCATGGCGACCGGCTCCATCTCGAAACGGCCTTTCATAATATTATAGACAATGCCATCAAGTATTCAGGTGAATCTGTGGATATTACTATTGATATTGTCGAGAATAGCCGCGATTGCACCATAAGTGTCCGCGACAACGGAATGGGAATACCGCCGCAATTCGTGAAAAACATATTTGAAAAGTTCTTTCGCGTGCCGCAGGGCGATGCTCAGTCCATAAAGGGATTCGGGCTTGGCCTGTACTATGTCAGCAGCATTGTAAAAAAACATTCGGGCCATATTTCGGTGCATTCGAGATTGCGCTCGGGGACAGAATTCATTATAACGCTACCTAAAGACCTATGATACCGATCTTATTGATAGAAGACCAGGTTGAGCTTTGCCAGATACTGAAGGATACGCTTTCCCTTTACGGCTTTGACGTTAGCTATGCGCTGAATGGGGACGAAGGGTATCGCCTGTTTGCTTCCCTGCATCCAAGGATCGTCATTATCGATATCATGATGCCCGGAAGCGATGGCTTTAGCGCGGTAAAGCAGATCAGGGCGGTGAACAGGGATGTGCCCATCATTATGCTAACCGCAAAACCACTTACCGAGGACCTGGTAAAGGCTTTCGAACTGGGCTGCAATGATTTCATCAGGAAGCCATTTGTGATGGAAGAGCTGATCGCAAGGATCAGGTCCTTTGCCAGGGTTTCGGGCAATGTCCCGCGTGCGGCAAATGAATTGTACAGGTTGGGCAGCTTTACGCTTAACACGGCTACGCAGGAGCTTTCGAATGGTACGAGCCGGTTTCAGCTTTCGTATAAGGAAGCCGAGCTGCTGAAAAAGCTTTGCGAGGCGAAATCGACCCTTGTCGACCGCCAGGCGCTTCTGGCGGAGCTATGGGGCAGCGACAATGTGTTCAACAATAAGACCATGAACGTTTACATCAACAGGCTGCGCAACTACCTCGATAACGACAAGTCCGTGGAGATACTCACCATCAGGGGACATGGATACAAGCTGATCGAAAGAAATAGCTGATCGTCTCTCTCCCCGGCGGAACAAGGTCGGATGCGATAGAAAAACGCTTTGAGAATACCTGTGCGATGGATCTTTTCGGCCCGGTTATGCATTAGGGCCCGGACGGCACAAATATATCGGCCCTTCGCAACAGCAACGAACTGCGCGGTGCGATGATACCTCCCCCGTTTACCCGGTGCATCCCTGAACGATAAACTGGTTCCTTCAGAGAAAGTTTTATTTGCTGCCAATCCTTGCTTGTGCATAAGATCATGTGCTTTGCGCTATTCGTTTTCCAGGGCGGTCATGCTTTTGGACCGGACCATAAGAAAGTGGAAAAGGAATGGATGCCGCTTGTACGGGATTGGCAGAAGCCAGGCGGTTTCAGCGTTCTGACCAAACTGCTAATTCATAACCATCCGGATCGATGAAATGAAAACGCCGGCCGCCGGGAAAGGCAAATATTTCCTTTTCGATGGCTCCGCCCGCAGCGATCAGCTTGTCCCTGGTTGCCTCGAGGTCGGCGGAATAGAGGATCACGAGCACTGAGCCCCTGACCGGGTTGCCGGTGGTAAATCCTCCATCAACAAAATCGCCTTCAAAACAAGTATAGTCGGGCCCATAATCGGTAAACTTCCAGTTAAAGGCCTTGGTGTAAAATGCTTTGGCCCTCGCAAGGTCGCTGGAAAGAAATTCGAGGTATTGCACCTGTTCGTGCCGGAGTTTTGACGATGTATCGTTAGCTGACATCTGTTTTATTTTCTGCAAACCTAATGTACAATGGTCAACCAGCCATTAAACGCCCAAGCGCTTCGGGCGGGCCTGGATCGGGAACCCGCAATGGGTTATAGGATGAGGACTCAATTTTTTAGGCCTGCGGATAAAGTTTCCGAATGACCTGTTTTTTAAAACGGAATCTGCATGGTTGTTCTTTAATCAAATGAGTCGGTTGTCTATAGAGAACGGCATGATTCAATCTTAATTAGTATTGAGCATCGGGGTTCAAGGATTTGCAGTTCTTATCTTCCTTCCCTGTCTTTTACTTCTAAATAACAAGCTTGTTCATATTCAGCACCGTTGAAGATGGTGTATAGCCCCTTACCCTGAACACCTGCCTGTTGACGGGAAGATAGCTTGATTCTCCGCCGCGGCGGGTATAGATGGCGATCGCACCGCCGTTTCCGCCGGGAGCCCCAAAGAATGGAGGGGGAAACGCTTTTACGATGGCAATATCGGCCATAGGTATGTTAGCAAGCAGCTGTGGCGATACCCTCATTTCATCCATAAAGAAGGTGACCGGGTTGCCCCGCCACAAGGCTGCGGCTCCGTTAAAGCCAGCCGAGGCTATCTGCAAACCCGCAACCCTTCCCTGCAAAAAGGAAAAGATATTGGAAAAGCCAAGTGCGCTCGGATCGTCCATAATGCTGATCAACCTGGCGTTTGCAGATTGGAACAAGCCGCTGGCATACTCCTCGTCGAACTGTTCTGCGCGGGTTTTGGCCGTCGTTTTTACTATCACTGCAGGCAGTTCTAAACCCCTGTCTGCAAAAAAAGCTTCGGCAGCTTCCACAGGTCGGTCAAGGATGGCATCTACCGCCGCCGGCGGGTTGCCTACATAGAAGGCAAGTCCGGCTACTGCAAGGGGTTGATAACTGGAGTCAAGTTGTGTTGTAACGCGTATATCCAAGGGCTGCTTATTGTTTCCCGTCCTGGAGAATGCGATCAGGGCATTGTCTTCAAACAGCCAGTTATCGATCACAAACCTGCCGTCGGTTGACACGCTGATTGTCTGCTCGTCCCAGTCGCCTGTTTTGGTAAGAAGCATGGCCTGTATGCTCCCGATGTTCCTGCCATCCTGTATTTTACCAGCCAGCTCGAAGAAATTCCGCTGCAGGCCAGCCAGCAGGGTGTATTTGCCAAGGGGCAGCGAATCGGGCAGATGCAGGGTGCCGGAAGCCCTGCCATTGATCACCGGCCAGCGGAGGCGGGTTTGCTGCCCTTTTTCATGTTCGATGATCAACTGCAGCGTGGCCAGGGATTGAGCCAAGAGCTTGCCGCTGGTATCTTTATAATCCACCCTTACCTCTAAAGAATCGCCAGGTTGCAGGAGTCTTTTGTTCAACTGAATATCCAACCGCCCGTTCGCCTGCTGAGCCTTTGCGGCAACTGTTAAGGCCAGGCAGGTAAGGAGGGTCAAAAGCATGCTTTTCATGTAATAGCTTTCTCAATATTAAAGCCAATAAAGGATAGAAAAATTGAAAAGAAAGATAAAATTGAGGGATGGTCATGGGGTTTAAGCAGGCGAGGCAGTGATATTCGGTTTGATATTGCCGGGAGAAAAAGTATAATAAAAGGACGCCGCTTGCAGTATGATGTGGAAAAAAGAACAGGCACTTGCGAAAAAAAATTGATCGTGTTTATTTTAGCAATCTTCGTAATGAGGGCTATCCAGCTTCGGCAAATATGATTGAATAGTCCCTTTATTGCAGATCCGCAGCATCACGATCCTGATCTGGCGGAAAAGCTTGCTAGTGTTGGTATCGAACGGCTATGAATTTTTGAGACAAAATTCCTGATACACCTAGGTATTGTTTTCATAATTCCTTCTTATGCAAGCGGCAGGCAATTAGATCTGGTGCCTGATACTTCCTTTATGTCCCTGCTGTTTTTCTTGCCCGTTCAGTTATTTGAAGAAATATGGTAGGACTGAGAGCGGATGCTAAGCTTTAGTATAGCTCATGCGTGATCAGCACTCAGCTTTTATAAAGCCACTGGATAAGCGCATCCTGGACAATTGCCGCTACCAGGAAGGTGAGGCCGATATTGAGGATGCTGAGCAGTACGATGGGAAGCCGCTTTAGCCTGGAGAAGAAACGGAGGTTGGTTACCGTGGTATAGCCGAGTAAAAGGGGTACTTCTATATACCTGGTCTCCAGTGAGGGCTCGATGAATTTTCCCGTCTGCAAGAGTGCCAATGCCAGCAATACGATCGAAAAGGTATAAAGTTGAAAGACGGCTATCTCTCCATAGAAATAACCTGCTTTCCTGAAACAGAGGTAGGTGATCAGCGTATACAGGGGCAACAGGCAGCTATGAAGCACGACCCAGTAATGATTGAAGAACTCCGCTTCGTGCTGGTCGCCGGCATTCCAGTATTGCAACAGGGTGCGGTTCACCCAATAATATACCAGCGCACTCAGGGTGGCGGAGATAAAGAACATCGAAAAAGGCTTTTGGTGCCGGCTCCTGTCACCTTCCAAATATTCTTTTTGCATCCGGCCGGTCGCCTTGACCAGTTGTTTTAACGTATAAGGAAAACCCTTGTCGAGATGCGTGAAAAAATGAAACACTTCATGCAAAAGGTCGGGCAGGGTGATGCGTTTGGCGCTAAGCTTTTGCCCACAATTGGGACAATAGGTTCGGGTGACAGTTTCGCCGCACAACCGGCAGGCAGGCCCTTGAAGAGAAGCGTCCATGGTAGAACTGGGATTTGCCTCTAAGATAAGGCGGTAAATGCAGTCCTGGTCATAGGTGGTCTGGCCCGGCTACAGTTACAAAAGGGCGGATGCCAAGTTGCCTAGGCGATCCTGCCAGGCCGGCCTGGCGGCGGCTGGGTTGTCGGCTAATCGACCGCACTCGTGGCTTATCTCAGTTCGTTTCAACGACTCTGCTTAATTGAAACCAATGTTGATATGTGGGATATAGGCCTGGCGCGATATCGTACAGGGTCGGGCCATATGTCCCATCACCCAGTGGGCTCCGTTCAATGGATCGAAGAAATCTGGAAACTGGACAAGACAGTCTCATCACAACTGGATAAGATTGCAGAATTCCGATTACATATAACTGTTCGCATCAAACTCAAACAGATAAAAGCGGAGGCGCGCAGTTAGTATGATTGTCGAAGGGTCTAATAAGCATACTCAGAAAAAGACTAATGCCGGTTCTCCGCTCGGGCAGGTCTATGATTCGCATCCTTATTGCTTTTCCCGGATAGGTACTGTCTCACAGGAATATCGTAAAACCTCATCGACAGATAGGCTACAATGATCAGCAGAACAATGCCTGCTGCAATAATATAAGGCAGCTCTTCCATGGATGGCTTCCTGCTGGTGAGATAGTTTCCAAATATCCATATGGCCGCATAATGTGTCATGTAAAGCGGGTAGGAGAGCTTGCCTGAGAGCCGGCAAAGTCCTGCCAGCTTGCGCGAGAGGCTTGAGCCTGCCCCTAAGGAGACCAGCAGAGGAAAATAAAAAAGCACCACCAGGGGCTCGGTGAGCCAGTTCCAACCAGACCAGGGCATGATAAAAGCCAGCGACAGCAAAACAGCAAGGCCGGCGAACCCCAGCCTGTTGGGAATGATCCAATTGGACCTGTACAGCAGCAGTCCTGCCGAAAAGGAGTAAGCCACACGCGCTCCGCCATCCAAAAAATTATCTTTTGACCATCCGCCCAGCAGGTTGCCTGTGCGATAGCTTACGAAACAAATGCCTACTGCGGCAAGAACTGTCAAGACAAGCAGGGAGCGGCGGCCGATCTTGTAAAGTACAAGGGCATATATGATATTGGCTACATACTCCCAGAACAGCGACCAGGCGGGTGCATTGAAGGGAAAGAGGTTAAAGGCACGCTCTTCCATCAGTGGCAGCGGGATAAGCAGGAGCGAGCAAACAAAGAACAGGGCAAGTTTGCCGGTATCGTAAACAGATGGGGCAAAAGGATCGAAGAGGAAGCCCAGCAGACCGAGAACGGAGCCCAGGATCACCAGTGGGTGCAGTCTTATGAGCCGCGACCTGAAGAATGCGGCTTTCCCGGTTTGGCGGATGCGGTCATCATAGGCATAGCCGATCACAAAACCCGACAGGCAGAAAAAAAAGTCCACCGCCAGAAAACCATGGGCAATAAAATTTCGGCTAAAATCGGTAAAAACCCATTCCATGAAATGAAAGACAACAACCGCCAGCGCGGCAACGCCTCTCAGTCCGTCAAGGAGCTCGAAGTGTTTTTTTGGCTTCAGATGGCCGGATTGATCTTTGAGTTTATTCATCCTGTATTAAACATAATAAAAGATCCGGTATTGAGGCCAATACAGCCAAGAGCGTTTCCGGCTATTATGATGGCAGGAGAGGGTAGTTTCGGGCAGCATATCTTGTTCACGCCCTTACTATCGTGTATCGAGCCCGGTTCAAGTAAAACTGCAAGTGAAAGGTTCTCGGATTTCTAGTTCTGCCATACGCATTTAGTTCGGCCTTAATCCTTCCTTTTTATACAGGAAAAACTAGGCTTGTTCCCATTTAACCAGCAGGCCCAGTTTTTCAAACAGCGTAGCCAGGCGGAGACTAAGTATGTCTGAAGACCTGCTCTCTGCAAAAAGGTAATCCAGCTCCCTGATAGCAGCATCTATTCTTTGTGCATTGACCGATTTGCCCAGTGTTTTTGCATCCTGGAGGATTTGCCTGATTTCGAGGTAATTTGAATAGTAGGTGTTTTGATATTCGTCAAAAATCTTCTGCAGGTTGTTTGCGATGTCTTTAAGTGATTTTATGGCATCGGTCGGATACCTGAACCTGGTCCCCTCCGGCCGGTTTACCGGGAGCTCTATGAAGGACTTGTCCAGGTATTTCAGCAGCAATGCCTCATTGGACATCTGCCTTAACCCGCTTCTTGTATTTGACGGGTGAAAGAGCAGGATAAAGTCAATCAGTATTTCTTTCAAGTCGAACTGGATGTCTTTAAGCCTCGCTTTCAGCCGTTCAAGCTTTTGATCCAATGTTATATTCGATGTCTGAAGACGATTGAACTGCTCGAAGTATTTAGAGATTGAAATGATGAACGTGTCCAGGTCTTCTTTATGAACATGCCTCTCTTTACTGGCCAGGTTGCCAACCAGGCCAACAACCGACTGAAACACGGGATTTATGGAGAATAGCAGCCTGCCTGCCGATAACTGGCCGGTATTGGTAACGATCGAGTTCACAACCTCGGAGAATTTAGCCGGGTTAACTGATCTCGACTTTTGCAAAATCGGTTTTAGTGCAACCTGGATTTCATTCTGCAGGTTGAAACCCATATCGGCAGAGGCCGGATTATTGAAAGAGCTGACTTTGTTCCGATACGAGTCTTTCTTTAGCAGGCTTTCAAAAGCGTTTATGGAACTGATCGAGGCGTCAAGGAAGTCAATCGTGCTGCTCAAAACTTTGTTTTGTTTGCTAATCGTAATGGTCTCTTGAAGCGAGTCCGGCAGGGCCTGCTTTGGCTGTGCGATCGATTGAAGACATAGTATGCCTGTCCAGCAAAACAGAAACAATTGGCGCATGGCAATAATTTAGGCCCGATTGGGGCAGTTTATTGTAAATAACTGCTTACTTTCTGAAAGAGTCGTTTGTCGTACCCTTCGAAAACAGCCAGTATCTTTCCCTGGCTGTCGAGCAAGATGCCGGTTGGAAAGCCGATATGGAAATCTCTTAAAACGGCTTTGCGGATCGTTTCTGCTTTGTGGCCATCCACGATTGGGTAATTTAGCCCGTACATTGTTCTGAAAGGATCCCAGTTCCCGGCATCCTCCGGGTAAAAATCCACACCCACGACCTGCAGCGTTTGCGTGCTGATGGTCTTTGTCATCTCTACAAGCGCAGGAAAGCTTTTAACGCAAGGAAGGCAGGCTTTATAAAAGAAATCAACGAACAGGTAAGCAGGGCGCGTATTGCCCGGCATCGATGCAAAGACGCTGTCCAGTGATGCCGATGTGCCAACCAGGCCTTGCACACTTTTGCTCTGTGCGCGAAGGTCGGGCGGGCCGTAGGCGGATTTCACCATTTGCAGCAGGTCGAACAGCCGGGGATTTTCGTTCGTGTCGATCCTGGAAAAACGGTAGTGCCTGTACTGTAAGCCAAACGATGATTCGATTTGTTCACTGAAGCTCAGTATCTCATAGGCCTGGTCCATTTCTATGGTGATGGCTGTGCTGCCATGATTGAGCCGTATCAGGTATAGGTTGCCGGCAGGCGTTTCCACGGACGATGAGTACCTGGGTGCCGTTATTTTTTTTGGCAGCTCGGAGAAAAAGAATTTCGACAGCCAAACAGGATAGAACTTGAGTCTTTCCGAGCTGCGGTTCTCCTTGCTGTTTTTTGTATACACCGTCTTATCCGTCCCGGAAATGAAATAAGATGTCTGGTCGTCGTAAAGATTAAAAAGACCGTTTTCAAATGCCAGGCGGAACCGCTTTTCATCGCCGCGACGTTCGAATGAAGCAAGGTACTCTTCATGGGTCGTATCGGGACTGATAGCAGATTTGAAAAGATAGTCCACTTTAAAATTCGCTTTGGTTAAAGACGCATAGTATTGATAGGACCGTCTGAGCAGGTCAGTTGCGCTGATCGGCTCCTGGGCATTAAGTTTCGTACAGACGATGGCTATGAAGATGGATATGTATATTTTCATATAGATAACTCTCGCTGAAAGTAATAAATAGGGGCGACTTTCCATCGCCGCCCCATTTATTTTGTCAGTCTTTGTGAAATACGTCGATCAGGGTTGCTATGGCAGCAACAATCCCTGCCCAGGGAATGGCACTTGACCCGCTGCCGGAGGTTTCAAAACTACACCTGGTACCGGCGGCGCCGGACCCCGTGCAATCGCAATGGTCAACACCGCCCAGGCCCAGGAAGCCTTTTCTAACGGGATCGCACCCTCCGCAAATGGATGTTGCAGTACACTTCCAGGCTCTGTATGCGGCTACATCGTCATCTGCCTCAATTTTTTGGAGGTCAATATAGTAGTCGATCGACCGGCCGTTTGCTACCTTATATATACGGTGTCCAAAGGTTGTTTTTATGCTTGCCAGACTGTCGATAACGATATAATTGACATAAGGAATGGCCGCCGGGTCCTGCGGCGCAGGGTCGCTGATCGAATAAGCTACCAGCGTTCCCGGGATATTGAGGCCATTTACATTGGCTTGCGTAAAGCCAGTTTTTACCTCATCGAAGGTGAACAGGTTGACAAAGCTACCGGCGGTATAGGAAGCGATCTTCACCGGAGCAGGATTGGACGATCTTTGGCAGAAAGATATAGCCGCTGTTGATAAGGCTATGAGGAGCAATGTGAATTGTTTCATGTTTGTTTACTTTTTTGCTTACTCTGTAAGCCGGTTTTCGGCGAACCCGGGCAGTGGCCAACTGTGGCGTGAAGTTATCGGGCCGTCACGGGCGTTGGCTGTGATTTATATCGTTTTATCCTGTGGTTTTTCGGCTTTTTGGAGGAGGAAAACAACAGTTTAAGATGAGGATTTAACTGAAAGGACTGTACAGCGTGAACTTATCTTCCTTAACGCTCTAAATGAAACCGCTCATTAGGCCGATACGAGCGTCCGTTTTGATAAGTCAACTGTCGTCCGGGCTCTTAGCCAGGTGAACGGTCGAAGACTGGGAAACCTCCGGTTCTTAAATCGCGTTAAGCGAATGGGTGATCCTCCCGGCGCCACAGGCTTGTTATTTTTGACCAATAGATCGGATAGAGCGAAAAAATCGCCCGGATACTGTTAACTTGACTTATCGGCTTGGCTGCCGGCAAATAAAAACAGGCCGGCAGAATTCTTAAAAAAGCCCCTCTGAACTGCCGGTTTTTTCCTGAGCTTACATAAATTGGAAGCATGAACAAGGCCAATGACCACGAGCGGATCGCCAAAATGACCTTTGCCTCCGTTTATCCCCATTACATTACCAAAATTGAAAAGAAGGGAAGGACAAAAGAAGAATTGCACCAGGTGATCGAATGGCTTACGGGCTACGACGAAAAAAAGCTGCAGCAGCTTATCTCTGAAAAGGCAAGCTTCGAGAAATTTTTTGCAGGGGCCTCGCTGAACGCCAATGCCCATCTGATCACAGGTGTGATATGCGGCTACCGTATTGAAGAGATCGAGAACTCTCTTACGCAAAAAGTGAGGTACCTGGACAAGCTGGTCGATGAGCTGGCCAAGGGACGAAAAATGGAAAAAATCCTTCGGATAGCTTAGGGCCGCAGCCTCCCCGGGGCAGCGATGCATTATGCTCTGCTTATCAAACGGGCTTCTTTTTTCGCCGCCTGCCTTAGCGGATGGATGCCGGCGGAAATTAGCAGTTTTTGATAAACCTGTTCAGCTTGATGTGCCTAGGTTTGCGCTCAAACAAAAGGTTGAACAAGCACTATGAAGAAGTATTTGAGCGCGTTCATACTGGCACTGGCCCTTAGCTGCGGCGCCTATGGACAAAACAGTTATCAATACACCGTGAACCTTAACAATGCCGAGAGCGACCGGCTGGCCTTCGAGCTGCAGGTGCCTCAATTGAAGAAGAGTACCCTGGTGTTCAGTTTTCCAAAGATCATCCCCGGTACCTATATGGTAAGCGATTACGGGCGTTTCATCAGCGAGGTAAAGGCTTTTGACAAGGCCGGGAAGCAGCTGCCTGTATCAAAAATGAACGAGAACCAGTGGAAGATATCGAATGCAAGCACTTTGAGCCGGATCACCTATTTGGCCGACGATATCTTTGATTCGGAGGCAAAACATGGCATCTTCCCGATGGCGGCCACCAATATCGAAGCAGGTAAGAATTTTGTTTTCAATACCCCAGGCTTCTTTGGCTTCTTTGAAGGCCATAACCAGCTGCCCTTCAGGCTCCAGGTGATAAAGCCCCAATCGCTCTATGCGTCTACTGCCTTGCCTGCGCAAAGAAGTGCCACCGCCGATGTTTTTGAGCTGAAGAACGTAGACGAGCTCTATGACTCTCCGATCATGTATTCCGTTCCGGATACCACTACCGTCCGGGTGGGTAATTGCGAGGTGCTGGTTTCGGTTTATGCCCCGAAGAAAATGATCCAGTCGAAGCAGATCGCCGAATGGATGTCTGAGCTTCTCCAGGCAACCAGGTCTTACCTGGGCGGCAAGCTGCCGACCAACAAGTATGCATTTCTTTATTATTTCAAAGATGCGGCCCTGAGCCATTCTTTTCCTCCCGGCTTGGAAGGCGCACTTGAGCATTCTACCTCTTCTTTTTACTACATCACAGAAGCGCCTGCGCAAAAGATCAGGCAGTCGCTGGTCGATATGTCCTCCCACGAGTTCTTTCACATCATTACGCCCCTCACGATTGCTTCAAAGGAGATCAAGCAGTTCAATTTTCATAAGCCTGTTCTTTCGAAGCACCTTTGGCTGTATGAAGGCAGCACGGAGTATACCGCCCACCATGTGCAGGTAAAGTATGGGTTGAAGCCTGTGCCCCAATTCCTGGCCAAGCTCACTGAAAAAATCACCATTTCCAGGAATTATTTCAACGATAGCCTGCCTTTCACTGAAATGAGCGCCGCTGTTACCGACAAGTATGAAAAGCAGTATACCAATGTTTACATGAAAGGTGCGCTGATCGCCGCCTGCCTCGATGTTTACCTTCTTCACCTTTCGGGCGGACAGTACGGGTTCCGCAACCTTACCTACGATCTGGGTGTCCGTTACGGCAGGGACAGAGCGTTCAATGACGACGAGCTGTTCGATGAGATCACGGCGCTTACCTATCCTGAGATAGGAGAGTTCCTGAAAAAATATGTAGCGGGTCCAACACCGATCCCCTACGACTATTATTTTGGCCTGGCGGGTGTCAAGTTCACGCCCCGCGAAGAGCGGCAGGTAATGTCACTCGGTGGGTTCATGCCCGGCGTGAACGCAAAGGG
>DASTPZ010000360.1:0-15083 GCA_035761965.1 Flavisolibacter sp. | reverse complement strand
CGTGCATTTAAGGTATTCAACACCGGACCGGCTAAAAATATCACTGCCTTTAAAAAGATCGGCTTCCTTCATCAGCACCTTGCCTTTCATATCGGTGATCGTAAGTGAACAGCCAACGGATACCTTGCCGTCTTTTTCTTTAAAGCCTTTCACTCCTTTATTTATCAGTACAAAACTTTCGCCCAGTGGTATGTCGGTGTGGCCAAGCACTTCTTCATTCATAACGAGCAAAGCCTCTTCGGGTTTAAGCCCTTTGTAACTGGTGGTAAGGCCGGTATTGAAATCTTTTTGGATCCCGCTTACCTGGGCCTGACAGGAAACCAGTCCAAGACCCGCGAAGATGGCGAGCAGGCAGGCCGCACGGGAGCCCAAGGAATTTCTTTTTTCACGGGTTAGCAATTTTTTTTCTATCCATGTTATAAAGGCATAAGCAGCATAAAGCAGCAGGGCCGAGGCACAGCCAATAAAACCTATCCTGAGCAGCATGATGAGTTCACCCCAAAAGGAGAAAGTGAAATCAGACACCATCAGCCGTACGAAAAAATAGATGAGCAGGGAAGTGAGGTTCATGAAAGCAGTGAGCCTTTTGATGATCCTGAGCTGGTTTTGAAAAGCAAGGCTTGAAAAATAGAAGGGGTTCATGTCGTGAGTTATTTAGCATTGTTAAGGCGCGGCAAAATTGTTCATGTGAGAAGTCCTTTACAAAACGAAACAACCAACGGCCGGTATCAATCAACCAAATCGATGCCGGGCGACAAAACAACTGCCAATGGGACGGCTGCGGATCCCGGTCTACTGCCATTATTCGCTTTTCTTAGCTGTTCTATGGTCTGAAACTGACATAGCGCGGGTCTATCGGCAACTGGCCCGGTTGTTCGGGAGGAGTGTATACCTGTAAGCTCACGCAGCCAGGGAAGTGGTGCAGGAACTGCACGACTTATAATGTAAACCGCAGATCACAATCGATCATATATCGCTCTTTATTTTTTCATTTAAAACAAAAAACATGTACTACAATCAGTCATGCGCCGCAAAAGGCGAACAAGCCGGAAACAGGCAACGGCCCCTGTTTATCCGATCCATGCAACGGGCCGCCGTCAATATTTACAAAACAGACAACAGCTTCGAGATGCTGGTCTTTGCGCCGGGCCGCATCAAAGAACATTTCAAGGTGAAGGTGGAGAACAGGGAACTTACCATTTCGTATACACCGCCCGAAGGTTTCCCCCGCCCTAACTGGGTACAGCGCGAGTACAGCCGTGGGGGCTTTGTGAGGGCCTTTGCCCTCGACGAAAGTATAGATGCCGATGGCATAAAGGCAAAGTATGAAGACGGCGTACTTCACCTTTCCCTTCCGTTTGTTCCGGGCAGGGAGGGCATAAAGAAGGATATCGATGTGGCTTAACACCATCGGCTGCCTGTCTTAACCTGGCGGTAATACACAGTGCTTTTTTAAATAGGTGGCTTTGTCCACCTGTTTCTTTTTTGCCACAATCCTGAAAATATGCGGGAGTTGGAAGTGATGACGAAATCAAAGCTGTTGGGTTTCAACAGCCCTTATAGATCCCTGTTAGGGCAAAACAACGAAATCGAAGCCTGAAGCCCTTATAAAGCAGGCTGATCATGATTTAGAAAAATCTGTTAATGAAGCTTTCTTTTCTATTCCTTTAACAATCGAGGGGGTCAAATGGCATGGTATAGGCATTATAGGTTTCATCAGTCAACCTAAAAAATATCGTTATGAAAAAAGTATTACCCAATCTTAGTGTTATGAAAAGAGTGATCCCTATCGTTGCAGTGGCTGTAGCTATTACAGCCTGTAACAGTAACCCTAGAACGGCAGGTGCAGAAACTACTGTACAAACAGCCCCGGCTGTAACTATATCCGCAGAGGACTCGCTTGTATTGTCGCAGTTCCATGCCTGGAAAGCGGAGAACGAGCTGAAAGACGCCAGGGAATTCTTAGGCCAGGGAGCAGCTGCTGCTCCGGCCGCGGCTGCGGTAGCTACAGCGCCTGCAGCGAGATCAACCAGGTCGGCCAGTACTACACGTAGATCCAGCTCCTCTGGCTCTTCGGCCAGCAGAAGCAATGGAACGGTCTACAATTCCGAGTCGGCAAATACTGCGAGGGCTCCTCAAAAGAAAGGATGGAGCAAGGCTGCTAAAGGTGCCGTTATTGGCGGTGTTGCCGGTGGCGCAGCAGGTGCGGTCATTAACAAGCGTAACCGTGTAGTTGGTGGTGTAGTAGGTGCTGTATTGGGTGCCGGTGGTGGTTATGCAATAGGCCGAGGTATGGATAAAAGGGATGGCCGTTATTAAAAACATCCTGAAAAATAGTAAAGCGGGCTCGTCCCGCTTTTTTTATGCTTCATCATATAAGGTAAGTTGTTCAGCCAGGCCGATCATTACCGGATTTGCAGCAGCAGGCATCGCCAGGTATTTATTTCCACTCCGGGCATGCATTTTTAAGCTTATGGGTTTTGATCAATGCCCGGTTCTGCTTTTTGCTGTTGAGCCAGCCTTTATTGCCTGGCAACGTGGCTGACAACCATCCGGGATTTATTCATATTATGACCAATTCCATGGCTCCCTGGCGCGTAAAGCTGCAGGAGGTGATTTATGAATCGAATACGCCGGCGGGAAAGATCTTTGATATTTCCCTGCTTGTGCTGATCGTACTAAGCATCCTGGTGGTGATGCTGGATAGCATGCCGGTCTGGCACAGGCGCTACGGAGATCTTTTTTTTGTATTCGAGTGGGTATTTACCATCATCTTTACGATCGAGTACCTGCTGCGACTGGTCAGCATTAAAAATCCGCTGGCTTATGTTTTCAGCTTTCTGGGTATGATCGACCTGCTTGCCATTATCCCTTCCTATCTCAGCGTGTTTTATGTCGGCGCCCAGTCGCTGCTGGTGTTCAGGGCGTTGCGGCTGCTGCGTGTTTTCAGGATATTCAAGCTCACCCGTTTTCTTTCGGAGATGGCCTTTCTCCGCATGGCCATGAGGGGCAGTTTAGAGAAGATCAGCATATTCATGCTCATCGTCCTGTCACTCGTGGTAATACTTGGCTCGGTCATGTACCTGGTAGAAGGCGGGCGGAATGGTTTTACCAGCATCCCCGAAAGCATTTACTGGGCTATTGTTACCATTACAACAGTAGGCTATGGCGACATCACACCCGTTACCCAGTTGGGCAAGCTGGTAGCCAGCGTTATTATGCTGATCGGCTACGCCATTATTGCTGTGCCTACCGGGATCATTACTACCGAAATGGCCATTGCATTAAGAAAACGCGAGCAAAAACACGAGGCCTGTCCAGCCTGCGGCAGGGAGGGCCATGATAGCGATGCAAGGCATTGCAAATACTGCGGCCATGTATTGTAGACCGGCAAGGCTTTTTGTTGCTAGTCCCTGCCCCAGTTGTTTTGCATGTCCTTATAGGCTTTCTTGGATACGCTCGAATTTTTTTTGCTCCTGGATTTGCCGCTCTTTTTGCGGGCATTGATATTATTGACCAGGGAGTTTTTCTTTCCACCGCGTTTTGTAGCTGTTTTTGCAGCCTTCTTTTTCGAGGCAGCCTTTTTGGGTGCGGCTTTTTTGGATGATCCCTTCCTGGATGCCGTTTTCTTAGAAGCGGCTTTTTTAGGCGCCGCTTTTTTTGAAGCTGCTTTTTTGGGCGCTGCTTTCCTGGAACCTGCTTTCTTAGATGCCGTTTTCTTTGATGCTGCTTTTGCCATTTTTTTATTTGCTGTCCACAAGCGCCATGCCTATTCAGCCTTGTTTAATATTTTATGTGAAACTTCCGCCATGGCTGAACGCATAAAAAACCCCCGCTTCCTGCGGGGGCTCGTTTCAGTATTCCTGGTATCAATGCTGTATCAAAAGTCTTTTTACAATGCGGCTTGTGTCGGTAGTGATCTGTACCATATAAGAGCCGTTGGCAAACCTTGCTGCCTGCCCAAGTGAAAGATGGGCCGTTCCTGCGGCGATCTTTCTTTGTTCGGTATAGATGGTTTGACCCAGTTGATCAATGATGCTGATGGTAGCTTTCGTATTAAAAGGAACAGCCATCTGCAGCATGATCTCCGTTCTTACAGGATTCGGCGCAATGGTAAAGGCAAGTGCTTTCTCCTGCAGGTGTATGACCGCAATATGGCTATAGGCCTGGCTTCCATCAAGGTCAACCATGCGAAGGCGGTAGTATACCTTTGCAGAAGCGATACCTGACAGATCATCTGTATGAATATACTGCGCCAGGTTGTTCCCACCGCGCGCTGCAACGCTTCCTATGGTATGGAACTCGCTTCCATTGAGGCTGCGTTCTATAACGAAGCGACTAAAGCCGATCTCGCTTTCGGTTGTCCACTTCAGCGCAGCGATCCTGTCCTGGGCTGTTGCGGTAAAGCTGACAAGCTTCACAGGCAAGGTGCTGCCGGCAAACATCGGTATGGTATAAGAACTCATATTGCTGATGTTACCTGAATTGTCGGTGGCAACAAAATTGAACTGCGTATAATAGCCTTTGTAGGAAGCAACCGGGTTGAAGGAAAGCTTGCCCGCGTCTGCAGCGCTTATCACCTGGCCGATGCTTACCGGTGTACAGGAAGGGTTACAGAGCGAGAGAATGCCCGCGCTTGCCGGCGGCAGGCTGGTGATGGTATAAGAAGCAATAGTGCCATCGGCATCGGTAGCATTGAGAGAAGTGATGACCGATGGTCCTGCACTTGGTGATATCGGCGCTGCCTGTATGGCTCCTGACCTGGGTGCACTGCCTGTTACGGGTATTGCATATGCAGCTACATTGCTGGTTTTGCCGCTATTGTCCCTTGCAGTGAAGTTGAAAAATACCTGTCCTTCATAACCGGCTGCGGGCGTGAAGCTCAGATTGGCTGCATTAGCGGAGCTGATCACCTGGCCTGCACTTACCGGCGTGCAGGATGGACTGCAGAGTGAAAGCACGCCTTCCGAAGAAGCTGGAATAGAAAGAATGGTATAGCTGCTGATGGTTCCGTCGCCGTCAGTAGCGGTGAGGGCGCTAATTGAAACATTGGAAGCCGTATTGGCAATGGCAGCTGCTGTTTTGTTGACCGCTACCGGCGGAAGACCGGCTGGTATGGTCGACGATGTAACGGGAATGATGAAGCTGCCCGAGGCCGATGCACCGTTGTTGTCGACAACGGTATAGCTAAAATCTGCATTGCCGGTAAATCCTGCAGCAGGATCGAAGCTGAGCTTGGCAATATCGGCTGCAGCAATGGCTTGTCCTGCCGTTACTGCAACACAGCCGGGATTGCAAAGAGAGAGCGTACCTGCGCCTGCGGCCGGTATGCTTGTAATGGTATAGCTGGCTATGGAATTGAGCTCGAAAGCGCTTAGCTGTGGCAAGGCGGTCTGGCCATAGGTATTGCTCATAACAGAGGTGATAACCGTGCCTGCAACAGGCGCGATATTGCTCACAGGAATGCTATAGAAGGCTGTGTTGCTTTTGTTTCCGCTGTTGTCCGTACCGTGATAAGTAAACACGGCGGTGCCTGTAAATCCGGGAGCAGGATCGAATTTCAAAGTAGCCATTTGCGCAGGGCTGAGGGATACTACGCCATTGATGTTAGTTACCGTGCCCGTGCAGGGTTCGGTTCCGTTGCTGCAATAAGAGAGCAGCCCCTGCGCGACGGCGGGAATGGACTCGATAGTATATGAGGTGATGCTGCCATCTGCATCCCTTACGGCCAACCCTGGGATCTGCGTATTGCCATAGCTATTGAGCATGGGCGGAGCGGAAGCATTGTCTGCATAAGGAGGCAGGTTGATATTTGCCGCGCCCTTTACCGGGATATTGTAAACTGCTGCCTGGCTTGTATTGCCACTATTGTCGGTAACAGTATAATTAAAGCGCACCGTGCCTGTAAAACCTGCTGCCGGATCGAATTGAAGATTGGCTGCATTGGCCGGGCTGATCGTTTGGCCAGCCGTAACAGCAGCGCAGGATGGATTGCAAAGGTAAAGAATACCCTGGGCGGCAGTGGGCAGGGAGGTGATGGCAAAGCTGCCAATCGTGCCGTCTGCATCGGCGCCGGTTAGTGCGGGCAGCTGTGTAGCGGCGGCAGTATTGTTGATGATCTGCGAAAGTATAGTGTTGGCTACCGGCGCCCGGTTGCTTACCGGGATGGTGTAGGAAGCCGTGTTGCTGATAGTACCACTATTGCTTGTGGCAAAATAGCTGAATGTTGCATTGCCCAGAAAATCGGCAGCCGGGTCAAATCTTAGTTTGCTGGCGTCGGCCGGCGTAATGGACTGTCCGGCTATTACGGCTGCACAGGTTGTGTTGCAGAGGTAAAGTATACCCTGAGCTGCAGCCGGAATGGTTTGGATTGTATAGGAAGCGATCGTGCCATTGGCTGCGGCCGCTGAAACGGGCGGTATGGAAGTAGCCGGCATGCCGCTATTGAACTCATCAGCCACAATATTATTGGCTGTGGGTTGGGCAACAGGTTCGATGGGAATGGTAAAGGTAGAAGTGTTAGAGGTCAGTCCCCTGTTGTCGGTGGCACTGAAGCTGAAAGAAGCACTGCCGGAAAAAGAGGCGGCGGGGTCGAACCGAAGCGAAGCTGCCTGCGATGTTGTTAATGAAAGACCCGCAGTGGCATTTACATAAGCAGTGCCGTTAAAATACTGCAAGACGCCGGCTGCGACCGCAGGCAGCGAAACGAGGGTGTAAGAGGCAATGCTCTCATCATCTGTAGCGGTGAGGTCGGCTATATCAACTGCTCCCAGGGTATTGCCAAGAACGAGGTCGTTGATATTGGCGGTAACAGGCGCAACAGCATTATCGAATTTAAGGTTGCCGATAGCCATAGCTTCTGATGAAGGATCGTTGGCTACCGGAGCAATGGATTTGGATGTATACACGATCGTGACAGAGGTGAGGGCCTGTCCTGTAAAGGAGAAAAACACAGTACCATCCTGTGCGCTCGTGTTTTGAGCTGTGCTGGTTACATTGGCACCGTTGGCCTCGTTGGCTGACGCTTGTCCCGCTGTGTTTACATTAACAACCGTAGAAGCATTGTTGTATTTGACCGTGGCAGGAATCAAATTGCCATTGGCGCCGGTGCCGCTCACTCTTACTGAATCGAGGTAAGTAAATGTGCTGCCGGCAGCAGGACCATCGATGTCGGAAATACCGAAGTTCAGGTTTTGTACCGGGGCAGAGAAGGTAAAGGTGATGGTAAGATAAGAGCTCTTGTTAGCGAGGTCTATTCCCACCTGGATGGCATCCGTGGAGTTCTGTACCTGGAAAACGGACGCGCTGGAATTGTTGTTGTTTACCTGGGGGTAGTTAGAGAGAAAAATATTGCCTGAACCTGTAAAGGCCATGTTGACCGAAACGTTCCGTCCGGAGCCATTTACGTTTGTTGCTGTTCCGGATGTTGCGCCTGCGGACCAGCTGGGACTGAATGAAGATCCCCAGTCAAGCGTGTAGGTCTGAGCAAGGCCGGTAAAGGAAAGTAAAAGGCACAGGATGCCTGGCAAGGCAAGCTTGGTAAAATTTTTTCTCATAGAGTTGATTAAGATGGTTTCTTATAGATTTCAGAACAAAGCGCCCGGAGTGTTGCAGTGGATGATCTGGCCAACAGAAACTTTCAGGATACTTCAGGCCACAAACTTAGTAGACACTAAGGGTAAATGCTCAGGCTCATCGGTGAAAAACCCTGATTTGTCGGTGGAAATCCTTTTCTCTTTGGTCTGCCGGAAACGATGCGATTCCTGTTTAACAAAGGGGAGGGCCGGCGATTTTAGCCTGGGTTGCGTTGAAACTGACGGTTGTCAGAGCCTGAATTGCCGCAATTCTGAAGCGGTCTACTGCGGTCAATCTTCTGGAAGGTCTGCGCGGGGCTTTTGCCGGCAGGCTGCCCGCCTGCCTTTGCTTGATCCAGCCGATCAGCTCTTTTTTAGACAGATGAAACAGCAGGCATGCAGACTGTTGAGCAAATTGTTCAAGGTCTGCCTTTCTTCTGAAGCAAAACAGAAGGGCTTTTCCTAAATAAGCGCTAAATTATTCTCCCGGCTTGGCTGTTAACAGGGATTGCTTACTTTCATTATTCAGCCGAATGACCAGAACTGGCAGCCATATCATAACCGTATTATTAGCTTTTGTCTTCAACGCCCTTGGCCTGGCGGGAGGGGCAAAAGAGCTGCCACCTGATGAAAGGAGGTTTGTGCTCATGGACCGGTTCTCGATCAAGACCCAGCCGGGTGCCATTAATGATTCAACCTCCTGCATCATTCCTTTTACGAGGGCGGGCAACCTGATATTGATACAGGCAACGGCCGACACGATGCAGGGAAACTTTATTCTTGATACAGGCGCACCCAATCTGGTATTGAACATCACTTACTTCCGTGATTATCCCGCGTCGCAGGATGGAGAAGTGCAAACGGGTATTACGGGGTCGGGTTCTGCCGTGCAAAAAACCTCTTTGGGCAGATTTTCCTTTGGAAGCCTTGACTATTCGCGTATTCCGGCCGACCTTGTGAATCTCGGACATATAGAGAACAGCAGGGGCGTAAAGATCCTGGGCCTGATCGGCACGGAGCTTTTCAGGCAGTGCGAGATGATCATCGATTATGAGAAAGGCCTGATCTACCTGCACCGGATAGGCAAGAAGGAATCGAAAACCTATCAGCACGAAATGCTTGGCGATACCTCGGCCTACAGGATACTGCCCATCGAGCTTAAGGATAACCGGATCATGGTTACCACCGAGATGGCAGGCAAAAAGCTGAAGTTCGTGATAGACTATGCAGCCGAGTCCAATGTGCTGGACAGCCGTCTGCCCGATAAGATCTTCGACAATGTTACCATCACAAGACGTGTGGTACTAAGCGGTGCGGGCGACAGGAAAGTGGATGCGCTTTATGGCGACCTCCAGAACATGAAGCTGGGCAACCAGGACCTGGGTACCCTGCCCATCCTCATCACCAACCTGGAGAATACCTGCTTTTCCTATGCAGGTTGCGTGGATGGTGTGCTGGGCTTCGATTTTCTTTCGCTGCATAAAATCGGGTTTAATTTTGTGAACCGTAAAATGTATATATGGAAATGAGGCAGAAAAAGCATCCGTTGGTGGAGCTGGCAGGCTTAAGCTTGCTGGTTTTGCTGCTTTTGCCCTGCCTGCACCTGCAGGCGCAGGGTCCATTGCAGAAGTGTACGGTGAAAGAAGGCAAGATGGTGATCGAGGTGGCACGCGGCATCAGGGAATCAGCCCTCGACAGCTTTATCGCAAAGTTTGACCTGGCGGATCTTGCCCTTAAAGAATTTTTTAAGAATAATAACCCGGATTCACTTATCAAGCTCGGCTGGGATATCAATGTCAATAACGAGCGGCTCCTTATCATCAGCAAGCCACTTGCTTCTTTCAATAAGATCGATAACCCGGCTGACCGGATAAGGATGACCGACAAGCATCTTTCGGCGGAGCAGCTGTTTCCTGCCGTAAGCCAGGGAGTGGTATTTGGCTACAACCGGTTCAGGAATAAATTTCCCTTCCGCACGGTTGATTCCATCGTTGTGTTCTACCTGCGAAATAACCAAAAGGCAGGCACGGTAATGCTGGCGGGCAGCTTTAACAACTGGGACCCCACTGCTCTTGCCATGACCAAAACCGATAGCGGCTGGATAGCGAGGGTGAAGCTGCGACCCGGCAAGTACTGGTATAAATTTGTTATCGACGGGCACTGGACCATCGACGACGATAACCTGCTCAAGGAAAACGATGGCAAGGGCAATACCAACTCGGTCATGTACAGGACCAACAAGGTTTTTTATGCAAATGGCTTCACCGGTGCCAAAAAGGTTTACCTCTCAGGCAGCTTTAATGGCTGGCGGCCACGCGAGCTCGAAATGATGCGCTCAGGCAATGGTTGGGAACTTCCGCTTTACCTGGCCGAAGGCACGCACATGTACAAATTCGTAGCTGATGGCCGCTGGTTTGCCGACGAGAATAATCCGCTGAAGGTGCCCGATGGCCACAACGATTTCAATTCGATGCTGGAGATCGGACAACCCTACGTATTCAGGCTTAATGGATATGCGAACGCAAAAAAAGTAATGCTGGCCGGCTCATTCAATACCTGGCGTGATTTTGAACTAGAGATGAATAGAACGGCCACCGGCTGGGAACTGCCTTATGTGATCGGCCCCGGCAATTACGAATATAAGTTCAAGGTGGACGGGCAATGGATATCCGATCCTGCCAATCCAACGCAGGTGAACAATGGCAATTCCTTTCTCATCATACAGCCCAATTATACCTTCCGCCTCAAGGGCAACGCAGGTGCAAAAACCGTGTTCCTGGCCGGCGATTTCAATGGCTGGAATCCCAACTCACTACCTATGCGCCGCGACGGTAACGACTGGGTATTCAGGGTGCACCTGTCTCCCGGGAAGCATCTTTATAAATTTATTATCGACGGCAAATGGGTCATCGATCCCGACAACAAGCTTTGGGAGCAAAATGAACACAATACAGGCAATTCAGTGATCTGGGTGGAAAGATGATCAGCTATTTCCATAAGCATGACCGAAGAGGTGCACGGTTACCTTTTCACTGATGCCTTTTAGCTTCAGCTTTTTCTTTGCTTTTTCTTCTCCTCCATAAAGGGCCGCTATCCTGTCGGAAACGACAAAGCTGTTGTTAAGCTCTTTGGTGGCTGCCTGTAGCCTGGATGCTATGTTAACAGGAAGGCCCATAACAGTAAGGTTGTTCTCAACGCCGAGTCCTACATCACCTATAATGACCTTGCCGGCATGGAGCCCGATACCGACCTCGAAGCGGTGACCAAAATGAGGGAGCACATAGGCCTCGTTGAAATGAACCAGCTCTTGGAAAATAAGGTGACCGGCAGCCACTGCCTGTCCTGCAGCCTCTCCAACGCTGGCATCGCCTAAGCCAAAAACGGCATAAAGCCCATCGCCGGCGGTTTCTATGATCCTTCCATCATGGTGTTTGATAGATCTTCTGAAAATATCGAACAGCCTGCGCAGCAGGTGTATCACGTCAAAGGCGAGATAGTGTTCGATGAAGGGTGTAAAATCCCTGATGTCAAGAAAAAACAAAGCGAGCTCCTTTTCTTCGCCAAGCCGATCGCTGCTATTGCTTTCACTGGTATAGAGCTGCATATCGGAGTCGTCGCGAATGATGCGGTGCAGTCTTACCGGGCTGCCCGTAATGAAGGCCTGGCAGGCCAGCCTTATTTCAGATGGCATGTTGATAGTTGCCCTCAGCTGCTTTTCGTTTTCGTTGATGGGCGTAATGTGATGGGCTCCCTCCTTCACAAGGATCCGGCAGGTAGAGCAGCGTGCCTGTCCGCCACAGGCATGATAGTGCGGAATACCGGCGGCAAGCGATGCCTCGAGAATGGATTGCCCTTCCTCGATCTTTACAGACCGGTCTCCTATGAATTCTATCCAGTAAGTTTTTTTCAAATTGTTTTTTGCGGCTTAAAGCTAAAAAAAAAGATAGTCATGCCGGAACAATGATCGGAAGCTGGAGGGTAAAACTTACAGGACAAAAAAAACCCTGCACGGCAGGGCAGGGTTTTTTTTATAAGGCGTTGTTTTATTCGTTTTATGTTTTCAACGGATACAGGACGCCTGGTTTTTTCAAAGGATCGGACTGGTTAAATAGGATTGGATTTAAAAACGGGTCTTTACGAACAAAAGAATCGGTTGTTTTTCATGGATCAAGGATGTTACGATATATATGGAAAAGAATGAATTAACCATTGCTGTTCGTGCCACACTGTTTGCTTACCCTCAACTTCCGATGCAAAACTAATCCCGCCAATCGAACCGGGCAATGGAAGAAGCGCCCGATTTCGGGCTTGTGGAATTTACGGATGCCTTAGTAAATAGCACAGGCAACGGCGGGTAAGAGCGCCGCAGCGTTCAGGCGTTCGAATCTTTCAATTACCCGCTGCTCAAGCCTTTGACGGCGGTTGGCCTTCGTTAAACTACGTAAGCACATTCGTCTGCGGCCCCTGCTAGGAGATATTACTTATCTTCATGGCTACCGGTATGAACGACTCTCCTTTTGTTCCGATGAGTACAGCAACGGCCAATATAAGATCTGTTTTCGATGCGTTGCCAGGCAATCATCTTTTACTGCTTCCTGATGATCCCCATTTTTCCATCTTAGCTTTCAGCAGGTCCATCGCTGAAAAACTCTTACCCGGGAAGATCGATGCCGGTAAAAGCATATTCGAGCAGCCTGGTATCGAAGGCGAAACAGAAAGGCTGCTCAGGCAGGGCCTGGAAATGCTCGTCAGCAGCAAAAAGGCACAGATTTTTTTGCTGAAGGCATTTGATAAACGCGGTACATCAGCCCATGCCGGGCCTTTCCAGTGCACGCTCAAGCCCGTATCGGGTGAAGGGCAACAGGTAGCGGCCATCATATGCACCCTTGAAGAAGCGGGGGCTAAAGACATGGAGGATGGAAAAGGACTTATTCCGGGCAATAATTTCCAGCATTTTTTTGACCAGGCCCATGCGCCTTTTTCAATCATCAAGGGAAAGGATATGGTTTTCAGTTTTGCCAATCCTGCTTACCGGCAGCTTATGAATGGAAGAGAGCTGGTAGGCAAAACGCTTTATGAGGCCATACCTGAACTCAGGGGTCAGCCTTTTGCAAACTTGCTTGAAGAGGTGTTCAGGACCGGCAAGCCTTTTCATGTGAACGAGATACCGGCGACTGCGGTCTTTGAAGGAGGTAAAGAACCTTCAACGAGGTATTTCAACCTCAGCTATACGCCTTATAAGAATGAACGCGGCGAAACAGAAGGCATACTGGCATCAGGGTATGATGTTACAGAACAGGTAATGCTGAGAAAGATTGCGGAGAAAGACAAATTGAACGGGGATGCCTACCGGCTTTTTCTGCAGGCGCCATTGGGTATTTGCATATTGGAGGGCGAAGCCTTTATGATAGAGCTGGCCAATGATGCTTTTCTTGAAATAACAGGAAAGAGCCGGCTGAGCTTTGTAGGTCGCCCGCTTTGGGAGGCCCTTCCGGAAGTGCGTACGCAGGGATATGATGAATTGCTTCGGGAGGTAAAGAGAACAGGAGTCGCGTATCGGGGCAGCGAGTCGGAAGTAGAGCTGATGCGTTTCGGCAAAAAAGAAACGTTATGGGTGAATTATGTTTTTGAGCCATTGATGGAAGAAGACAGATCGGTGAACCGGATCATGGTTCTTGCCATTGACGTAACGGAGCAGGTAGAGGCAAGACATAAAATAGAATATGCGGAGGAGCGGGCCCGCCTGGCTATAGAATCGGCTGGATTGGGCGTATATGAAGTAAGCCTCGTCACGGATGAGATGATCACATCGCCGAGGATGAATGCGATATTCGGTTTTGACCGCACCTTGTCGCGGGCTGAGTATGTTTCGGTGATCCATCCCGACGATCTGGAAATTAGAGATAAGGCCCACCAAGAAGCGCTGACCAGGGGCAAGCTTGAATACGAGGCAAGGATCAACTGGAAAGATGGGTCTCTCCATTGGATACGGGTAAATGGGCGGGTCTTGTTTGATGCGAAAGGGCGTCCGCAAAGGATGCTGGGTATGGTACAGGATATTACGGAGCAGAAGCAGTTTGCCGGAGAGCTGGCCAGGCAGGTAAAAGAGAGAACGCAGGAGCTTGAAGAAAAGAACAGCGAGCTGCAGCAGTTTGCCAATGTAACCAGCCATGACCTGCAGGAACCATTAAGAAAGGTGATGATCTTTACCGAAATGATCCAGGCAAGGGATTTCGATAAATTAGGGGACCTGTCGAAGCAGCAGTTCAGCAAGATCAGGGAAGCTGTAAGCCGGTTAAGCGAATCCCTGAAGGACCTGCTTAATTTTACAAGCCTCCGGAAGGAAGAACAGTTCAGTCTCGTAAACCTGAATGAAGTGCTGCGGCATGTGCTGGCCGATCTGGAGATCGTTATCAGCCACAAAGATGCCGTCATCGAGGCCCCAGATCTACCTATTATAAGGGCCATTCCACTCCAGATGCACCAACTCTTCTATAACCTGCTCAATAACGCCCTCAAGTTTTCAAGAGAAGGAGTGAGGCCTTTTATACAGCTTAGCGTGAAAAGAAAGACAAGGCCAGACAGCCGGTACCTGCCCGAGCTCGATACCGGAAAAGAATACTTAGAGATCGTTGTAAGCGACAATGGAATAGGCTTTGACCAGGAGCATGCCAGCCGTATCTTCCAGATGTTTCAGCGCTTGCATACGAAGCAGGCCTATACCGGTACAGGCATAGGCCTGGCGCTTTGTAAAAAGATCGCGCTCAACCATGCGGGCGATATCTATGCCTTATCGGAACCCGGCAGGGGCGCCAGTTTCTATATCTATTTAAGTGAGTACCCCACAGGGTCGACACCGGAAGCCTGATACGGACCTGCTACGGCGCTTCGCCTCCAGGTATTGCCATATACATGGCCGGCAGCTTCATGGCATGGTTCGCTTTTCGAGGGAAAGCCAACAGCGTCTTTTTTCGTGGGTTTCTTATGAGAGGAAAAAGAAGCTATGGCCAGGATCAGTATGAATAATATTGTTTTTGTCACTGTTTGAAATGAAGCCTGCTGTTAAGAAGCCGGTGGTATAACGGTTAAGTTGGTAAAGAGTTACAGCAGTCGGCATTTTTTGCATAGGGCTGAAAACAATCTTGCCCTTTGATCCGGCAGAGGCGCTCTCGGATCCCGGCTTCTATCAATATGATCTGTGCCGGGGCAATTGGCCGGGTAGTTGTGGAGATATCGGCTTTGTATAACGGGTATATAACTATTTCAATTGCTGGGGCGGGTTGATCATATGGTGTACTTGGTGAAGCACATGGTGTTTTAAAGCAGGGACACTTGAAAATCAACTCGACTGGATGTCGATAATTGTTTGGCTTCGCTGACCGAACCAAACGTAGCAAGTATTGTTGAACCTCTGAACAAATAAGACGAATGAGATCATTTTTACTGATATTTTGTTGTTGCGCCTGCCTGGGTGGTTTAAATGCACAGGTAGAAAGAGAAGAGCCTCCG
>DASTPZ010000359.1:0-2438 GCA_035761965.1 Flavisolibacter sp. | reverse complement strand
CCGTACCGTTGCCCAGGCAGAAGCTCTTGACAAACTGCTTTCCTTTAAAAAAACAGGCATCACCAGGGTATTGGCATTGGAGGTAGACGAAGAAGAGCTGGCCAAGCGGCTCATCAAAAGAGGCCAGACCTCAGGCCGGTCCGACGATACGAACGAAACCATCATCAGAGAGCGATTTGCCGTATACAAGAATGAAACCCAACCGGTTGCGGAGCATTACAAGGCCCAGGACAAGTTTGAGGTGATTAAGGGTGTAGGTAGTATCGATGATATTTTCAATTCCCTCAGTGCGGCTATCGAATCCCAGATGATAGCGCAGCAGTCGGCTTCGGTTCAATAACCGGGATCAGCGGATCAGTCCGACTGCACGGGTGAGTCTTTCTTTTTCATCCATTCCCTACCATTATCCATAGCGAGCCGGATACATCGTTATTATAGAATGACACAGGGATACGGATTTCCCCGACTCCAGCCTTCCATACAATACAAGGTATTCTCTGGTCTGCTGCTCCTTGCCTGGGAAAGAAGCTTGCACAGTCCGGCGAATAAAATTCCTTTTCTGTCGCATAGCCCATACTTTCCCACCCGGGAACTCATTTTTCCCCTTGTTCCGGCTAAAAACCATCCTTGAGGTAAACGGCCACCCGCCGCCTCCAAAGCTTCCGCCGGAAATGGGCGGGTTATAGGCTAACGAGGGAAATGGCATCAGTATCCAGCATCAGCAGACCATCGACCTCCGCGGTTTGCGACGCCCGTCTTGCAGCAGCACCTTGCGTTCAAGCACCTGGGCCTTTTCATTCAGCAGCTCGGCATAAAAATTATGACTGGCAAAAGGAGCCTTGCCGGAGAGCAAATAGGTTTTAAACCAGGCTGTTTCTCCTGCAGCCTAAACCGGCCTGTCGAAATGCACGTAAACTCTTTCAATAGCCATACCTTGAGTGAAGGCACTGTCTGAAAACTGCACGAATGCCGGCAGCCGGAAAGCAAGCAGCATCCCGAGCAGCAGGGAAATGCGCAGAAGCAGTTGCATGATGTCTGAAGATGATCTTTTCACCCCCGGGGGATCATAAAACTGCAAGGGCTTTTTATGAGATGAGGTAAGGCAAAACACCGGTCAAATAGGATTGAAAGCGTGTATGAAGTGCCGGGCCCGGTATTTGTAGCCAAGCCGACGGGTGATTATTTGTAAAATTGTGACATGGAAAACACGAAGATCGACTTTCTTAAGCACCGCTTCACCGCATTGTTAAGAAAACTGCCTTCCGACACGAGGGCGCAATGGGGCAAGATGACCTTGCAGCAGATGATCGAACATTTTTCTGACAGCGTACGCATTTCCTCCGGCAAAACGCCTTTTACCGATATCATGACACCGCCCGAGCACCTGGAAAAGCTGAGGGCATTTATCTTGAGCGATAAGCCCTTCCGCGAAAACACAACCAATCCCCTGATGTCCGAAGTGCCTGCACCTGTACGAACACCATCTGTAAAAGACGCCATTATAGAGCTTGAAAAGGAGCTTGCCTATTTTTTCGCGGTTTTTGAAAAGAACAAGCTCCAGGTAACGAGAAGCCCTCATTTCGGGGATTTCAATTTTGAGCAGAACGTGCACCTGCTGCACAAGCATGCGAGGCATCACCTGCGGCAGTTCGGGCTCGATGTTTAGTTTGACCTGTAGAAATCAGCTTCGAAATTCAACGGCCCATTCACAGATTGTACACTGGCCTTGATATGCCAGACGGTTTCGCTGATCTTTTGCCCTTCTATCTTCGCCTGGCTGATGAACTGTCCGCCCCAGCAGCCATAGCACTCACGCTGGAGCCAGGCCTTGGACTGACGCAATGCAGCGCTATCCTCCAGCAGAAAATTCACCACGGCCAGCGGTTGCTCAAATACCACTTCCTGGACGAGTCCATCGGTTATTCCCGCCTGGGGTATCGTCTTGAGTTTGAACACGATCTTATTTCCGCCCGTTACCGTATAGGTATATTTAGGGGGCATGGCTGCGTCTACCACCTGTCCAACCGTATCTATCTGCCTGTTTAACAAAAAGCTGCCTTCAAAGGTCCGGGGAGCTTCGTCTACCCCCTTCTGGCACCCCGCAAATACGGCACAAAGCAGCAGCATGTAGACAATGCGCATAGTTTAATTTTTCTTTTTGACAACCAGACAGGCTGAAGCGTTGCTTCAATCCTATTCCCGGTTAACTTTACCGGCTTGTTATATGAATGATATGAAAAAACTGGAGAACTACATCACAGGCCGCTGGGTAACCGGCGACGGAGAAGGCCAGGCATTGTATGATGCCGTTACCGGTACGCCGGTGGCCGCTGCTAGCACAAAAGGTATCGATTTTGCCGCCGTACTGCAATATGGCCGCGAAAAGGGAAATACTGCCCTTAGAAAGCTGAGCTTTCATGAAAGAGGCCGCATGCTCA
>DASTPZ010000358.1:0-19119 GCA_035761965.1 Flavisolibacter sp. | reverse complement strand
AAATCATTTGACATAGCAATACATAAACAGCCCTTTGTACCTTCCAAGCAAATTTTTTTGATGAGATACACCTGCATTTTTCTTTTGTTGCTTTCCCTTGCCGCTTGTGAAACTTACCGGAAGAACGCAACCATTGATGCCTACCGGTATGATGCCGTTAAGAATATAACAGCCAGGAACGGCGCGGTTGTTTCGGCTCACCCGCTCGCAAGCAAGGTAGGTATCGAAGTATTGAAGCAGGGCGGCAATGCAATGGACGCAGCCATAGCCACACAGCTGGCTTTGGCCGTGGTTTATCCTAATGCGGGTAACCTTGGTGGCGGCGGCTTTCTTGTTGCCAGGCTAAAAGATGGGAAAACCCTTGCGCTCGACTACCGCGAAATGGCGCCGGGTGCGGCTCACCGCGATATGTACCTCGATGGCGACGGAAATGTTATCCCCGGCAGAAGCACGGATGGTCACCTGTCGGCGGGTGTGCCCGGCACCGTAGCCGGACTTTTTGAAACAGCCAAATATGGTAAGCTATCTTTCAATAAGCTCATAGACCCTGCTATCATGCTGGCTGAAAAAGGTTTTGTGATCACCGAAAACGAAGCCGGCTCACTCAATCGCATCCAGGATGAGCTTAAACGGTATAATACCAGTCCCTCGGCATTTCAGAGGAAACAGCCCTGGAAGGCCGGCGATACCCTGGTGCAAACCGATCTTGCCAATACCCTGAAAAGAATAAGGAAAGAAGGCCTCAAGGGATTTTACGAAGGCAGGACGGCAGCGCTCATCGTCGATGAAATGAAAAGAGGCGGCGGTATCATCAGCCTCGAAGACCTCAGGAACTACCGGGCGAAATGGCGTAATCCGTATAGCTTCGATTATAAAGGATACACTGTTGTAAGTATGCCCATGCCCAGCAGCGGTGGCGTGCTTTTGCACCAGATGCTTAAGATGGTGGAAGACAAACCACTCTCCTCCTATGGCTTTCATTCACCTGAAGCAGTACAGCTTATGACCGAAGCGGAGCGAAGGGCCTATGCAGACCGCGCAGAATACATGGGCGACGCGGATTTTTATGCTGTTCCCGTTGAGAAGATAACATCGGAGGCTTATCTAAAAGAACGAATGAGCAACTATCGTCCCGGTATCGCAGGCACGAGCACCGAGGTAAGGCCCGGTTTGCTGACAAAGGAAAGCGAAGAGACCACACACCTGAGCATCCTGGATGCCGAAGGCAATGCGGTTGCGGTAACTACCACTCTTAATAACTCCTATGGAAGCAAGACTGTAGTGGGTGGCGCTGGCTTTATCCTAAACGACGAGATGGACGACTTCAGTGTAAAGCCGGGTGTCCCCAATATGTATGGAGCCGTGGGCGGGGAAGCAAATGCCATCAAACCGGGAAAAAGAATGCTGAGCTCGATGACGCCTACCCTGGTACTGAAGGATGGCAAGCCCTATCTGGTTATCGGAACGCCGGGTGGCACCACTATCTCCACTTCGGTTTTTCAAACCATTGTCAATATCATCGATTTTAACCTGAGCACAGTGGATGCGGTAAATAACCCCAAGTTCCATCACCAGTGGCTGCCCGACCGGATCGACCTGGAAAGAGGCTTTCCTGCATCTACCAGGGAGGCGCTTAAAAAAATGGGCTATACGGTGCTCGACCGGGGAGCGATCGGAAGAACCGAGGTCATCAAGGTACTTCCGGATGGCAGGCTCGAAGCTGTAGCCGATAAGCGGGGCGACGACAGTGCAGAGGGTTATTGATGCAAAGTAGTAATCTTAAGACCTGTCTCAATGCCCTGGTTTGGCTGGATGCCGCGAATATGTCCTTCACAAAAAGGCTGAAACCCGTTTAGATCAATGGACTGCGGAAATACAGGGATCAGGGTCCATGCCATTCAATTCAAATCCTTAGTTTTACCGCTTATTATTACCGATGATCTCAAAACGATTAGCCTTTCTTTTCCTGGCCATTCTGGCCTTTTCTTTAGCAGAAGCCCAGGTAAGATGGGCGGTGTTCGGGGGCCCGCTGGCAACTTCTGCCAAGTACACCGTAGGCGGCATCCGCCAGCCTGCAGACTTCAAGCCTGGTGCAATGGCAGGCGTGGGATTGAAAGTGGATTTCGATAACCAGCTTTATTTTTTTCCAGCCGTCTACTATAGCCTTAAGGGATACAAGGTAACGCTCAATAATCCCTCCTTTCCTCCAACCGAGTACGCCAAGAACAACAATACAACTATCCATACACTGGAGATCAACCCCATGTTTCATATCGACCTGTCCAGGCAGCCCTCGCATTTTTTCGTTCGCTTTGGTCCCGCTGTGGATTTTGCCTTCAGCGGAACCGAGCGTTTTGATACAGTCAGCAGGGCAGGCGTCTCGGCCACGGTGGAGCGGCCAATGGTGTTCAGCTTTGGCGACTATGGGCGTATCTCGGCTTCCGGCAACCTGCATTTAGGTTACCAGAGCAAGAGTGGCTTTATGATCTTCGGCTTCTATGCCCATGGCATAGGCAGCATGAACAATGCAGACTATGGCCCGCGCATTCTCCACCGCATTGTCGGCGTTTCGTTGGGATGGCTGTTCCCTTACAAAAAGCTCGTATTCGATACAAGTGTGAAAGAATAACGCAAAGCCGCATCCCTCTGTAAGGCGGCCGTCTTTACATTGCCGCTACTTTCACAAATATTTCAAACCGTTTGGCGTTAATGAATTTGTGCGGACTTTGCGATTGGCTACTTTTACAAAAATGAGTTCACCCTGAGGAAATTCTTCAAAATATTCCTTCGCGCCCTTCTGGGCCTGCTTCTCCTGCTGATCGCCTTCTGGGGCTTTTTGCAGACGGAACCCGGGCAGAACTGGCTGGCCCGCCAGGTAACCAAAAAGCTTTCCAAAGACCTTCAGACACATATCAGCATCAAACACATCAAGGTCGGTCTCTTCAGCTTCGACAAGATGGATCTTGAGGGCCTGCTGGTAGAGGACAGGAACAAAGACACCCTGCTGTATGCAGGCAGGTTCAGGGTGAACATCACCGACTGGTTCTTTTTCAAGGAAAAGGCGGAACTTAAATATGTAGGGCTGGAAGATGCGGTGGTAAAGCTCAACCGCACCGATTCTGTCTGGAATTACGCTTTTCTCCAAAGCTATTTTGCCTCCTCGGGCTCCGCCAAATCAGAAGCGGGCATCCAGTTCGACCTCAAGAAGGTCATGCTCAGGAATGTTTCCTTTATCAAAAAAGACGCCTGGATCGGTAATGACCTTGAGGCAAGCATCGGCAGCCTCGATATGGATGCACGGGAGCTGAACCTGAACAGCCGTATCATAGACATCGCGAATCTTACCATTGAAAACCCATATGTCTCCATTCTCGATTACCAGGGCCGTTATACCGCCATCGACAGTGCTGCCGCTCTTGCAAAGAAGAAAGAGGCAGGATGGAAGATCGCACTCGGAGCGGTGAAGATCAGCAACGGCCGGTTACGCAACGACAAGGGCGACATGATAGCCAAGCAAAGCTATTTCGACGGGCAGCATGTTGATTTCAGCCAGATCAACGGCAGCTTTAAAAATATCGGCTGGACCCAGGACACAGTTACCGGCACCATCAATCTCTCGGCCAGGGAGCGAAGCGGGCTGGTTATCAAATCGCTGAAGGCAAAGACCACCATTCACCCAAAGGCCATGATCTTCGACGATCTCTATCTTCAAACCAACAAGAGCATACTCGGTGATTATTTTGCCATGCGTTACGACGACATCAGCAGCATGGGCGACTTCCTGCGTGCCGTGACCATGGAAGCCAATTTCAAAAAAGCCAGCATTTCCAGCGACGACATTGCCTTCTTTGCTCCCGACCTTCGCAGCTGGAAAAAGACAATCAGGATCGATGGACAGATAAGAGGAGCCGTGGATGCCCTTGCTTCCGACGACCTGGAAGTATGGGCAGGAAGCAATACCTACCTGCGCGGCGCGGTAAGCCTGATTGGCCTTCCCGATATAACAAGGACCATGATCAATGTGGATGCAAAGGACCTGCGCACCACCTCCAAGGATGCAGTGAGCTTCATTCCTTCGATCCGCTCCATCCAAACCCCTGCCCTTGATAAGCTGAGCTATCTGCGCTTCAAAGGTTCCTATACGGGCTTTGTCAACGATTTTGTGACCTATGGTACATTGGAGACAAACCTGGGCACGCTCAGGACCGATCTGAACATGAAGTTTCCAGCTGGCGGAGAACCTGTTTATTCGGGCAGCTTTTCAACAGAAGGCTTCCAGCTCGGGCAGTTTGTCAATAATCCGAAGCTGGGCATACTTGCCTTCGATGGCAAGGTAAAGGGCCGGGGCTTTGAATGGAAAAAGCTGGAAATGGATATCGATGGTACGATCAAAAAGATCCAGTATGCAAACTATACCTATCAGCAAATAAAGGCGAAGGGCAAGCTCACGAACAGGCTTTTCAACGGCGATTTTACTATTAAAGATCCCAATGCAGATCTGACCGTGAAAGGGCTCGTGGATTTCAGCGGAAGCAAACCCCTGTTCAGGGTCGCCGCCGATATAGGGCATGCCAACCTCCAGGCACTGCAGCTCACCGGCCAAGACCTCAGGCTCAGCGGCAGGTTCGACCTGGACCTTGAAGCCAGCTCACTGTCCGACCTGCTCGGCACGGCACGTATCACCGATGCCAGCCTCGTCAACAATGGCAAGCGCCTTTCCTTCGACTCGCTTATTGTAACCTCCTCTTACGTGGATGGATTGAAAAGGCTCAAGGCTGTATCTAACGAATTCGATGCCACCATAACTGGCGACTTCGATTTGCAGGGACTGCCCGACGCCTTTACACTTTTCCTGAGCCGCTACTACCCTTCTTACATCAAAGCACCCAGGCAGGTAAAGCCGCAGATATTCAGCTTTGACATCACCACCGGCGTTGTGGAAGACTACATAAAACTGATCGATAGCCGGCTTTCGGGTTTCAATAACAGCCATCTTACCGGTTCGCTCAATACAACGGCCAATACAATGACCATCGATGCGAATGTGCCGCACTTTAGTTTTGATCAATACGATTTTTCAGATATCGAGCTTAAAGGCAGCGGTGACCTGGAAAAGCTGACCCTGACCGGCCAGGCAGCCAACGCACAGATCGGCGACAGCCTTGTTTTTCCGCAAACGACCTTTAGCATCCAGGCCCAAAACGATATCTCTGATATCACCGTTAGCACCAGCTCCAACCAGGCCATCAACCAGGCCAATATCTCGGCCCGCATCCAGACTTTCAGCGACGGGGCTTCGGTTCTTTTCAACCCGTCGACCTTTGCGCTCAATGGTAAAACATGGACGATCGAGCAGGGCGGAGAGCTCAATTTCAGAAAGAATACCATCATGCAGGGACAGGTTGTGCTAAGGGAATCGAACCAGGAGGTCAGACTTTGGACCCAACCCTCGGATGTAGGGAACTGGAACGATCTTCATGTAGCCTGGCAGAACATCAACCTTGGCGACATCTCACCCTTCATTACAAAAAAGAACCGCTTTGAAGGCATAGCAGCTGGTGAGGGCATTATAGAAGACCCGGCCAATAAATTCAATGTTACCGGAAAGCTGCAGGCAGAGGAGCTGAGAATAGACGGTGACTCCATCGGCCGTTTTGATGCCAACGTCGACTATAACAACCGAACGGGCATGCTGGTGGCAAAAGGCAATAACGGAGACCCTGACCACCGCATAGAGGTCGACGTGGCCATGGACCTGAAGGACACAGCCAATACCTTCCGCGACCGCATCAATGCACGGCTCACCAATTTTGAACTCAAATACCTGAACCGTTTTCTCGGAACCATTTTTTCCGATATCAGGGGTTACGTTACAGGCAACCTCGATATACTCGGCGAAGGCTCTGACCGCGACTTCCTTGCCAAGGCAAGAGTGCGTGATGCTAGCTTCAAGGTGAACTTCACGCAAGTAACCTATGCTATCGACGATACGGAGATCGAGCTGGCAAAAGACCGGATAGACCTGGGCAACATCAGGATCAGGGACCGTTTCAGGAATACGGCCCTGGTGAACGGTTATATAAGCCACAATGGGTTCGCCAACATGTATTACGACCTAGAGGTAAAAACGGAATCGAGACAGATGGAGCTGCTCAATACCAGCTATAACGACAACCAGCAGTTTTTTGGCAAGGCAATGGGTTCCGGCTCGTTTGTATTGGTAGGCCCCCAGTCGGATATGCTCATGGATATCAATGTAAAGGCCTCGGAGACCGATAGCTCCTATATTACCCTGCCTCCTTCCCGCACAAGGGAAAGCGGACAGGCCAATTTTATGGTGGAGCGAAAATACGGAAGGGAAATGACGCCTCAATCGACCGGCATTTCTTCCAACCTCACCTACGACATCAGGCTGGCGGCCAATCCCTTAGTGAATGTCGAAGTGATCCTCGACGAACTCACAAACGACGCCATCAGGGGAAGGGGCACGGGCAACCTGAGGATCACTTCCGGCACCTTCGAGCCCCTGTCTATACAAGGCCGCTATGGCATAGACCAGGGTAATTATGTGTTCAGCTTTCAGTCCTTTCTTAAGAAACCCTTTGTACTGAGACCGGGCGCCAATAACTATATAGAATGGACAGGCGACCCTTACGATGCCACCGTACAGCTCGAAGCTATTTATACGGCCGACCAGGTGAGCTTTGCACCCCTGGCCAATACACTTTTTTATAACGGCCTCGAAAGACAACGCGATGATGTGAACGTGGTCGCCAGGCTAAGCGGCAACCTCTTTAAGCCTACATTCGACTTTAAGCTGGAATTCCCGAGCAACCGGCCGATCTACAATACTCCAGAATTCAGGCTGGCCCTCCAGCAGATCGAAAAGAACCAGAACGAGCTTAATAAGCAGGTTACCTACCTGATCGTTTTCAACAGCTTTGCACCCTTTGAAAACTCAACCGCCGCGGGCTTTAACCCTTTTGGCGAGTTTACCTACAATACCATATCAGGACTTTTCTTTGGCGAGGTCAACAAACAGCTTAACCAGGTACTTTCGAAGATCCTTAGGAATAACAGCGCCACGCTGAACTTTACCGGATCGCTTTATAATAGGAACCTTGTGGATCCTAATGCAAGGGGGTTGCGCCTGCCCAACCAGGGAAATGTGAATGTGAGCCTGGGCTTGCCGCTTTTCAACGACCGGGCCCAGATCACTATCGGCGGAACCCTGGATGTACCGCTGCAGGGCGACTTCCAGCAAAGCATCCGGCTTTTCCCCGATGTAACCCTCGAACTTATGCTCAACCAATCGGGAAGCCTGAAGGCAACCTTCTTCTACCGTCAGAACCTGGATTTCCTGGCAGGTGTGGGCAGCACCATTCCGAGGCGTTATGGCACGAGCATCAGCTATGGAAAGGAATTCGACACACTGGGAGAGCTGTTTGGCAAAAAGCGCAAGCTTCGCAACAGGAAGCCGGCACCCGGCTCCGCAGCTACTGACAGCACGGGCACGCAATAAACTGAACCTTACAGAATAGTTGCGGGCGACGGGCCTAATCCCTCAGGATCTCATGCCCCAGCTTGTCCCTCTTTGTTTGCAGGTATCTTTCATTATGCGGATTGGGATCTACCCTGATGGAGAGATTGTCCACGATCTCAAGTCCGTAACCAATAAGTCCCACACGCTTTTTAGGGTTATTGGTAATAAGCTTCAGTTTGGTAACGCCGAGATGGCGGAGGATCTGAGCGCCGATCCCGTAGTCGCGCTGATCCATTTGAAAGCCCAGGTGGAGATTGGCTTCTACTGTATCCATGCCTTCTTCCTGGAGGCGGTAAGCCTTTAATTTGTTAAGCAATCCAATGCCGCGGCCTTCCTGGTTCATATAAAGGATAACACCGGCACCTTCCTCTTCCACCATTTGCATGGCCTGGTGAAGCTGCTCACCGCAATCGCAGCGAAGCGAACCGAGTATATCACCGGTAAAACAAGAGGAATGCACCCTCACCATTACCGGATCGCCAGGGTTCCAGGTGCCTTTGATAAGGGCCAGGTGCTCGTTGCTGGAGTTCTTCTCCTGAAAGGCCACCAGCTTGAAATGACCATAGCGGGTAGGCATGTCCACGCTCACGATCTCATCGATGAGTGAATCTCTTTTGATCCGGTACTCGATCAGGTCCTTAATAGAAATGATCTTGAAATCGAATTTTTTGGCGATCTCCTTGAGCTCAGGCAGACGGGCCATGGATCCGTCGTCGTTCATAATCTCTACCAGCACCCCCGAAGGCTCGAAGCCAGCAAGACGTGCCAGGTCTACAGCAGCCTCGGTATGGCCTGCCCTGCGAAGCACGCCGCCCTTTTTAGCGCGGAGCGGGAAAATATGCCCGGGTCTGCCAAGGTCCTCGGGCCTGGTAGCGGGGTCGATCAGCGAGAGGATCGTCTTTGAGCGATCATGCGCAGAAATGCCCGTAGTGCAGCCATGCCCCAGCAAGTCCACCGAAACAGTAAAGGCGGTTTCATGCAGGGCCGTATTGTTATTTACCATCAGCTCAAGGCCGAGCTCATCACATCTTTCCTCGAGCAGGGTTACGCAGATCAGTCCGCGACCATGTTTGCTCATAAAATTCACCACCTCAGGCGTGGCATTTCTTGAGGCGGTAATAAAATCACCTTCATTCTCCCTGTCCTCATCATCCACAACAACTACCAGCTTACCGGCCCTGATATCTTCGATCGCACTTTCTATAGAATCGAGCATTTGTTTTTTTTACAAAAATAGCACATTGGAGGCAGCGCAGGAAGCGGGATGGATTTTTCTGGAACACAGTATTCATAAGGCTTCCCGCAGATTTGGCAGGTTACAAAATGTTAATATTCGATCTGAATTTGTATGGGAAATATACTTTTCTTTGCAGCGAAAACAATCTATTTTCTATGCTTAAGAGAATCTTGTGCCTGCTGACAATCAGCTTGTTAGCGAGCAATTTTTTATTTTCCCAGGTTACGACCAGTGGCATCACGGGGAATGCGAAGGATGCAGAAGGACAGCCACTGACGGGTGCCACCATCACGGCAACCCATGAGCCGACTGGAACCGTTTACCGCACGGTAAGCCGCTCTGGTGGCCGGTTCGACATTCAGAACATACCTCCTGGAGGCCCCTACACTGTCAAAATTTCCTATGTTGGCTTTACCGATTTTGTCAGGACCGATGTGAATCTCCCGCTGGGCGAACAATTCGACGTTCAGGCCCAGCTTACCGCTGCCTCGGGGCAAATGCAGGATGTGGTAGTTACGACCAGGAGGGCAACAACAGACAGGACTGGCGCTGCCACCAACTTCTCCAGAAGACAGGTGCAAAACCTTCCAAACATCAGCCGCAGCCTTACGGGCATCACCCGTAACACTCCGCAGGCCAATGGAAACAGCTTTGCCGGTATGAACTTCCGTTACAACAACATCACTATCGACGGAGCGCTGTTTAACAACAACTTCGGCCGTTCAGGCGATGGACAGCTTCCAGGTGGTGGCACTTCCGCCATTTCCATCGAAGCCATCGACCAGGTTCAGGTGAACATTGCCCCTTATGACGTAAGGCAGGCAGGCTTTGTAGGTGCCGGCATCAATGCCGTTACCAGGAGAGGTACCAACAATTACACCGGTACCGTATACGGCTTCTACCGCAACGAAAACTTCAACGGCGAGAAAGTAAAAGGCGTTGAAGTGGCCAATGCCAAAAGGTCTACTTCTATCTATGGTGCAAGCGTAGGCGGCCCGATCATCAAGAACAAGCTTTTCTTCTTTGTGAACGTTGAGCGCGAAAAAAGAACCCAGCCCGGCCAGACCTCTGTTGCCCGCAGGCCTGGTGTAAACGACAACGATCCCAACGCTACGCCTGTACTTGCAACGGACCTTGATGCGCTGGCTCAATACCTGAGGACCCAGTATAATTTTGACCCGGGTGCTTATGAAGGTTATGATTTCGAAACCGAGAACCTCAAGTTCATCGCCCGCTTCGACTGGAACATCTCTGCCAAACACAGGCTTACAGCCCGTTACAACCAGTCTGAGACCGACGATGATGACCAGGTGAATACCAATAGCGGACCCAACCCCAGGTTCAGCAACAGCAGAAGAGGTGGCAGAACAGGAGGACTTCCCTTCTCCAGCGCCAATTTCAAGAACAACACCAAGGTTCAATCGGCTGTGCTTGAACTGAACTCCACCTTTACATCAAAGATCACAAACCAGTTCATTGGAACCTATACCCATATCCAGCCGGTACGTGTGCCCAACAGCACCCTGCCTTTCGTGGATATCATGAACGGAGCCAATGTTTATACTTCCTTTGGAACCGACCTGTTCTCTTATGACAACAGGATCGACGACAAGGCTTTCAGCCTGGTTAACAACGTTAACTTCAACCTTGGCAAGCACACGGTAACGGTCGGTGCCAGCTATGAGGCCATGGCCTTTGAGAATGCATTCTCTGATTTTGGCGGCCCGAGCTACTACCGCTTCAATTCGCTCCAGGATTTCCTGACCAACCAGGCTCCTTCGGTTTTCGCTGTAACCTTCGGTTATGGCAAAGACCCTGGAGATATTCCTCCTGCAGCAGCCAATTTTGCACAGATCGGTTTATATGCCCAGGACGTATGGGCCGCTTCTTCGAAGTTCAGGCTCACTTATGGTCTCAGGGTTGATAAGCCCCTGTATACTTACGACGCTCCGAGAAACTCAGCCCTCGAGCAGATCACTTTCAAAAACGAAAAAGGCGAGAATGAAACTTTCGATGTAAGCAAATGGCCTGAGTCAAAGCTGCTCTTCTCTCCCCGCGTTGGCTTTACCTATGATGTGGAAGGCAACAAGAGCATCGTTGTAAGAGGTGGTACAGGCATCTTCACCGGCCGCATTCCTTTCATCTGGCTGGTAAACCAGGTAGCTGACAACGGCGTGCTGAGGTCGATCTATACAGCACCCGCGGCCCAGCTTTCCAATATCAGGTTCTCTACCGACAGGACAGAATACCTGAATCTCATCACAGTGCCCCAGCCTGGCACCAGCATCCCAGCCGGCAACCCCGCCTACAGCGCAACGGCAGCCGACTTCAAGATGCCCCAGGTATGGAGAAGCAACCTCGCTGTAGATAAAAGGCTCGGTGGCGACTTTACCTTCACCCTCGAGGCGATCTACACAAGAACAATCAACAACATCTATTTCAGGAATGCCAACCTGGGCGCCCAGAACGGCGTACTTGCCAACACCGGCGACAACAGGCCCTACTACAACCCGAGGTTGAACAACAACATCGGATCCATGATCGTGATGGACAATATCGACAAAGGCTATAGCTTCGCTACCACAGCCCAGATCCAGAAATCTTTCTCAAGGAACTGGGAAGGTTTCGTTGCCTATACTTACACGGCAGCTCAAGATCTGAACATTGGTACGAGCGACCGTGCAGCGAGCAGCTGGTCTACCAACAACATCGTTGCCAATCCTAACCAGCCCGAGCTTGGATTCTCCAACTTCTCGGTGCCTCACAGGATCGTAGCCAGCATGTCTTACAGGTTCAATTACCTGAACAATAAGATGGCGACCACTGTCGGTCTTTTCTACAGCGGCTCATCTCAGGAAAGATACCATGTACGCTACAACAGCGATGTGAACGGAGACGGACAGACCAACGATCTTCTCTATATCCCTGCCGATCCTTCGCAGATCAATTTCCAGCCAACCTTTACAACCGGTGGCGTAACCTATACTGCCCAGCAGCAGAAGGATGCGTTCTTCGCCTTTATCGAGAACAATCCTTACCTGAGAGAGAACAAAGGAAAGTATGTTGAGCGCTACGGTGCCAAGCTGCCTTGGACCAACACACTCGACCTGCGCATACTGCAGGACTTCTCCTTCCAGGCTGCGGGCAGGAAGCATACCTTCCAGCTTACAGCCGACCTGGTTAATGCGCTTAACCTGCTGAACAATGACTGGGGTGTTCGTTACCGCTATAACTACGGTGGCTTTGCCGACCAGGGCATCCTTGGACTGGCATCAGGCTTCAACAGGAATAACCCCCTGTACACATTCAACCCTGCAGGTCCCGCCAAGATCTATGATGTTGATTATTCAACAAGCAGCACCTGGGGACTTCAGTTAGGCCTTCGCTATATTTTCTAGAAAGGTTCTACCTCGATATAAAAAAAGACGCTCTATAAAGAGCGTCTTTTTTTATATTGTAAACACTGAAATCGCATAGAATAATAAATTCCTTTCAGGTCCGAAGGTTCAGCATGAACCAGTTGTTTCATGAACGCCTGCCGGCGATAACCCTCTATACTAAAGCTGATCCTTCTTCCCCCAGCCCCAAACCAGGAAGCCGGGCATGGCTCTGCCCCAGGTGGGAATATCGTGCCGGCCGTCCTCGAAATTGAGGTATTGAATATCGGAGCCGGGCTGGTAGCCCTGCTTTTCAAGTTCGCCGATCAGCGCAAGCGTATCGTCTATAGAGTCGATGATGCCGTTGTTGTTCCTGTCGGCAGTTTCGTCCAGCGAGCCGGTTGTAAAATAAAAACGAAGACCCTGGTGGAACTTGCCTTCCTTAATCCGTTGGTGCATGATCCTGTCCGTATCATCATTATAGTTGTCGTTCAGGCTCTTGGTTCGCCACCATAGCGATCCGGAAAAAACACCCGCAGCGGTAAAGATGCCGGGGTTGGACCACAGGGTGTCGATGGCAGAAAGTCCGCCCAGCGAAAAGCCCGCAATGGCCTTTTGCTTGAATTGACGAATGCCGTATTCGGTATGAATAAAAGGAATCAGCTCCTCGAGAATGAATTTTTCATAGAGTGCCGCTTTTGCACCCCGGCCTTCATAGTCTGGTATACCCGCCGTACCATATTCATTCTTCCTGTCCTTACCCGCATGTATACCGGCGCAAAGCAGTGGCTGGAGCTCACCGGCTTCCATCATGCGGTCGAGCATCGAGCCGAGGTCCATCTCGTCGAGGTTTTGTCCGTCATTGATCAGGAGCAGCGATAAGCTGGAAGGGTCCTGTATGTTCTTGGGCAGGTAGAGGTCTACGATCACATAGCGTTTCAGGTGAATTGAAGCAAGGGCTTTTTGTTCTACGATAAGGTTCGGCAGATCGGCTGTCAGCATGCGGCCAAAAATAAGGTTTGCCCTTCATGATAAAAATATTGGCCTGCCCAATTTATTTTTTTGCATACCAAATTATATTGTACTTTAAAGGCAAAGCCGGAAAGCTTGGACCAGCTGCCGGCATTACCCGAAAGCAAAACAATAATTGACTTAACCATTGGTATGAAAAAGATCGGCGTATTATTCGGCCAGGAAAGAAGCTTTCCCATGGCCTTTATCGAAAAAGTAAACAGCAGGGGCATTGAGAACATCATAGCGGAACCGGTGAGAATAGACAAAGCAGTGCAGGGTGAAGCATCGGGGTACGCAGTGATCATAGACAGGATTTCGCAGGACGTGCCTTTTTACCGGACATGGCTTAAGAACGCGGCCCTTATGGGAACAGCGGTTATCAACAATCCCTTCTGGTGGAGTGCCGACGACAAGTTCTTCAACAACTGCCTGATGACCCGGGTGGGTGTTCCGGTGCCAAAAACAGTCATCCTTCCCTCTTACGACCTGCCTACCGATACAACAGGCGAATCTTTTTCCAACCTTGCCTACCCGCTCGACTGGGAAGGCATCTTCAACTATGTGGGTTTTCCCGCGTATATGAAGCCCTATGCCGGCGGCGGATGGAAGAACGTTTACCGCCTCGCCAACATGGAAGAATTTTACCAGCATCATTCAGAAACAGAGCAGCTGGTTATGCTTCTGCAGGAAGAGATCGTTTTCGAAGAATATTACCGCTGCTATTGCATAGGTCGCAAGCACGTGCGCATTATGCCGTATGAGCCGCGCAACCCGCACCACCTGCGCTACCGTGCCGAGTTTGCGCCCAGCCCCGAAAGGCTCAAGCAAATGGAAGACATCGTGCTGCGCATCAATCATTACCTCGGTTATGATTTCAATACCGTTGAACTGGCGGTAAGAGACGGGATACCTTATGCGATTGATTTCGGCAATCCTGCACCTGATGCGGAACGCAGCAGCGTGGGCGAGGAAAATTTTGCATGGGTAGTTGAAACGGCGGCCAATTTTGCCATCGAAACAGCCATGAACCATAAGGACGGCCAGGAGAACCTGACCTGGGGTGAATTTGTGAAGCGCAGTGGCAACGGGCAACCGCTTGCCGGATAGAAGCCTTCGACGGATACCGACCAGAATTTACCTGCGACGACCAGGAAGACAGGCAGGGTACAATGCCATGCATATCTAAGGGTCGCGCTTACTGAACCTAACTACTAAATTATACCTGTGGCCAATCTCAACTATAATCATTTCACCCTGGGGGTGGAAGAAGAATACATGGTGCTCGATCCGGTGACCAAAGAGCTCAAGAGCCATGAGCAGCGCATCGTGCACGAAGGACAAAAGATCATCAAGGATAAGGTAAAGGCGGAAATGCACCAGGCCGTGGTGGAAGTAGGCACCGATATCTGCCGTAACATCGATGAAGCCTACCAGGATGTTGCCATCCTGCGCAGAACGATCTCCGAGATTGCTTCCAGCCTTGGTTATACCATGGGGGCGGCTGGCACACACCCTTTCAGCCACTGGGAAAGCCAGTTGATCACAGACCATGTACGCTATAACGAGATCGTGAACGAGCTGCAGGAAGCGGCCAGAAGCAACCTTATCTTCGGGCTGCATGTTCATGTTGGCATGGAAAGCCGCGAGATGGCCAATCATATCGCCAATTCCACCCGTTACTTCCTGCCGCATGTTTATGCCCTCAGCACCAACTCCCCTTTCTGGGAAGGAAGACAAACCGGCTACAAGTCCTTCCGCACCAAGGTTTTCGACAAATTTCCCAGGACTGGCATACCCGAGAGCTTTGAAAGCATAGAGGCTTACGACAATTTCGTGAAGTTCCTGATGAAGACGAATTGCATCGACAATGCCAAGAAGATCTGGTGGGACCTCAGGGTTCACCCCTTCTTCAATACAGTCGAATTCAGGATCTGCGATGTGCCGATGACCGTCGATGAGACCATAGCCATCGCTGCTCTGTTCCAGGCCATCTGCGCCAAGATCTACAAGCTGCGCTCGCAGAACATGAACTTTATCCAGTATTCGAGGGCTCTTATCAACGAGAACAAATGGAGGGCCAGCCGTTACGGGATCGATGGATACCTTATCGACTTTGGAAAGGAAGAAGAGATCAATACCCGTGTGCTGATCTATGAGCTGCTCGACTTTGTGGACGATGTGGTGGATGAACTGGGCTCAAGGCACAGGCTGAACTTCGTGCACAAAATGCTTGAACAGGGAACTGGAGCCGACAGACAGCTGGCAGTATATGAAAGCTCAAAAAACCTGGGATCTGTGGCAGAATACATCAATAGCCAGTTTCTGCACGGCATAAGGCTGTGAGAACAAAAAGAGCAAATAATTTCGTCTGCCGGATTTCTTTTTGTAACTTGAGAATGTCAGCGCCCGTGATGCGGGCACATCCCAATATTAATGAAATACGATCATGGCGCGCATCTTCAATATTTATTTTTCATACGAAGGCATTACGCACAATGCGGTTGTATCTGTGCGCAATACACCCTTCTTTGTAGAATACACGCTGACCAATGTGAACGATGAGCTGGAGCAACTGCTGCCGGGCAATAAGATCGTTTCCAGGTCGCCGGGGCATTTTGTTTTCCAGCACGCCTCCGGCGAAAACCAGTCCGCGCTGATGGATGTTATCATCAGGGCCGTCTCAGAGCATTTGCACGCTACCGAAGCATAGATCCCGCCTCCTGCTCTCAATCGCCTTATCGAAGATTGTGTGGCATATGCCAACTCTTCCCTCCTTTGCTTAATTTCAAGCCACATTTTTGATTATGCCCAAACTGTTTACAGCCATCCTGTTTGTATTTGCCATCCAGGCCTCTGCACAAACACGCCAGGATACTCTTAACCTGCTCAGGCAAACTGCTGCACTCTACGATCTTTCTTTTACCGAAGCCGAAGCCGACTCGATGGTTAACAATATCATTGGCTGGAAAAGGATATATTCCCAAATGCATCGAACGCTCCCCGCCAACAGTCTTCCCTACCCTTTTGCATTTAATCCCGCCCCGTTTGGTTATAAGGTACCCCAGGCCCAGCAAAAAATAAACTGGCCTTTGCAGCCTAAGCTTTCTGTGCCGGCCAATAGAAATGAGCTTGCCTTTTATTCCCTCACCCAGCTTGCATCACTGATAAAGCAAAAAAAGATCAGCTCCGTTGAGCTCACGCGGTTCTTTTTAGACAGGCTCAAAGCTTATGGCGACACACTTCAGTCAGTTATCACCCTCACCGAAGAACTGGCCATGCAGCAGGCTGCCCAAGCAGACGAAGAGATGAGGAAGGGAACGTACCGTGGCCTTCTTCATGGTATCCCCTACGGCCTGAAGGATCTTTTTGCCGTAAAGGGTTACAAGACCACCTGGGGATCCACGCCCTATAAAGACCAGGAAATAAACGAGGACTCCTATGTATATACCAGACTGAAGGAAGCAGGAGCCGTTCTTTGCGCAAAGCTCTCCCTTGGCGCACTTGCCTATAACAATAAATGGTTTGGAGGCGAAACAAAAAATCCATGGAACCTCCAGCAAGGATCCAGTGGCTCGTCTGCCGGTTCGGCCGCATCGGTGGCGGCAGGCCTTTTGCCTTTTACCATCGGTACCGAAACCCTCGGATCGATCGTTTCTCCATCGGCCAGGTGCGGCGCCACCGGACTCAGGCCCACATTCGGCACTGTAAGCAGGAGTGGCGCCATGGTGCTTTGCTGGAGCCTCGATAAGGCCGGACCTATCTGCCGGAGTGCGGAGGACAATGCCATTGTTTATTATTACCTCAAGGGCACCGATGGAAGGGATGCCGGCGCCATCGACCATGCCTTCAACTATAACCCTCAAAAAGATATAAAGAAATTGAAGATCGCCTATGCAGAAAATTATTTCAGGCGGTTACCCAAAGACGCGCCCGAATGGAAGGTGATCGATACTTACAGGTCCATGGGTATTGACCCGCAGCCGGTTGTATTTCCCGATTCCGGTATTTACAGGGCTAACCTTGTGAGCCTTGTGCTCAATGCCGAAGCTGCTGCTGCTTTCGATGAGCTGACGCGTACCGACCGCGACGATCTTATTGAGAGACAGGACAGGGATTTCTGGCCTAACTCCTTCCGGTCTGCCCGGCTGATACCCGCTGTGGAATACATCAATGCTAACAGGTATCGCTATGAGCTGTCCGAAAAAGTTCAGGCCTTTATGAAGCAGTACGATGTTGTGATCGTGCCCAGCTTTGCCGGCAGCCAGCTTGCCATCACAAATCTTACCGGAAATCCCGTCGTATGCATGCCCATGGGCTTTACCCAGCGCGGACTGCCCCTGAGCATTACCCTCATTGGCAATTTATACGACGAGGCCTCCATATTGGAAGCTGCCAGGGCTTACCAGGATGTTACGGATCATCACAAACAACAACCGCCTGCTTTCAAAACCAATTGAGCCAATAAAGCTGCAATACACATGACGATAAAAAATCTATTGGGATTGGCGCTCATCGGTCTCTCCCTCTCCTCCTGCAATGGCCAGGCCAAAGCCGACCTTCTTTTATTCAATGCCAGGATATATACGGTAGACAGCAATTTTACCATTACAGAGTCCATGGTCATCAGCGATGGAAAGATCGTTGAGACGGGAAAGACAGAGGACCTGCGGAAAAAATACAAAACAGATAAGGAGCTCGACGCTGGAGGGCAGTATGTTTACCCTGGCCTCATTGACGCTCATGCCCATTTTTACCGTTATGGATTGGGGCTGCAGACAGCCGATCTTGTAGGCACCGCCAGTTGGGAGGAAATCATTGAGCGCCTGCTGTCTTTCGGCAAAGACAATCCCGATGGCTGGCTGACCGGGCGAGGCTGGGACCAGAACGACTGGGCGGTGAAAAATTTCCCGACAAAAGAAAAGCTTGACCAACTATTTCCAGCAAGACCAGTGCTGCTTACCAGGATCGATGGCCATGCAGCCATTGCCAACCAGAAAGCGCTCGACCTGGCAGGCATCAGGCCAGGCATGACAATAACGGGAGGCACAGTCGAAACCATCGATGGTAAGCTCACGGGCATTCTCATCGACAATGCGATCGATCTTGTATCATCCAGGCTGCCGCTCCCCACGCCGGCACAGGCAGCCAGGGCGCTTGAACAGGGACAGCAGCGATGCTTTGCGGTAGGACTAACAACGGTTGATGACTGCGGCATCGATTACCGTGAAGCCCTCTTCATCGACAGCCTTCAAAAAGCGGGAAGCCTCAAAATGCGGATCTATGCCATGCTCAGCGATGCGCCACAGAACTTCGACTATCTTTTTAAAAATGGAAAGATCAAAACCGACAGGCTTAATATCAGGTCCTTTAAAGTATATGCCGATGGAGCGCTTGGCTCTCGCGGTGCCTGCCTGCTCGAACCTTATGCAGACAGGCCCGGCTGGAAAGGATTTCTTCTGAGCAGCCTCTCCCATTTCGACTCGGTGGCAGCAGCCATCGCGGCGAAGGATATGCAAATGTGCACACACGCGATCGGCGATTCGGGCAATAGGGCAGTCCTGAACATCTATGCAAAGCATCTCGGAGGAAAAAATGACCGCCGCTGGCGGATAGAGCATGCCCAGGTAGTGAACAGCAGCGATTTTCATCTTTTCGGAGCCTACAGCATTATTCCTTCCGTACAGCCCACACATGCAACCTCCGATATGTACTGGGCCGAGGCAAGGCTGGGACCTGTACGTGTAAAAGGCGCCTATGCATATAAGCAACTGATGGAGCAGAATGGCTGGGTGCCGCTTGGCACCGACTTCCCGGTAGAGGACATCTCTCCATTCAAAACATTTTATGCATCGGTATTTCGAACAGATGCAGCTTCTTTCCCGGCGGGCGGCTTCCAGCCTGAAAACGCCCTCAGCCGCGAGCAGGCCCTGAGAGGCATGACGATCTGG
>DASTPZ010000357.1:0-9376 GCA_035761965.1 Flavisolibacter sp. | reverse complement strand
CCAAGCTTCTCCAGCGCCTCTTCCGCTGTAAAGCATTCATGATCGGTAGAAATGCCTGCATTGATGTATTTCCACGCTGCTTCGCCCCTGAGGCCGGGAGCATGGCCGTCTACGGGCTTGCCTGCTCTTATAGCCGAAGCGATCTTGCTCATCACATCGGGGTCGCCATGAAGCACACCGGGAAAATTCATCATCTCGCTGAGGTACCTGATCTCTTCTCTCTTCATCAGTAAATCGATATCCTTTGCCGTGATGGTCGCGCCGGCAGTCTCGAAAGCCGTGGCAGGCACGCAGCTGGGTGCGCCGAAATTGAATTTAAAAGGAACCGTGCCGCCGTTGCTGATCATGAAGTCTACGCCTTCAAGACCGCAAACATTGGCTATTTCGTGCGGATCGCTAACGGTGGCAACCGTTCCATGCACAACGGCCAGCCGCGCAAACTCCGAGGGAACGAGCATGGAGCTTTCGATATGCACATGTGCATCAACGAACCCCGGCAGGATAAACCCCTCCATCTCTCCGGCATCCGTATGGAGTTCGCTGATGGAACTTATCCTGTTGCCGGCTATTCTTATCTCCGCGGGATAGATCCTTTCCTGGTGAACATCCACCAGCTTTCCGCGAACCATACTTACTTGCTTCATCAATTAAAGCTAAAAAGATTCCTTCTACCCGGTTGAATTCTTCAGCGGTACAAGGCATTATTTTTTTTAATTTGAATGGCCTTTGTAACTTTTGCACCTCAATCGTCCTAACTATGAGAAGATTCCTGTTCCTGTTTTGTGCTTTCGTTTCCCTGTCCGCCGGTGCCCAGAAAAAGAAGGCGGCTACCGCCGCCGATGCACCTGAAGAGCAATTGTACAGCCATATGAAATACAGGCTGATCGGGCCTTTCAGAGGCGGACGCAGTGCCGCCGTAGCTGCGAGCTACAAGAACAAGCAGACCTTTTATTTTGGTGCTACTGGAGGCGGTCTCTGGAAAACGACCGATGGCGGCAGTAACTGGAAAAACATTTCAGACAAATATTTTGGCGGCTCGATCGGCGCAGTTGCAGTGGCTCCCCGCGATGAGGACATCATTTATGCAGGCGAAGGCGAGAACACCATGCGTGGCAATGTAAGCGAGGGATTGGGCGGCATGTGGCGCTCCGAGGACGGTGGAAGAACATGGAAGAACATCGGTCTGAAAGACGGCCGTCATATCATACGAATCGTCATTCATCCGCGTAACCCAGATATCGTCTGGGCTGCCGTGATGGGCCACCTCTTTGGGCCCAACGAAACCCGCGGCGTTTACAAAACAACGGATGGGGGCAAAAGCTGGAAGCGTGTGCTGTATGTGAACAGCCAAACGGGCGCATCGGATCTCGTGATGGAGCCGGGCAATCCTGATGTGCTGTATGCCGGCACCTGGAGAGCCCTGCGCACGCCCTACAGCATGGAGAGCGGAGGCGAAGGGAGCGGGCTTTGGAAAAGCACCGATGGTGGCGATACCTGGTTGCCCCTTACCACGCAAAAAGGCCTGCCCAAGGGCACCTGGGGCATTGTTGGCGTCGCCGTTGCTCCTTCAAACCCTGACCGCTTGTATGCGCTGATCGAAAATGCAAATGGAGGCCTGTACACTTCTGCCGATGGGGGCAAGAGCTGGACCCTGGTAAGCAGCGATAACAATATCCGCCAGCGTGCCTGGTATTATACCAAGGTTTTTGTGGACCCGAGAAATGAGAACGTCGTTTACGCACCCAATGTCAATTTCATGAGAAGCCGTGATGGCGGCAGGACATTCCAGTCGATGCGCACCCCTCATGGCGATCATCACGACCTGTGGATAGACCCCGAGAACGGCAATCGCATGATCGTAGCCGACGATGGCGGAGCCCAGGTATCTTTCGACGGCGGTGAGAACTGGAGCACGTACATGAACCAGCCCACCGCGCAGATCTACCGCGTATCCACGGACAATTCATTCCCTTACCGCATCCTTGGTGCGCAGCAGGACAATTCCACCATCCGCATCAGGAGCCGGTCCTCAGGGGCGGCCATCACGGAAAGCGACTGGCAGCCCACAGCCGGCAGCGAAAGCGGGTACGTGGTCGCAGATCCGCTGGACCCCGACATCGTATATGGCGGCAATTACGGAGGCTATCTCTCCAGGCTCGACCACCGCACCGGTGAGAACAGGGCCGTATCACCCTGGCCCGATAATCCAATGGGCGCCGGTGCCGATGTGCTGAAATACCGCTTCCAGTGGAACTTCCCGATCTTTTTTTCTCCCCACAATCCCAAAAGACTTTATTCCGCCGGTAATGTGCTTTTTGTAACGGAGAACGAAGGCCAGACCTGGGAACAAATATCCCCGGACCTTACCATCAACGATAAATCGAAGCAGGGGCCAAGCGGCGGGCCGATCACAAAGGACAATACTTCAGTGGAATATTATTCCACCATCTTCACTGCCATGGAGTCGCCTTATGAAAAGGACCTGCTCTGGACAGGCAGCGACGATGGACTGCTCCATGTAAGCAGGGATGGCGGTAAGAACTGGGAAAACGTAACGCCGAAAGATGCTCCGAAATGGATGATGTGGAACAGCCTCGATGCAGATCCATTCAAGAAAGGCGCGGTATATGCTGTGGGCACAAGGTACAAGAGCGACGATTTCACACCTTATGTTTACAAGACCGAAGACTATGGTAAAACATGGAAGCTGATCACCAATGGGATCGATCCCATGCATTTCACCCGTGTGGTGAGGGCCGATCAAAAACGCCCGGGCCTCCTGTATGCGGGTACAGAATATGGCATGTACCTTTCCTTCGATGACGGAGCCAACTGGAAAAAATTCCAGCTCAACCTTCCCATGGTGCCGGTCACTGACCTGACCATCAAAGAAAACGACCTGGTGGTGGCTACACAGGGCAGATCGATCTATGTGCTCGACGACCTGGGCGTGCTGCAGCAGTTGGATGCCTCGATACCTGGCAAGAACCTGCATTTGTTTGCCGTGAACCCTGCTTATCGCATGCAGGTAAGCGGTTTTTCGCGAAGCTTCGGCACACCGGCCAATGCAGGCAGCAATCCACCGGCAGGCGTAGTGATCCAGTATTTTGCCAGGGCGGTCGCCGATTCGGCTAAAGCTGCAATTACCATTATGAACCGGGATCGCAAGGTGATCCGTACATTCACAACCGATGGTAAAGAAGCAGGTGGCAAGATGGATATCTCCAGCGGCATGAACCAGTTTGTTTGGGATATGCGCTATCCCGAAGGCGAGAAGATCGAAGGCATGATACTCTGGAACGGCGTGCCTGGAGCGGTGATGGCTCCTCCCGGAAATTATTTCGCAAGGGTAAGGATAGGCCAGGATTCGGCAGAAGTGCCCTTCATCATCAAAGCAGATCCCAATTACAAGGTAAGCCAGCAGGAATACGAAGCCCAGTTTGCCTTCCTCGAACAGGTAAAGGAAAAGTTCAATGAAACCCAAAAGGCCATCAAGGACGTCAGGATGCTGCGTACGCAGATCAGCAGCTTCATAAGCCTGCAGGGAAAGGATGTGCCTAAGGAAGTAAAGCAGATGGGGGACAGCATCAGCCGGCAGCTTACTGCCATTGAAGAAACGCTTTATCAGACAAAGGCCAAAAGTGGCCAGGATGTGCTCAATTATCCCATAAAACTGAACGACAAGCTGTCTGGCGTGTTCGATGCGGCAAGCAGTGGCAATTTTGCGCCGAGCCGGCAAGCCAAGGAAGTCTACAAGGAGCTTTCGATGCAGATAGACGAGCAGCTGTCTAAATTCAATAACATCAAGCAAAAAGACATTGCCGCCTTCAATGAGCTCATTCGGCAGAAATCCCTGCCGGTGATCGGTGTAAAATAATTTGGCATGATTATGAAAGCAGGAAAATATTCCTGCACTATATTTTTGAAACGGCAATAACTTGGTTTATTATATTTGTTTATCCCCTTGATCATGAAATGTATAATTGTCGACGATAACAAGATGGCCCGGATGGCTTTGAAGCAGTTGGTTGGACAGGTACCAAGCCTCGAATTGCTCGCAGAGTGCAGTGATGCTGCGGAAGCCCTATCATCCCTGAATACAACGCAGATCGACCTTTTGCTGCTTGATATAGAAATGCCTGACATGAGCGGGCTTGATCTTATAAAAAAGCTGGGCAATAACAGGCCGCTCATCATCTTCACAACCGCTAAAAAGGACTATGCCGTAGAAGCTTTCGAGCTGAATGTGGTGGATTATATCATAAAGCCGATCGCCCTTCCCCGCCTGAAGCAGGCGGTGGAAAAAGCGCAGGAAGCCCTCGAAAGCAATAAGGAAGAGGTGAAGGTGGAAGAGCAGGGTTTCGTGTTTGTGAAAGATAATGGTGTGCTGAAGCGCATCAGCATAGAAGATATACTCTTCCTTGAGGCCATGGGTGATTATGTAAAAGTGCATACGCAGCAGAAATTCCATGTAGTGCACGCCACACTGAAATCGATCGAAGAAAAACTGCCTGGCTCCAAGTTCATTCGTGTTCACAGGAGCTACATCGTTGCTATCAACAAGATCGACTATATCCAGGAAGGTACGATCAGCATTGGTAAAACTACGATCCCTGTTGCCGACACCCATAAGGCTAACCTGAACAAAAGGTTAAATCTGCTCTGATTTCACCGTAGCTTAGTTCCCGTTCGCCGAAGACAAAGCCGGTTTAAACTAACAATTATGCCTACCTTAAATTAAGGTTTTAGATTTATGACAGGTTAGCAAATAAGCCAACTGTCCGGAAACCCTGATCCATGGTGCAATAGCTTTTGAAGGTCGCAGCCAAAACTGACTAAGGAAGGAAACGCATTGTACCTGGAACACTAAAGTGAATAATATTACAGGAACGGCTGCCTGGCTGCAGCCATTTCTTCTTTTGTTTTATGAAAAAATTCCTGATTTTTTTAGTGTTCCTTCTCCTGCTGATTGTTTCAGAATACTTTTTATTGACTGAACTATTTTCAAGACAACGGTTTCCGGTGCTCCTCCTGAGCTTGCTTGGCACCTTGTTTTGCCTTTATGCCGTCATCAAATTCTTCAAAAAGAACATACTTCACACGAAACAACCTGAAGCCCATAGCTGAATTTCGTATTTTCGGCTATAGTCGCTTCAAAGATGCAAAGACCTGATTTCCGATACCTCGTATTGTGGCTTTTCCTATTTGGCATTATCGTCATTGTATTCTTACAGGTCATTTCCGGCTATAATATCAGGCGACTCATACAGGGCAACAAAAGCCTGCTGAACGAGCTGCAGGTACAGAACGACCTCAGGCGGCTTGGTGCTTATATTCTCGTAGTGGAAAGCGATATCCGCGGAGCCGTTATCACAGGCAATCCCCTCCATCTCAGCAATATCGAGGTGAACAACGGTCTTATAGACCAGGAGCTGAATAAGCTCAGGCCGCAACTGAAGAATCAGCTTTCTTCCGAAGAGCTTACCCTGTTGATGAAGCTCTGCCTTGAAAAGAAAAATTTCAACCAGGATATTCTAGATGCCTTCTATGTTTCCGGAAAAACGGAAGCCGAAGCCCTGATCAATACTAATAAGGGAAAGATCCTGAGGGACAGCATCATGTCGCTGATCGGCCATATGGAAACCAAACGGCAGGGACAGCTCCGGGAAATAACAGGCTCGATTGAGGCTACCGGGAAAAACGCAAGGCTCTGGGGTTTCATCATTACGGTTATTGCCCTGGCAGCCCTGGTCATGGCTTTTTGGTATACAACCAACCAGGGAAGACAGCAGCAAAAGATGATCATGGCCCTTAACGAGTCTGAAAGAAAGAGCAAGGATGTAGCTTATATGAAGGAGCAGTTTCTTGCCAATATGAGCCATGAGATCCGTACGCCCATGAATTCTATTCTCGGTTTTACCAACCTGCTGCGGCGGACCGAGCTGAGCCCCGCGCAGCGCGAGTATGTCCAGAACATCCATTCCGCAGGCGAAAACCTCCTTACCCTGGTAAACGATATACTGGACCTTTCCAAGATAGAGGCCGGCATGATGCACCTGGAGGAAACACGTTTCAGTCTTAGAAGCATGGTCAGCTCGGTGGGCGCGATGTTCAATGAAAAGATCAGGGAAAAAAATCTTGGGTTCGATGTACATATCGATAAAGATGTGCCCGATATCTTCAGCGGCGATGCGGTGAGGCTTACGCAGGTTCTGGTAAACCTCCTGAGCAATGCGGTGAAATTTACGGAGCAGGGCAGCATATCGGTAAAGGTCGAGCTGGTGAGCCTCGGTGAGCTTAAGGCCAGGCTAAGGCTTATTGTTTCCGATACCGGCATAGGCATTGCTCCCGAAAAGCAAAAGCATGTTTTTGAAAGATTTCAGCAAGCCGAAGCCGAAACCACGCGCAGGTATGGCGGCACAGGTCTGGGTCTGTCGATCGTAAAGCAGCTGGTATCGCTCCAGCAGGGTACCCTCAGCCTGGATAGCATGCCCGGCCGGGGCTCATCGTTTGTGGTTGAGCTGGAGTACAAGCTTCCCGACATAGCGCAGCTTTATTCCGAGGCCATGGCAGAGCAGGAGGAACAGGTGCCGCTGCAAAAAATAAAGGTGCTGGTAGCCGAAGACAATCACATGAACCAGCAGCTGGTAAAACACCTGATGAAGAGCTGGTCGATCGATCACCTGGTGGTCGATAATGGGATGGAAGCCGTCAATACCCTGAAGCAGCAGGCATTTTCAATTGTGCTGATGGATATTCAAATGCCTGAGATGGATGGATATACTGCCACCAGCGTGATCAGGAATGAATTGAAGCTGGATGTGCCCATCATTGCCATGACCGCCCATGCCATGGTAGGAGAGAAGGAGCGCTGTCTCCAGCTCGGGATGAACGATTATGTGTCTAAGCCCATCAAAGAAACGGTACTGTACAATATCATTGCGCGTCATGCCCAGCATATACCGGAGCTTCACACATTTCAGCACATCAGCCTGGACTACCTGCACCAGCTATCGGGTAACGATAGCCGATTTGAACGCGAGATACTCGAGCAGTTCGTAGTGCAGGTGCCGATGGAGCTGAACAAGCTTGAGCAGGATATTCAGGCCAAAGACTTCGACCAGGTGAGAAGGGTAGCCCATAGCCTCAAGTCCACAGTGGGTTATGTAGGACTGGCCGCTGAACTTCATCCCGTGCTGGAGCAGATGGAAGCCGACGCAACAGCCGGCAACGACAGCCATTTTGAAGAGGGCCTGTCGCAGGTAAAGCTGAAATGCATGCAGGCCTTGGATGAGGTGAAAACCTTGCTGGATAACGGTTCTATTTAACAGAACCTTTTACCTAAGGGGCACGATGATTGGGTTGTTATTGGTGGTTTCATCCGTTTTAACATTTACCGACTATTTTGCGGCTTTCATCGAAACAGGCATTGAGCAGAACTTTTAGCAGCTTATTTTTATATCGCCTTCTGATAGAAATAGATCGTAAGATATTCTTCATATAGAACAAGAACTTGGTTTCGTATGGTTAAGGGTGAAGCCCTGCTATTCTTAGCGGGGCACTTTTTTCTCTAAACTTTTTACAGAGCTTCCCAATTATGTCATAACTGAGAAGGAAGCAATGTCCTAATCAACAGCGTCCTGTGTCTACAGGAGGCTCTTTCAAAATCTTTCTACTGCCCTTAAGCTCAATCTTCACTCATCTCTGTTTTTTGAAATCATACCGTTTACGATTAAACGCTTAACTCATCAAGTTATAAGACTATTCTTCCAGCAGATCAGGCCTTCTTCGTTCTGTTCTCTCTACTGCCTGCTCATAGCGCCATTCATCGACTTTTTTGGGGTCGCCGCTCAAAAGTATATCAGGTACTTTCCAGCCACGGAAATCTGCCGGTCTTGTATAAACAGGGGGGGAGAGGAGGTTGTCCTGGAAAGAGTCGGTGAGCGCGGAGGTTTCATCATTCAATACACCGGGTAAAAGCCTGCCTATGGCATCGATGAGCACGGCTGCGGCCAACTCGCCGCCACTCAGCACATAATCGCCTATGGAGATTTCCATGGTAATATAATGTTCACGGATGCGCTCGTCTATCCCTTTATAGTGTCCGCAGATAAGGATCAGGTTCTGCTTAAGGGAAAGCTTATTGGCTGTTTTCTGCTTCAGGGTCTCCCCATCGGGCGTTAAGTAGATGATCTCATCATAAGCCCTTTCTTTTTTTAGCGAATCAATGGCATTGGCCAGTGGTTCGCACATCATCACCATACCCGCCCCGCCTCCATACTGGTAGTCGTCTACCTGGCCATATTCATTTACAGCCCATTGTCTTAACGGGTGAGTATGCACTTCCAGCAGTTCTTTTTGCCTTGCCCTTTTCATAATGGAATGCGATAATGGGCTTTCAAGCAGCTCAGGTATAACAGATATAACATCTATTCGCATCGGGCAAAGATAAGCGGGATCAAAAGAAGCAACCGGGGTCAGCCGCTTGGCTGTCAAAACAGGCACCTGCACATAGCAGGTCTGCAGCAGACAACATTGTTTGCTGAATAGCTTCGGCTTGTATGAATAGTCAGGAATAAACTGGTCACAAATGGCACTTCAGGCTGTAACGGGCTGTGCGGGAGTAAAACAGCCTGATGAATGAAAAATCGTGTACAATAGCGGGTAGCGGTTTTGAACAAATTCTTCCACAGTTAAGTAAAGCGATATGGAACAAGAAAGCAATGCTGCGTTCTGCAAGACCATATTCTTAAATGCTTTTCTGCAGAAAAGCCAGTATCTAAAGCATGGCACTTATTAAAAAAATTAAAAAAACGTAAAAACTTGTCTGTGCTCAAATGCAAATCAGTCCTGCGGAACAGTTTTTGGACCCGGTTTTTTGTGAGTAAACCACAGTGACATGGATAGTAATTTGTGCAGGCTTGACTTGGATACCCTCAAAACTATGTATGAACAGGAAGCCTCTGTTCTAAAGACGGCCTTATTGAGTGGAGCCTCGTGGGAAGAATTGCATGAGCAGCGCCAGATGGTAACCGAGCTGGCCATTGCCCTTCACCAGAAGAAACAGTCAGTCGGTGCACACCCTGCGGAGACCCGGTCGAGAAGTGATTCGAGGCAGCCCTCTTGATTCAATTGCAAAAATTAAGCAGTCTAACTACGATCATTTCGAGGCTGCTGTAGCTTGGTGGCTTGGTGATCATCTCAGTATTCAATCTCTGGCAGAAGAGTCTGTCCAGCTCGCTTTCCGAAGTAGTGAAGACAACTACGGGAATATTTTGGAGCGCTTCGGTTTTTTTAATGATCGACAAGGTTTCTTTGCCATCCAGCACAGGCATATTGATATCAAGTATAACAAGACAGGGCAAAGATGAGTTCC
>DASTPZ010000356.1:0-2600 GCA_035761965.1 Flavisolibacter sp. | reverse complement strand
GGCAATTACAAGCGGGATACAGGCAAGACGGGTGAATAATCCCAGTATGATGAAGGCCGCACAGAAAAATTCGGCAAATACGACCAGCGAAAGCGAAGTGGTAGAGCCTATGTTGAAAGGGTCGCTGAAGCGCGGTGCCTTTTGAGCAAAATGCATCAGCTTATCAAGGCCATGCTGGATCATCATAAGCGAGCCGACGCCCACTCTCAGGAGCAGAACAGCAAAGGAAAAGCCGTTGTCGGAATAGTTGGTAGAAAATAATCTTTTCATCCGGATGTTGAATTTTGCGCAAGTTTACGGAAAACTGGCGAATGAAGGAAGTGGGGCCGCCTCCCTACAAACTGTTAAACAATCCCGGCAGCAAGGCATTTATTCCTTTCTTTGGAATGATGTTTGGTCGGCCTTAAAATAATTCGAATCTTTACAACGTTATGCATCCAAAGGCTAAAGGAACTCTTATGAAGAAACTTTGCTTACCGCTTCTGTTCTTTACTATATCTCATTTAAGCTTTTCCCAATCCACATATTATTTCAACGAGCCGGAGGAAGCAGCCAGGTTCAGCGAGGCAAAAGAGTATTTTCAAAAAGGCCAGTACAACCTGGCCTATCCTATTTTCAAAGAGCTCCAGCAGTCAATGAAGGAAACCGACAGGATCAACAACCCGGTGGTTTCGCAGGAAATCGGGTACTATACCGTTGCGAGCGCGCTTATGCAGAACGAGGAGCGCGCTGAGCAGGAGGCGCTGGAATACATTAGCCTGTCCAAGAACAATCCACGGGTGCAGATGATGAGCTTTCAGCTTGCCGAGTTTTATTTTCGCCAGCAGAGATTTTCCGATGCGGCCGGCCTCTACGAAAAAGCCAGCATTGCCAACCTCAGTAACCGCGAGGTCGCGGACATGAAGTTCCACCAGGGGTATTCCTATTTCACCATGCAGCGCTTCGCCGATGCCAAGCCCCTCCTGGATGCTATCCGCCAGGTTAAAACCGATCCCAATTATATCGACGCCAATTATTATTATGGCTTTATCGCATTCAGGGACCGTAATTATGGCCAGGCCCTGGAAAGCTTCAGGATCGTGGAGAATGAGCCGGCCTACGAGGCCATTGTACCTTATTATATCGCCCAGATCTACTATGTGCAGGGAAGGAAGGACGAGGCCGTAGCCTATGCGGAGAACAAGATCAAGCAGGGCCGCACACAGTATTACGACCTGGAGCTAAAGCAGCTGCTTGGACATGCCTACTTCGAAAAAAAGGATTGGAACCGGACCGCTACCTACCTGGGTGACTATGTCAACCGTTCCGCCAAGGTGCGCCGGGAAGATCTTTATGAAGTATCGTATGCCTACTACCAAACGGCACAATACAGCAAAGCGATTGAAGGCTTCAAGCAGCTGAGTGGAAAAGAAGATTCGCTGAGCCAGCATGCCATGTACCTGCTGGGCGATTCTTATCTTAAGACCAACCAGAAGCCTAATGCCCGCAACGCATTTTTGTTTAGCGCTTCAAACAGCAGCAATGCTACGCAGCGTGAGATATCGCGCTTCAACTACGCCAAGCTTTCTTATGAGCTGGGTTACCAGGACGAAGCCCTCAAGAGCCTTCGTGGTTTTTTGAACGATTATCCTTCATCGGAATACAGGGATGAAGCAGTTGAATTGCTGGTGGGCGCCCTTGCCAATACCAATGATTACAATGGCGCGCTTACCCTGCTGGAGGGTATCCGCTCGCCGTCGGCAAGCGTAAAGCGCCTGCTACCGCGTATCCTCTACGGGCGTGCTACGGAGCTGATCAGCGATGGCCGCCTGGCCGAGGCGGATGCCCTGCTCGATAGAGCGCTGAAAGATCCTAACAACAGCGCGGTGTTGCCCTTTGTCAACTTCTGGAAAGGAGAGATCGCCTACCGGGAGAACAGGGTAGATGATGCCATCAGGTTCTATCATGCCTACCTCAATGCCGGCGCACCCGCATCAGGCGAGGCCAATGCCCGTAATGTGAAGTATAACCTCGGATATACTTATTACAGGAAGGAAAACTACCCCGTCGCAAAAACCTATTTCGAGCCCCTGGCTACCAATGTTTCACTGAGCTCCGATCCGCTTACCCAGGATGCATATGTGCGCACGGCCGATGTTTATTTCATGGGCAAAAGCTACGCGCAGGCCCGCACGATGTACGACAACGTGATCAAATTCTCCTGGCCCGCCGAAGACTACGCTACTTACCAGAAGGCCGTCATAGCCGGTATCAGCAACTCAACCGAAAAGATCAACCTGCTGAATACGATGACCCGCAAGTTTCCGCAATCGAGCCTTATTGGAGATGCCAATATTGAGATCGCAAATACTTACCTGTCGGACGAGAGATTCAGGGAAGCCATTCCTTACCTCAACAACATCATCAATGCTACGGCCAACAGTAGCCTTAAGCCCCAGGCCCACCTGAAGCTTGGTATCGCCTATTATAACCTGAACAACAACGACGGCGCGACTGCCCAGTACAAACAGCTGCTGAACAGCTATCCCAACTCACCCGAGGCAGACGATGCGCTCGATAACCTGCGGACGATCTATGTAGAGCAGGGGCGTCCAAATGAG
>DASTPZ010000355.1:0-2748 GCA_035761965.1 Flavisolibacter sp. | reverse complement strand
AGGGTTCACATGAAGCATCTTGGCCATCCCATTGTTTGCGACGAGCTTTATGGCGACGGCAAGCCCGTATTCATTTCTTCGATCAAAAGAAACTACAAGCTTTCGAAACAGGAGGAAGCAGAACGGCCCATACTTGCAAGGCTCGCGCTTCATGCTGCCAGCCTCCGGTTTGAGCTGGAAGGCCGTAGATATGAGCTGGAAGCTGCCCTGCCTAAGGATTTGCGCGCCGTGCTTCAGCAGCTTGAAAAGAACAAATAGGGTTAGAGACCATCGATAAAGCCTACTCCTACTGTGTTATTGGTCTGCTCATCGATAAGTATAAAAGAGCCATTGCGCGGATTATCCCTGTACAGGTCGGCATAAACCGGTTTTGCCGTCTTAACCGTTATTCTTCCAATATCGTTCAGTTTCAGCCGTTCAACACCAGCCTGCGCTTCCATGGTCTCTATATCCAGCCTGCTGTGAAGGGCGGTGATCTTAGCTTTCACCTGGTTTACGCCGTGCTGGAGGAGGTAGGTTTTACCGCTGGTGAGCGGCTGTTCGTCCATCCAGTTCACTGTAGCGCTGAGCTGGTTCGACTGAAAAGGTGTTTCGATCACCGGAGCGATCATGTTTCCGCGGCTTACATCCACATCGCTCGCGAGTTCGATACAGATGCTCTGGCCTGCTTTGGCTATATCCGTTTCCTGCTGCGAATAATAGATCTTGCTGATGGTCGTTGTTTTGAGAGAAGGAAGCACCACCACTTCCTGGCCCTGGCGCAGGGTTCCACTGGCAAGCTTTCCGGCATAACCCCTGAAATCGTGGTGTTCATTTGAATGAGGCCTTATTACAAACTGAACAGGCAGGCGGGCCGGCAGGGCCTCGTCCTGCTTATGAACCGACAGCTCTTCGAGATATTGCAGCAGCGTATGGCCTTTGTACCAGTCCATGCGTTCCGAGCGGTGCACAACATTGTCTCCGTCCTTTGCGGCAATAGGCACAAAAAACAGCGAGCCGCTGAAGCCGATCTTCTTTGCAAGGGAGGCAACATCAGAACGGATACCGGTAAAAACCTTTTCGTCAAATCCGGCCAGGTCCATCTTGTTTACACATACGAAAACCGTTTCTATACGCAGGAGCGAAGAGATGAAAAGATGACGCCTGGTTTGTTCGATCACGCCATTACGCGCGTCGATCAGCACGATCGAAGCCTCGGCATTCGATGCACCGGTGATCATATTCCTCGTGTACTCGATATGCCCGGGTGTATCGGCAATAATATATTTTCTTCTTTCCGTTGAAAAATAAATATGGGCAACATCGATGGTAATTCCCTGTTCTCTTTCTGCGATCAGTCCGTCGGTGAGCAGCGAAAGATCGGTAAAGCCCAGGCCTTTTCTTTTGCTGGATGATTCTACTGCCTCGAGCTTGTCCTTCGTTATAGATTTTGTATCGAACAGCAGCCTTCCGATCAGGGTGCTCTTTCCATCGTCAACGCTGCCTGCGGTAGCGATCCTTAGTATATCCATAAGATCATTTTATTGTTGAGTAAGATTGTTATAGTGATTTAACGACCATTCTTCCACACCAGATCATGACCATAATACCTACGGCGATCATCATGGCCCTTCGGGGAAGCCTGCCTGCCAGCCTTGCTGCCAGTGGCGCTGCTATGCTGCCGCCCAGCATCAGTCCCAGCACGATATTCCAGTGGCTTACACCAACGGTCAGAAAAAAAGTAAAGGCACTGGAAAGCGTAACGAAAAACTCGGTGAGGCTAACCGAACCAATGGTATACTTGGGAGAGCGGCCCTTGGCAATAAGGTTGCTGGTAACGATAGGGCCCCAGCCACCGCCTCCAAAAGAATCCAGGAAGCCACCGGCTCCTGCCAGCCAGCCGATACGCCTCACCTTCTTTACCTTCTCGGGCTGCCGAAAAGCTTTTACCAATATCTTAAGTCCAAGAAACCCGGCATAAACAGCGATGGCAGGCATCAGCCATTTTCCATATTTTTCTCCCAGGAAAACAAGCAGCACTGCACCCAGCACTGCACCCAATACGCCGGGTATCACCAGGTGCCTGAACAGCTTTTTGTTCACATTACCGAACTTATAATGGCTATAGCCGGAAATGCCTGTTGTAAATATTTCAGAGGTATGAATAGCAGCGCTCATAGCTACAGGGTTCACACCAAATGTGATCAGGCAGGTAGCCGAGGTAACACCATATCCCATGCTGAGCGCTCCATCGACCAGCTGTGCAAGGAAGCCCGACAGCACAAAAAATATAAACTGCCTGTCGAAATATGGCCTGAGGCCTTGCCAGCTTTCTTCAAAGCTTGGCAAAGGAAGATAAGAGATTATAATATGACCCAGCACCATAAGCAGGAACACAAAAACCAGCTTTGAAGCCAGGTTCTTCCAGGGCTGATCGGAGTTGCGCTGGTACCAGGAGGTCCTGGACGATAGCTGTGTTGCATGAGGAAGGGACCCTTGCCCGATCATGAAATTGCCCATCGAAGGACTTGCGGGCACAGAGGCCAGGAGCCCGGCATTCTTCGCCAGGGAAGCAATTCTTTCGTCGACGATGGCATTGCCTGTGGCAATCACCACCACCAGCCCTCCGGATAGATCTGCAGGCTCAAACTCACGCTGCAGCAGGCTTACAGACTGGTTCGCCTCGGACAGCCTTTGTAAGGAGGGATGTATATCGGGAGCCACCACCGTAACCTGAGGCTTCGTGTGGCTCAGCAGCAGCCTGAGCTG
>DASTPZ010000354.1:0-8770 GCA_035761965.1 Flavisolibacter sp. | reverse complement strand
GTTAACAAATTTTTTCTGTCTGAATTTATCAACCAAGAGTTTTTGTTTAACAGGATGGGAACCGAAATGGACCCGGTGCAAAAAACAAAGGCACTGTAAGAGTGCCTTTGCTGATATCGTTGAAACCTTTTTACCGGGCCTTTTTATGCACCTCTTCGAGGCTGGCTATGTAAATGCTCCTGCCATGGGTGCCGAGTACGATTTCGTTGTCGCGTTCCTGTATGGCGATATCGTGTACCGGAACAGACTTGGGAAGACCGGCATTCCACATCATGAAGCTGGCGCCCCTGTCGAAGCTTACATAAAGCCCGCCATCGGTGCCCACATAAATGATGTTCTCGAATTTGGGGTCTTCTTTTACCACGTTGATCGGTTCAGCCGGCAGGTCTTTCCCGATAGGTGCCCAGGTAGCGCCATAGTCTTCGCTCACGTAGAGGTAGGGACTGAAATCGTCATAGCGGTAACCATTGAGCGAGGCATAAACTCTTCCTTCCCTGAACCGGGAAGCGGCCACCCTGCTTACCCAAAGGTCCTGGGGCAGGCTGAATCCCTTTTTCACCGGCGCGCTGATGAGCGTCCAACTGGTTCCTGCATCTTTTGACACATGGATGTTGCCATCGTCGGTACCGGTATAGATCAACCCAAAGCGCACGGGAGATTCGCTGATGGTGGTAAGCGTTCCATAGGGCACATCACCCTGCTTCTCGCCTTTTGTGAGGTCGGCCGAAAGCGCTATCATCGTATCGCCCTGGTTGAAGGAGCGGTGAAATTTATTGCTGCCGAAATAAACGAGGTCGTTGTTGTGCGGGCTAAGCAGGATGGGCGATTGCCAGTTGAAGCGCAGTGGCTTTTCTCCTAATTCGTGCCTGGGTGTTATTCTGCGGGTACCCTCTCTCGTGATCCTGTTGGTCCTCGAGTAGTTACCGAACTGTGAGCCATAGTACAGGGTTGTGTTGTCGCGCTGGTCGATCTGCACCTGCATGCCATCGCCGCCGCCCACATTTCTCACCACAGCATCTGTAAGGCCCAGCCCAGAGTTGGCAAAAGAGTTACGGGGCGTAGACGAAGGAAGATACCATACGCCATTGTCCTGCAGGCCTCCGTAAACATTGTAAGGCTTTGCATTGTCCAGCGTGATCGCATAGTATTGTGCAACGGCAGGCGTATTGGCCTTGAACCAGTTGTCGCCATTATCGTAGGTGATATTCACGCCGCCGTCGTTCCCATTGATGAGGTGGGAGTCCCTGTTCGGGTTTACCCATAACGCATGATGGTCTGCATGCACGCTGGGTTTGTCCATATTCTTCCAGGTCTTGCCCCCGTCGGTCGACACCTGCGAAGAGAACCCGAGTGCATAGACCTTATCTGGGTTATAGGGAGAAACATAGATCTTGGCAAAATAATAGCCATAGGTGAAGAAGATCGGGATCTCCTTTTCATTCGTCTTCTGCCAGCTGCGGCCGCCATCGCTGCTCTTGTAAACCTCTGCGCCGATGGGCGTGCTTTCAAAACCCGTATTCACATAGAGATAGTCGTAGAGCGATGTGGGCTTGAGCTTATTGGAAGCCACCATTTCCTTTACCTGCCTGGCAGAATAGCGGGGTGCCAGCCTGTTGCGCTTCAGGAAGGTATCGAGCCTGCGGTCGTTCAGCCTGGCAAATTCCTCCATGCTTAAGTTCTTGAGATCGTCCAGCACATAGGTTGCCGTATCTTTTTTTGCCGTATCGGGCCTGGCCTGCTGGTTGTCGACGATGGCATAGATAAGCTGGGGATTTTTGGGATATATGGCCAGGCCGATCCTGCCCACATGGCTGCCGGAAGGGAAGCCCGATCCGGCCTTGCTGATGTTCGTCCAGGTTTCGCCTCCATCAGTGCTTTTGTATATGCCGCTGCCATTTCCGCTTTCTTCAAAATTCCAGGCGCGGCGCGTGCGATACCAGGTTGCAGCATAAAGCTCGGAAGGGTTTTGGGGATTGATGTCCATTTCGACCGCGCCGGTATTCTCGTCAACAAACAGGGTTTGTTTCCAGGTCTTGCCGCCATCGGTCGTTTTGTAAACACCCCTTTCCCTGTTGGGCGAATACAGGTGGCCAAGCACGGCTACCCAGGCAGTGTTTTCATCCGAGGGATGCAGCTGGATCTTGCCAATATGATGGGATTCAGGCAGACCGGCATAAGTCCAGGTCTTGCCATTGTCTGAAGATTTATATACACCCAGTCCCGCATAAGACGAACGGCTGCTGTTGACCTCGCCCGTACCCACCCAGATGGTTCGTGATTGCCAGTTAACGGCAATGTCGCCTATGGTAAGTACATCAGTACTGTCGAAAATAGAATTAAAAGACTGACCGTTGTTGGTCGTATGCCAAAGGCCGCCCGAGGCATAGGCTACGTAAAATTCCGTAGGGTCCGCCGGATTGGCATCTATATCGGACACCCGGCCGCTCATAACGGAAGGCCCTATGTTCCTGAACTTCGCTCCTGCAAGCGTAGAGCGCTTTTCCAGCACCTGCCGCTGTTGCAGGCCTTTAAGCCGCTCTGCCGCAGGCGTTGGCTTTACCTGGGCATTTGTGAAAACTGTAACGGCGGAAAGTATACCGGTAAAGAGGTATTGAGTTAATTTTGAAAGCATAAACAGCCGGTTTTAGCGTTTTAGTGTTAATCACCAAACTTACTAAACTATGCGATACCTATTTATCCTCCTGGTTTTCTTATCGGTGAAGAGCCAGGCCCAGTGGAAGGACTATATGCTGACTGAAAAGGGAGATACCCTTAACCGTACCGATCTCAAAGGCATGAAGCAGGGCCCATGGGTGGTAAAGGTGGACCAGGTAAGAGGTGAAAGGGGCTACGAGGAAGAAGGCTTTTTTACAGACGATAAGAAAGAAGGCGTATGGCGCCGCTTTTCCCTCGAAGGCGATCTTATTGCCATCGAAAGCTACAGCTTTGGGATGAAGAGCGGGAAATGCATGTATTTCACCAATGCCGGTCAACCCCTGCGCGAGGAGCACTGGAGAGCCATCAGCCCTAAAAACCCTTTTGATACCGTCGATATACTCGACGTCAACGACCCGTCCAAGGTTCTTCGTAAGCAGATCGTAAGGGTAGAGCCTAACTCCTACAAGCACGGTACCTGGACCTATTTCGACCCTGCTTATGGAACGGTGGAAAAAACCGAGCAGTGGATCATGAACAAATCCAAGGAAGAGCTTGATGCCGCTGCCGCTGCGGCCGATGATATGGCGCCTATCGATCCTGCCGGCAATACCTCTACCGCAAAAAAAGAAGAGAAAAAGGCAGCTTCCACCAAGCCGAAGGAAGTGCTCGAGTTCGAGAAAAAGAATTCAGGCAAGAAAAAAATGAAGGTAAGGGACGGCAGCACCGGTGGATAAGCCGGTGTTTAAGCTTCTCATCCGCCGGCCTCGCTGGTCCTTCGCTGCCCGGAATGCATAAGGGTCAACCAGCCTTTGCGGCTCTGTCAAAATATCTCCTGAAAAACAGGAGCTGGTATTCGATGGCGTTGCCCCAGTATTTCCAGTCATGTTTTCCTGGCCTCTCTGTATAATCGTGCGGAATTTTCAGGCTTAGCATTTTCCTATGTGCAGCACGGCTCATTTCAATAACAAAATCCTCAGTTCCGCAATCCATAACGATCGCTACCGAATCTTTTGGGTATTGTTCCATTTGCTTCATGATCGATAACTCGCGGTAATAGTGCCTATTGGCGATCGTATCGCCCAGCCGCTTCTCTACATCAAATCCTTTTGTAATGTTCTCGATCATCAGGGCGCCGCTCATGCTGCCGCAGGCGCCGAAAAAACCGGCATGCCTGAAGCCAAGGAAAAGCCCTCCGTGACCGCCCATGCTCAGGCCTGTGATGGCTCTTGCGCTTCTGCCTTTGATGGTGGGATAGTGGTTGTCGATATAGGCAGGAACCTCTTTGGCGATATAGGTTTCAAATTGCATGGAGCTATCGATAGGGCTGTCGAAGTACCAGCTGCTGAAAGCGGCGTCGGGACAAACAATGATCATCCGGTGCTGGTCCGCCAGGCTTGCCAGCTGTGGCACCCGCCTTATCCAGTTGTGATAAGCCCCGCCGTGTCCATGAAGAAGGTAAACAACCGGGAACCTTACCCCGTCCTTTTTGTCCTCAGGCACAATGACCACGCATTTGAGCGCCCTATTCATCGATTTGCTATGGATGGATGCCGTATCGATGCCGGCTGCGGTGGCACCCAGCCAGCCGAAAAGGGCAAGGCAGAAAAAAATTTTTTTCATGTGCAGTTTTATTATCTAAGATACTTTTATAATTTTGATATCATTCTGATATCAAAAACAATTGCATATGGAAAAGACAGTAAAACCGTTGACAGGCCTTGTAGGCTTTCTTATTGTTCTGGCAACAATGGCAGCATCTATCTATTTCTTCACACAGGTGGAGGGGAAAAGAGATGGGTGGACGATCGGCATTGCCTCTTTCCTGATGGTACTTAGCTTTTTTTTAATGAAAGGCTTAATGGTTGTTCAGCCCAATCATTCAAGAGTGTTGAACTTTTTTGGCGACTATGTTGGAACGGTAAAAGACAATGGCTGGTTCTTTGTTAATCCCTTTTATACGACCCAGAACATTTCCTTAAGGGCGCAGAACCTCGAAAGCAGCAAGCTTAAGGTGAATGATAAAATGGGCAATCCAATAGAGATCGCGGCCGTGATCGTGTGGCAGGTGGGTGATACCTACAAGGCGGCCTATGATGTTGTAGACTACAAAGAGTATGTGCTGAGGCAGAGCGAGGCAGCCGTAAGGCACCTGGCTAACAGCTTTCCTTACGATAACCTCGAAGATGAGCATGCCGACATCACGCTTCGCAACGGGGCTGATAAGGTGAGCGAGATCCTGGAAAAAGAACTGCTCGACAGGCTGGCGCCAGCAGGCATCCTCATCAGGGAAGCAAGGATAAGCCACCTGGCCTATGCGCCTGAAATTGCAGGCGCCATGCTGCAGCGGCAGCAGGCCACAGCCATCGTGGCTGCACGCACAAAGATCGTGGAAGGGGCCGTGGGCATGGTGGAAATGGCATTGGAGATGCTTTCGCGCAAAGATATAGTGCACCTCGACGAAGAGAAAAAAGCGGCCATGGTAAGCAACCTCATGGTAGTGCTTTGCGGGGAAAAAGGCGCCCAGCCGATACTGAATACGGGGACCCTTTATCAATAAGAAAGACCTTCATTGATAAACCTAAAATGAGGTTTGGTGAATCCTAAAAAATCGTTTGTCATACGCATCGACGGGGATACCTATAAAGCGCTGGAAAAATGGGCTTCGGATGAGTTCAGGAGCGTCAATGGGCAGATCGAATACCTGCTGGACAAGGCACTGAAAGAAGCCGGCCGGAAGAAAGGAAAAGACCAGGGCGGGTCAAAAAAAAGTGAAGGTTGAAAGCTCATTTCCGCCGGGGGAATTTCTCCTTTTTCATCGTGGTTCTGCCCCTTGAATGGCTTACAGGTGATATTAGTTTTACACCGGATTTATAACAAAATCTACAATTCTTAACCACCTAAAAAGCGTATCTTGGAGGCCTAATAATATGAGCACTATGATTAAAATGCAAGTAATCGGCAATCTTGGAAAAGATTGCGTAGTAAACACAGTCAACGGAAAAAACGTTATCAATTTTACAGTGGCCCACACTGAAAAGTACCGCGACAGCCAGGGCAATAACCAGGAAAAAACTACCTGGGTGGATTGCGCTTACTGGACAGACCGGACAGCCATAGCCCCTTACCTGCAAAAAGGTACACAGGTGTTCGTGGAAGGGCAGCCTGAGGTGCGCAGCTTTACGCGCAACGATGGTACTGCAGGTGCTTCGCTTTCTCTTCGTGTAAGAGAGGTGCAGCTGCTGGGACGTAAAGGTGAGAATAACGGAGGATCATCTTATGCTGATACCGCTGCTTCTTCTGGTCGCCAGGAGTCGCCGGCAGCGGCAGGGATGAATGATGTAGCCGACGACCTGCCATTCTAAATAAAAATCGTGATTGAAACCCCCGCCAGTGCGGGGGTTTTTTATTTGAGAAGATCCTTGAAAAGAAATCGGGAACCAGGCGAGACCCTGGTCTGGTTGAAGCCCGCTTCGATATATTCTAACTAGATCGTTATTGCAGCCCTGGAAATGCAAACGGCTTGTATGGCTTATAGTACCTTTCGCAAGCACCATCCGTCTTGTTGACCCCGGCCATAAACAAGCCGGCTTCAGGCAGGCTCCGGGCGCCCGATCTTTAGCCAGCCTTCGCCATATTTCTTTACTGTTTGCAGCTGGCCCTATTCCCTGTCTAACTTTCCTTTATTTTGCACGCATGAGCGCAAATGCATTCTCTTACGATACCCTGTTTGATTTTTCTAAAAAAATATTTCTTGCCATTGGCTGCAGCGAAGAAGAGGCAATACTGGCAAGCCGGGTGCTTTTGTCGGCCGACCTTCGCGGGGTGGATTCCCATGGTATTGCCAGGCTTAGCGGCTATGTGCGGCTCTGGGATGTAAAGCGGGTTAATGCCCGTCCCCTGGTAAAGATCCTGCACGAAACCCCTTCTACTGCAACGGTCGATGGCGATGAGGGGCTGGGCCTTGTTGTGGCGCCAAAGGCCATGGCCATCGCCATCGAAAAGGCCCGGCAGGTTGGAACCGGCTGGGTGAGCGTTCAGAACAGCAACCATTTCGGCATAGCAGCTTACCATGCCATGATGGCCCTCGAGCACGATATGATCGGCATCTGCATGACCAATGCGAGCCCCCTGGTTGCACCTACGTTTTCTATTGAAAGATTGCTTGGTACCAATCCCATCTGTGTAGCCGTGCCGGCAGGAGAGGAGCCATGCTTCGTGGCGGATATGGCCACTACCACAGCCGCCAATGGGAAGCTGGAGATCCTCCAGCGAAAAAATGGCACTGCCCCGTTGGGATGGATCCAGAACAAGGAAGGCCTGCCCTCCACCGACCCTCATGAGCTCAAGACCGGCGGTGCGCTGCTGCCCCTGGGCGGCGACAGGGAGCACGGCAGCCATAAAGGTTATGCCCTTGGAGCCGTGGTTGATATTTTTTCCGCCTTGCTCAGCGGAGCCAATTATGGCCCCTGGGTACCGCCTTTTCCCGCTTATGTGCCCATGCCAACCGGTATGCCGGGTAAAGGCATCGGCCATTTTTTCGGCGCTATGCGCGTCGACGCCTTCAGACCTGCCGCCGATTTCAAAAAACACATGGACCATTGGATAAAAAGATTTCGCTCTGCAAAAACGGCTGGGGGATTCGAAAAAGTGATCATCCCCGGTGATCCTGAAAGGGAAATGGAAGAGGAGCGGCTCAGGAACGGCATTCCGCTGCTTGCGCCCGTAGTGGACGATCTCAGGCTGCTTGCCGACAAGTTCTCGCTTTCCTGGGAAGCCCTTAAGCAGTAGGCAAACAATACAAGAAAATCATGCAGTAAACGATCACGCCGTTGCTCCCAGGCTTGTGATAGATTTTTCCGTTTGCGTCGGTTTGCTCGCCAAAGAAAGCTGGTACCTGCAGACCATTATCTTTGCGCTCAAAATTTCCACCTCTGTTATGAAAGTTATGAAGTTTGGCGGCACCTCGGTTGGAAAGCCCCACCGCATGCACGAAGTAGCTAAGCTGATCACTGCTGACCAGGAGCAGAAGATCGTAGTGCTTAGCGCAGTTTCAGGCACCACCAATGCACTCATTGAGATCGGCAATGCGCTTTCCTCGGGAGACAAGGCAATGGCCAAACAAAGAATAGATGCACTTGAACAGCAGTACAGGCAATTCATTACAGAACTGGTGAAACAACCGGCGGCATCAGAAAAGGCCGGCGCCATCATACAGGAGCATTTTGAATTTCTGAACATCATCCTTCGCATATCGTACAGCGAGGCCCTGAACAAGGATATCCTGGCCCAGGGCGAATTGCTCTCCACCCGGCTTTTCAGTGTTTACCTGAACGAGCAGGGCATTCAGCATGAGCTGCTGCCTGCGCTTGAATTCATGAGTATCGATGCCAACGACGAGCCGCAGGTCGAGCATATCAGGGAAAAGCTCGGGAGGATACTTAAGCAGCAGCCTTCGCAGCGGCTATTCATTACACAGGGCTATATATGCCGCAATGCAAGGGGAGAAGTAGACAATCTCAAAAGAGGAGGAAGCGACTACAGCGCATCGCTTATTGCCGCAGCGGCTTCTGCTTCGGTTTGCGAAATATGGACCGACATCAATGGCATGCACAATAATGATCCGCGTGTGGTCAATAAAACAATTCCGATTGAACAACTAAGCTTCGACGAAGCAGCGGAGCTTGCCTATTTTGGCGCCAAGATCCTGCACCCGGCCTCTATCTGGCCCGCCCAGCAATATAAGATCCCTGTACGGCTGCTGAACACGATGGAACCTGAGGCGCCGGGTACATTGATCGCGGAAGAAGCGGTTTCAAAAGGCGTAAAGGCAGTGGCTGCCAAGGATGGCATCACGGCCATTAATATCCGGAGCAGCCGGATGTTACTGGCCTACGGTTTTCTCAGGAAGGTTTTCGAAGTCTTTGAAAAATACCGCACGCCCATCGATATGATCACAACTTCTGAAGTAGCCGTTTCGCTTACCATCGACAACGATGCCGCGCTGCCAGAGATCATCAGGGAGCTGGAAGCTTTCAGCTCGGTGAGCGTAGACAGGAACCAGGCCATTGTTTGCATCGTGGGCAATGAGATCGCTTCAGAAGCAAACAGCCTT
>DASTPZ010000353.1:0-6491 GCA_035761965.1 Flavisolibacter sp. | reverse complement strand
GGTATTCCTTAAAGGGCTCATCGTGCTCCCAAACACGGCGGTTGGTTGTATAAACCGTGCCGGTCCAATAGTCCACCCCGTAGTCGCGTATGGTGGTCGATATGGCTTTCTGCAGCGCAAATGCAGGCAGGGCAGGCACTTCTGGCGGGAAGTAGTCGTTAGATGTTCCTTCTCCGCGGATGGCTGCTATGGGAAGGATCAGGTCGCCGAGCTTGTTGCGCTTCTTAAGTCCTCCGCATTTGCCCAGGAAAAGCACGGCCTCGGGCTCAATGGCGGTGATGAGATCCATCACCGTTGCTGCCGTGGGGCTGCCCATGCCGAAATTGATAATGGTGATGCCTTCGGCTGAGGCGCATTGCATAGGTTTGTCAAGTCCTACTATTTCCACTTTGTTCCATTCTGCAAACATCCGTACATAGTTGCTGAAATTGGTGAGCAGCAGGTATTTTCCAAACTTGTCCAGCGGCTGCCCGGTATACCTTGGCAGCCAGTTCTTAACGATTTCTTCTTTTGTTTTCATTTGTCTTTTTTTATGCAGCTCCTCAACCGCCGGCCTGTGTTTGCCCAAGCGGCAAATCCTGTTCCAGGCTACGAATTTAATCATTAGGTTTGATGCATGATAACCGTGCAGTATCCCGAACCCAGGTTTCGCACCAAAATAGAGGCGGGCAAGCGGTATGTTTTTGATGAGATAAGGAAGGCCTGGCTCCTGCTTACAGAAGAGGAATGGGTGAGACAGAATTTTGTGCAGTATCTCATCAGGCACCTCAACTATCCGGCAGCCTCCATAGCCCTTGAAAAAGAGATCAGGGTAAACGGGCTCAGGAAGCGTTTCGACATACTTGTTTACGACGACCATTTTCAGCCCCTGCTGCTTGTTGAGTGCAAGGCGCCCAACGTTCAGCTGCAGGAAGCCGTTCTGCAACAGGCCTTGCGTTATCATATGACCGTACCGGTGAGCTATATCATCATTACTAATGGATCGTTTACCCTTGGATGGCACCGGTCGGGGGGAGAGCTTGAATTGATGAATGAAATACCGGGCTATGGAAGCGATCCTTTCCAGAGGCCAAAAGGCATTGAAGAAGACAAGGATCGATCACCTCATCAATAAAATCATTTGACCTTAATCCGAATATATGCTTAAGAAAAGGCTCTTGCTTTATGGACTCGGCTTTATGCTGCTGTTGTTATTGCTGACAATATGGGTCTGCAACAGCCTTATTTCCAGAAGTGCTGCCGGCCGCCTGTTTGCCGATACGGGCAGCATCCCATACAACAAAACCGGGCTTCTGCTTGGTACGGCCAAAAGGCTCTCCGGCGGAAGCATCAATCCTTACTATCAATACCGGATCGATGCAGCTGTTGACCTCGTCAAAGCAGGCAAGATAAGTTACCTGGTCATCAGCGGCGACAACGGCCGCGCTGATTACAACGAGCCGGCTGATATGAAACAAGACCTCATCGATAGAGGTGTAGACTCCAATATCATTTACCTAGACTACGCGGGCTTCAGGACCTATGATTCCATGGTGAGGCTGAAAGAAATTTTCGGGCAGGACTCTGTAACCGTAATCTCCCAGCCATTTCACAATGAAAGAGCGATCTACCTCGGTTCTACACTCGACATAGCGGCGATCGGTTTTAATGCCAAGGATGTGGAAGGCAGCCAGGACCTGCGTGTTAAGCTAAGGGAAAAGCTGGCCAGGGTAAAAGTATTCATTGATGGTGCTGCAGGCACCAAACCCAGGTTTCTCGGGGAGAAGGTACAGATCGGTGATCGGGAACACTAAAGCCCTTTCTCTTTTATCATGAATGCCTTATTTTCCGAAACAAGTTCTTCAGCCCCTTGGTTTTTGCGTTTTTTTGGCTTTTCTCCTACCGCTATAATTGATTACCTTTACCTTGTTATATGCAAGCAAACCGCCGCCATATCAGTCTTTGTTTTATCTGCTGTTGTCAGCAGGCATATGGTTATGGTGGGCATTGATACGTTATAATATTATTGATTTTATAATTGAAAGCTCCACCATGTGGGGCTTTTTTAATGTATATACATGATACTGACAAAACAAGATAATTCGGCTGTCATAGAAAAAGCGATCCGGCTCGGCAGGCAGGTGGGCAATACGGCTCTGCTGCCGCTGCGGAAGCTTGTTCATAAGAAAGGTGTTGAGCTTTGGGCCAAGCAGGAGTGGGCCCAGCTTTCGGGCAGTGTGAAATGCCGGGCAGCCTATCGTATAATACTGGATGCGCTTCAAACAGGCGAGCTTACGGAGGAAAAGGCCTTGCTCGATGCAACCAGCGGAAACACTGGGATTGCCTATGCTACCCTTGGCGCAGCACTCGGCATTAAGGTAGTATTGTGCCTGCCGGAAAACGCTTCCCAGGAGAGAAAAAATATCCTCTCATCCCTCGGAGCCGAGATCATCTATACCTCGCGTTTTGAAGGTACCGATGGCGCACAGGAGATAGCCAGGGAACTGGCAAGCCAGTACCCCGACCGGTATTTCTATGCCGACCAGTACCGGAACGATAACAACTGGAAGGCGCATTACCATACAACAGCGGTAGAGATATTCAGAGCGCTCCCGCAGATCACCCACTTCGCAGCCGGGCTTGGAACAAGTGGCAGCTTTATTGGTACGGGACGCAGGCTGAAAGAGCTTAACCCTTCCATTCAACTTGTTTCCTTTCAGCCCGATGCCGCACTGCACGGGCTTGAGGGCTGGAAGCATATGGAAACAGCGATGGTGCCGGCTATCTATGATCCTTTGCTTGCCGACAGCCATAAGGAGGTAAGCACCGAAGATGCCTATGCCTGCCTTAAGCTGGCAGCGGAAAGAGAAGGGCTTTTGCTTAGTCCCTCTTCTGCAGCCAATATCGCAGGAGCTCTCAAGCTCATCGAAGAGTTGGATGAAGGAACCGTTGTTACCATCCTTCCCGACAATGCAGACAAATACGGTGAGGTAATCAAAAAAATCATGGTATGATCAGGATAATGATTCAGGCAATGGAGGAAATGATTGGGGATGCAACCGGCACGTTCCCGGATGAATGCTGCGGATTCATGTTTGGCACGGAAGAGGATGGCCTGCGAACGGTCAGTGCCATCCAGGTTGTTGACAATGCAAAAGAAGGCGATAAGCGGCGGCGGTTCGAGATATCGGCAAGAGATTATATGAATGCCGAGTCGCTGGCTGAAGAAAGGGGCTGGCAGCTGCTTGGGATCTATCATTCGCATCCCAATCACCCGCCTGTTCCCTCTGAACATGATCGCGTGGCGGCACAGCCTTTTTTTTCCTATCTCATCCTTTCAATTCATGACCGGGCCTTTTCGGGCTTACGCTCTTGGAGGCTGAACGATAATTTTCAATTTGAAGAAGAAACAATTAAAGACGAACGATTCATTCATCAAAACCAATGACATGGCAACGATCATCATTCCCACACCGTTAAGAAAATTTACGAACAACCAGGCCAGGCTTTCTGTAAACGCAGGAAGCATATCAGAAGTCGTTACCGAGCTTACGGTAAACTTTCCCGATCTTAAAAAACACCTGCTCGACGAAGGGGGCAGGCTGCGCTCCTTTGTCAACATTTTTGTTGGCGATGATGATATCCGTGATCTTCAGCAAGAGCAAACGCCTTTAAAAGAAGACACCGTAGTAAGCATCGTACCCGCCATCGCGGGCGGAGCAAGATGAACAATTTATTTTCAACAAGACAAACAATGATCATGAACACGGAACAGATAATATTTTCAAAAGAGGAGTTGGCGCGTTACAACCGTCACATCATCATACCGGATTTTGGCCTGGAGGCGCAGAAAAAGCTGAAGGCGGCCAGGGTACTGGTCATTGGTTCCGGCGGACTGGGCAGCCCGGTACTGCTTTATCTTGCTGCCGCAGGCGTGGGCCACATCGGCATCGTGGATTTTGATGTAGTTGACGACAGCAATCTTCAGCGGCAGGTGCTTTTTGGTGTGGATGCCATCGGGCAGCCCAAGGTGGATGCCGCGCGCAGAAGGCTGGAATCGCTCAACCCCCATATCGAGCTGACAGTATACAATACCCAGCTCAATTCGCAGAATGCGCTTGAGCTGTTGGGGCAATATGATGTTATTGCCGATGGGACGGATAATTTCCCAACCCGCTATCTTGTAAATGATGCCTCCGTGCTGCTGGGCAAGCCCAATGTATATGCTTCTATCTTCCAGTTCGAGGGACAGGTATCAGTGTTTAATTATCGCAATCAACAGGGCGAGCTTGGTCCCAACTACCGGGATCTTTATCCAACACCTCCTCCTCCCGGACTAGTACCCAGCTGCGCGGAAGGTGGTGTGCTGGGTGTGCTGCCAGGCATTATTGGAAGCCTACAGGCCCTGGAAGTGATCAAGGTGATTACAGGCGTAGGTGAGGTTTTGAGTGGCAGGTTCTTTGTTTTCGACGCGCTTCAGTTCACCTCCCGCACTTTCAATATCAAGCGTAACCCTGCTAACCCGCTCAATGGTGAAAACCCAACCATCACTGCACTGATCGACTATGAACAATTCTGCGGTGTAAAGGCGGTAGAAAAGCCCGTTAAGGAGATATCCGCCCGCGAGCTCCACGATCTGCAGGTAAGAGGAGAGAGCTTCCAGCTTATCGACGTAAGGGAGCCAACCGAATATGGGATCGTAAATCTAGGCGCAGAGCTTATTCCACTGGCTACCGTGTCGGACAATGCCGGCAGGATAGACCGCAGCAGGAAAGTTGTCATTCATTGCAAGATGGGCGGACGCAGTGCCAAGGCCATACGCGAGCTCGAAGAAAAGTTCGGCTTCGATAACCTTTATAACCTGAAAGGCGGCATATTGGGCTATATCGATGAGGTGCAGCCCGAGCTTACCAGGTATTGATGTGGTTCGCTTTGTCGGTCACTCCTGCAGCAGCCTTATTTCCTGTGAGGGATAGTAAGGGCAAGGTTACCGCTTAGCATCAGGGCTCTCAACTGGCTATATCTTTCCCTGTCTGCGGTTGTGCCGTTCCTTAGCTGCTGAAAATCATACACGCCATTCGTGGGATTGCCAGCCGGCACAAAAATGCGGTCAACAAAATCCTGCTTCGAACCAAAGCTGTAATCGGCGGCAACAAAAAAAGCAAGGTGCCTGGTTATGCGGAAGCCTGCCTTTACACCTGGGCTGAATACAAAGCCATTGTTGGTCTCATGGGTGCCCGAGTAAAAATCGATATTGCGGTTTTGAGCCGGGTTGGCTGTGTTTTGAATAGAGTCGTAGTAGCGGAAGGCCTCCTGGGCTACCGATGCATATCCTACCAGCAGGGAAGCGCCCAGGAAAAATTTTTCCTGTGAAAACACTGCTGACGGACCGATAAGATAGTGAAAGGCATCGGGCTTTTTTGTTTTGGATTCGAGCTTGAGCACAACAGCTGCGGGTGTTGGCGTACCATTGTTATAGCGGATATTGCTGATAGACGAAGCCGGCTGAAGGTTGTAATCAAACTTGCTATAGTTGAGCCTCAGCTCCAGGCCAAGCTGGAGTGCGCCCTTTGACAGGTTCTTCCTGAACAGGGATTGAAAATGCCCAAACCTGAAATCAACGCCATTATCGATCATGGAAAGGGTTTTCATGTCTGGCGATGGAGAGATGAGGCCCACGCCGCCATAAGTGATGGAACGGATGCCGGAGAAAGATTTTTCCTGCGCAGTAGCTGAAAGGTTAAGCAGGAGCAGGGAGGCAGCAAAAAGAAGGGGTCTGGTATTCATACAAAGATTTTTTTGGCTGCCGGTATGCTCACCGGTTGAGCCATTGGTTCGAGTTCGCAAAAATAGGTGATCGCGCCAGGATCTGCACTTAGCTTTTTCGGAACAGAAGTGCGAGTATTCTTGGAATGCCGGTTTCCCGGTCATCGTCGTCGAAATATTCGTTGAGGCAGGAAAGACTCAGTCCATGCTTCATTGCCGCGCCGGTGAATTCTGAAATGTGATGGGTAAAGCACTCGACTACCTGCGTGCCATGTTCGGTTTCAAACCTGGCCTTACTGCCTCCATATTGCTTAAACGGGTGAAGCTCTCCGGCATAAAGCGCGCCGCCGCTTCGAAGGCTGCCCGCTGCTTTTGCAAATATGTCGTCGAGGTCCCTGATGTGCTCGAGCACAAGGCTGAAGCTCACCAGGTCGTATTGCTCTTTTTCAAACGGCCAGCCGGCCGTGATATCAGCCTGCTGAAACCGTACCTTGCCTTCGCCCAGCTTTCTCCTTGCATGGGCCAGCATTTCCTCCGAGAGGTCAACGGCTGTTACAGATTCTGCTTTCTGAGCCAGCCAAACGGTGTTCTTGCCAGTGCCGCAGCCGATCTCAAGACAGTGCTGAAAAGAAATGCCGGAAAGGGTCTCTCTCAGCGCCCTGGCTTCAAGATCTCTCGTTAGGTTATGATTGGTATCGTATTGTGAAGCCCAGCTATCATAGGCCTGTTGGGTATTCATATCCTGT
>DASTPZ010000352.1:0-5179 GCA_035761965.1 Flavisolibacter sp. | reverse complement strand
CTAAAAGCGGAAACCTCCATCAGGCCACGCCAACCGGGCAGGGAGAGAGAATCACCATTCTTGACAGCTTGAGGGGATTTGCCATTTTGGGTATTCTGCTGGTCAACATAACCATTTTTGCCATCCCTCTTAATGATCCCTTTGTCCGTGGCGACCAGGGGATCAACTTCTATACATGGTACACCGTGGGGCTGGTGATCGATGGTACACAGCGGGCACTCTTTTCCATGCTGTTCGGAGCGGGTATTATTCTTTTTGTTCGAAGCGCCGAAAAAAAGACACCCGGCTTGAAGGCCGCGGACTATTTTTTTCGCCGCCAGCTATGGCTGATCGTTTTTTCGCTGATCGATGTGTTTATCCTGCTCTGGTATGGCGATATTCTTTTAGATTATGCCCTTTTTGGCATGCTGCTCTTTACATTTCGCAACCTGCCGTCAAAAGGCCTTTTTATTGCAGCTGGGATTTGCCTTATCCTGATGACCGCCAGGGAGAACAGGGATTTTTACAAAAGCAAAAGCGTCATTAGCAGGGGGGAAGCAGTAGCAGCCATTGATACGAGCAATACAAAACTGATACCGAAGCAAAAGGAACAGCTAAGTGCAATGAAAGATTTCAAGCTCCGTTCCACACCCGAGAAAAGAAAAGAAAGAATGGAACGGAACCTGAGAATGACGGCCAATAGTGATTTTGAAGATCTTTATGAACTGCGGACGGGCCGTTATGTCGACGAAAGGGTAAGATGGCTTTTCTTTGAACCCTGGGATGTGCTGCTTTTTATGTTCCTGGGAATGGCATTCTTCAAAACAGGCCTGCTTACGGGTGAAGCACCTGTGAAGATCTATTGGGCAATGTTTCTGGGCGGGTTGGGACTTGGCCTGCTGCTGAATTACCTGCGGCTAAGCGATTATGTGCGGTATCAGAACAACTTGTACGAGTATACAAAACATGTTTCGTTTCAATATTACCAGCTTAGCCGTGCCTTGCGGTCGATAGGTGTGTTTGGTGCCATCATGCTGCTTCATAAATCGGGTCTTTTCAACTGGTTGTTCTCCTTGCTGCGGCCCGTGGGGCAGATGGCCTTTACCAACTATCTGATGCAATCGATAATTTGCGGATTGTTCTTCTATAGTATCGGTTTCGGAATGTATGGCCGGCTGGAAAGAACCGAGATCTATTATGTAGTAGCGGCCGTATGGGTTATACAGATCATCTTTAGTCATATCTGGATGCGCTATTACCGGTTTGGCCCTTTCGAGTGGGCCTGGCGCAGCCTTACCTATTGGAAAATACAGCCGATGAAGAAACGAAATACTGAGCGTTGATTTACCAAATGGAGCGAAAGGCATTTAACTAATCTGAGATAAAGGGTCAAACAAAACAGTTGCTAACCTTGGATCGTGAACGGTGCCAAGGAATCTATTCCCGATCCACCATCTCCAATTAGAGACAGGAAGCGACAGATACTGCAGTTCTGCAGGTGCATCTAATGAAAGCAAGACCTTTACCGTCCACAGCCGTTCGAAATACCATAAAAATGACGATAACCAAACCTAAATAAGAATGCGCAAGTATGCTGTTTTGATCTGCGTGGTCGCCTCTGCGATCTTTCTGGTAATTGCTACCTCGCTTTACCCAGGCGGCTCCATCCTTGACAAAAACTCTGCAGGGTTTGACTGGTCAAAGAACTTTTTCAGTAATTTGTTTTTACCCAGAGCATTGAATGGGGCTGAGAACCCTTCAAGGATCTGGGCACTCACCGGCATGGTCTTCAATTCGATTAGTTATGCTGTTTTCTTTATTCATACCTCGCGAAAAATAACACAAAAACATACAGCGCTGGTTTTGAAAATTGTTGGGGTTGTCAATATGCTTTTTACCTTTCTGATCGCGACGCCCTTGCACGATATCATGGTGACGATTTCAAGCACCTTGACTATGATCGGGTTGTTTTACATTACCGTCTCTATCTTAAAGACAAAGCTTCATTGGCTGAAGATCTTTTGCATTGGGAGCCTGCTCGTATTCTACTCCACTTTATACCTGTATGGGGCGGGAGATTGGGGATTGCTGGCGGTGATGCAGAAGGTAGCGTTTCCTTGTTTTATGTTGTTGGTACTCACAATAGAGTACTTCACAAGAGCCGAAGATTTTCAACAGAACAAACCCAACAGAATGGAAGTCAGCTCGGAATTGGTTTGAGCTTTCAGGTCTTTTGCCAAATCGCTGTTGATCAAGGAGGTGACAGTTTATTGTGAGCGCTGTTTGAGCCGGTGATTGTTACTCCCGCTTTATTTCTTGGAAATATCATTGCTCCCCCGAACGTCAAAGCATTATTGCCGGTAGCAAATCCGATCCGGGGAGTATGATAAAAAAATTCAGTTTTGCGGGGTTGACCCGGCATCGGTATAGCTTTAGCCTGCGAATGCCGGGATGGTTGCCGTAAGATCGAATTTTTAAGACTATAAATAGACACAATGAAATACCCCACCCTCATTTTTGCGTTTTTTCTGTCGTCGATGCTTGCAGCACAGCCAGCTAAGCGGCTTTATACCGAGGTGGAGAATGTGAGGCTGATCAACCTTATGGATTCAACCCGGGGTGAGTTATTAAAGCTGGTTGCGACACTGACAGACTCGCAATTTTTTTATCATATCGATTCATCTACCTGGTCTGCCAACGATATTGTTGAGCACCTCGGGCTTATCGATGAAGGTTATGTGCGCGAATTATGGTTTACGCTTTCGCAACCGGCTTTTCCGGCAAACTATGTGGACTCGGTAAGAGGAGGCGATGAAAAAGCGCTTGCCTATGCCAACCAGCCCGAAAAAGGCCGGGCCAGGGGAACCAACCTGCCCCGGAACAGGTACTGCAATAAGGAAACCTGTGTTCGCATTTTCAGCGAGGCCAACGACCTGGCTAAACAGTTTTACACGGCAAATGCTGCCAAAGACCTCCGGAGATATTTCATTTTCAGGCTGGATGGCAATGGCGTACGCACCATCCGGGATGCCCATCAGCTGGGCTTATTGCTTGTTGCCCATCGCATGCGGCATATCGATCAGCTAAAAAGAATTGTCCTGGATCCCAGGTTTCCAAAATGAAATAAAGAATATTAAGTAAGTCAGCTACTTGCAAAACCGGCCCTTCGGCAGACACCTTGCTAAAAAAATGCCCGCTGTTCTAACGGTGTGCTTCAACAACCCAGGGCAGGCGATTCAATTGTTGAATTTGTAAAAAAGTCTATTGCGAGGAATACAATGATTCAGGCTCGACCAGGCACCTCAGATTCGAAATCTACTTTAATTGTTTGCCAACGCTGATTCAGCTCTCTTCAAAATGGAAAATTAGAGACTCCTTATCAGAGGAAATGAACGCCAGGCTATCAAATGGGATCTAATGAATAGACACATCTGTTCATCAAAAAGAAATTCACAAAAATCACGTTATTGCTGCTCCAGGGATCATTTTTGATGCAGAAGAAGGTTAACATCAACAAAGGAAGGGTTCATTCTTTTGTCAGCTTTTTCTCCAGTTCTTCCAGGGAAACTGCTTTTGTTTCAGGCATTCTTGTCATGACCCATAAAAGTTGGCCTGTCATCATCAGGGCAAAGAACAGAAAGATCGGCCAGGGATTGTCTTTGAACACACCATCCTTGCTATCCAGGAAAACCGGTGTCAGCAAGGTGATGAGCGCGGCAAATACCCAGTGCACGCTGGCTCCGAATGCCTGTCCCGAAGCCCTTATGTGGTTGGGAAAGATCTCGGCAATAAATACCCAGATCACAGCGCCCTGTCCCACAGCATGAGCCGCAATAAAGATCAAAAGGAAGGTCAGCAGGATCTCGGGAGGCGCAGCTGAGGCAAAGCACCACGCAACGGCGCCAAGGCTCAGTATATAGCCTAAGGAGCCGATCAATAGCAAGACCCGTCTTCCTATACGGTCGATCAGGTAGAGGCCTGCAAATGTGAAGAGGAGGTTTGTTCCGCCCAGTGCAATTGAGCTGCCTAGTGAATTTTTAGAAGCAAGTCCAGCCCGTTCCAGTATTTCAGGGGCATAGTAAAGTATAAAGTTGATTCCAGAAGCCTGGTTGAAGAAGGCGATCATAAAAGCAAGCCACATTACCTTGCGGTAAGACCTGGATAAAAGCTGCTTGCTTCCGCCGCCATGTTCTTGTCCGCCGCTTTTTTGAATTGCCTCGGCTTCGCTCCGGGCATTGGAGCTGCCAAGCCTTTCGAGGATCTCGATCGCGCGCTGCTTCTGTCCTCTATTCAGGATCAGCCAGCGCGGACTCTCAGGAATGCCAAGCACCAGGATGGAATAAATGATCGAAGGAGCCGCCATAACGCCAAGCATCCATCGCCAGTCGTTTTCTCCGCCAACCCCTTTTAGAAAATAGTTGGACAAGAATGCGATCAGGATACCAAACACGATGTTGAACTGGTACATGGCAACCAGGCGGCCCCTGTTACCCGCCATGGTAATCTCTGAAATATAGGTAGGCGCCGCAACTGATGAAACGCCAATTCCTATACCACCAACCAGCCGGAAGAAGGAAAAGGTGTAAGGATCCGGCGCAAGAGCTGTTCCGACGGCCGAAGCGCTAAAGAGCACTCCTACCAGGATCAATACCTTCTTTCGACCCCATTTCTGCGTGGGCCATCCTCCGAACAAGGCGCCCAGCACAGTGCCCCAAAGCGCCATCGACATAATAAAGAAACCATGAAACCAAGGCGAGGTTTGCCATAGTTCCCTGATGGGCAGGTTGGCCCCTGAAATAACAACCGTATCAAAGCCGAAGATGAACCCCGCCAAGGCAGCCGTCAGGGAAATTTGCAGGCGATAGCCGGAATAGTTGTCGGCCAATCGTTCCGTATGGGGTTTTTTAACTTCCTGCGTTTCGATAAACATATTGAATATTGTTAAGTAGGATGATCGGAAAAGAAAATGGTTCAGCTGCCTAGTGGCTGGAAGCCTTCCCTGCAGCTCCGGCATATCGTGGCAATTGGCATGGCAAGCGGTCCATAATCCCAGGTCGAAGGATCGCTGTTATTTTTTTTGCGTATATGCCGCCAGCCTTGCGTAGATCTCCATTACTGCGGCCTGATCCAGCAAAGATTTCTTTCCTTGCTGCCCGATCAGGCCCTGCGCATCGCGTTCTGTTCGCCAGATCGACTCTCC
>DASTPZ010000351.1:0-2398 GCA_035761965.1 Flavisolibacter sp. | reverse complement strand
CGCGTTTTCTGAAAGACGGTAATGCGCTGCCAGGTCAATTTTGAAATTGTCTACCACCGGGTTCACCAGGTCCTTTTCCCAATAGCCGGTCCTTCGCACGAGGAAGGTCTTGGGACTACCGTTATAGTTCACACCACTGATCGTAACGGCATTGTTGTTTTCATCTCCGTATTTATTCCAGGCATCATAGGCCGGGTTATTCGGGCCATCCAGTTCGGTGAATGCCGGGTTGGCGGTACCAAGGCTATTAGGGTTCTGATCGGTAGTGGTGTTCGATACCCAATCGGTTCCGCGCAGGTAGCTTGCATTTACCTTAAAGGCTAGCCTGTTCCTGAAGGCCCAGGCAAACCTTACTGCCGTTTCTGTAAGCAGGCTTGGATCATGATCCTTGCCATCTATATGGTTGATACCTGTTTTCTGATAAATGCTCAGGCCCTGGTGAGTAAAAGGACTCTTCGTGATCAGGTTTGCCATACCATTGATAGCATTCATTCCATACAGGGCGGAGGCTGCTCCGGGAGTGATCTCTACACTTTGGATATCGAGCTCCGTCGGACCAATGGCATTTCCAAGCGGCACACCCAAGGTGGCTGCCTGCATGTCAACACCGTCTACGAGCTGCATAAAGCGAAAATTGTTCGGGATATTGAATCCTCTTGTATTTGGCACTTTGAAAGTAAGGCTCGATGTCGTCATCTGCACACCCTTTACATTTTCCAGCGCATCGTAAAAGCTGGGAGCAGGCGTTTCCTTAATAGCCCGGATATCGAGCTTCTCGATTGCCACCGGCGATTTAAGAATGCTTTCCGGTACACGGGAGGCGGTCACTACCACCTCAGAGCCCAGCACGGTCTGCGTGGCCAGTGCAACCTGTAGCTTGGACCCCAGTTCCCTTACCTCTATCTCCTGCGGGGTAAATCCAACCGAAGTGAATACGAGTATGAAAGGCAGCTTTTGTTTCGTTCTCAGGCTGAAGCCGCCTTCGTTTCCTGTTACCGTGCCTGTCACGGTTCCTTTGATGCTTACAGCCACGCCTGGCAGGGGTTGATGTTTATCCTGGTCTGTCACAACACCCGAGATCTCCAGGGTTTCCTGCCCATGGACCGAAAGCTGCCATATGATCGCGAGTAAAAATAAAGCCGGCCTGGCCCAACCCCTCACGATTGAAGAAACAATTGCCTTTCTCATAAGCTTGGTTTAGATATAAAATGTTTTGGTTTATAAATGAGGTACACCTGCTAGATTCAAATTTACTCTACAAAAAAAGTAGACTAAAGGAGTAAAAAAATTTAGAAGTACCCTTCCTTCTTTCTCTTTTCCATAGCGGCTTCTGAGCGCTTATCGTCGATGCGCGCACCTCTTTCCGAAATGGTCGCTCCCCTGATCTCATCAATGATCGTATCGATGTGCGAAGCGTCGGAAAGCACAGCCGCCGTGCAGGTCATATCGCCTACTGTACGAAAACGCACGGTGGCTTCAAAAGGTATCTCATCGGCGGAGGTATTGAGGAAGGGGGAATGAGGCCAGTACATGCCATCCCTTTCAATGATCTGCCGCTTATGCGAAAAATAGATGGAAGGCAGGTCGAGCTGTTCTTCCCTGATGTAATTCCATACGTCCAGCTCTGTCCAGTTCGATATAGGGAATACGCGTACATTTTCACCAACGCTGATCTTCCCGTTCAGCATGTCGAACAGCTCGGGACGCTGCTTTTTCGCATCCCACTGTCCAAAATCATCCCTTACCGAGAACACCCGCTCCTTTGCGCGTGCCTTCTCTTCATCCCTCCTGGCGCCCCCGATGCAGGCGTCGAATTTCAGCTCTTCGATGGCATCTAGCAGGGTGATTGTCTGAAGCACATTACGGCTCGCGTATTTCCCGGTTTCCTCTTTTGCTTTTCCCTGGTCGATAGAGTCCTGCACATAACGAACGATCAGGTCCATGCCTGTATGCTTTGCCAGCCAGTCCCTGAATACGATGGTTTCCGGGAAATTATGCCCGGTATCGATATGCAGCATCGGGAAAGGCGCCTTTGCAGGATAGAATGCTTTCCTCGCAAGATGAACCAGCGTAATCGAATCCTTGCCTCCCGAAAAAAGCAGGGCGGGCCGTTCGAACTGGGCTGCCACCTCTCGCATTATATAGATCGCCTCATCTTCGAGGGCGCGTGGAAAAACAGATGGTTCTTTTCTCATCATTGGTTTCATTTTACTAAGTGCAGGCCGCATTCCTTGTGCGAGCTTTCCCACCACCAGCGGCCGGCCCTTGGGTCTTCGCCTTCTTCTATGGCCCTCGTGCAGGGTGCACAGCCAATACTCACAAAACCTTTATCGTGCAACGGGTTATACGGTACATGGTGCAGCCTGATATAATTCATTACTTCATCGAAAGACCAGTG
>DASTPZ010000350.1:0-17296 GCA_035761965.1 Flavisolibacter sp. | reverse complement strand
CTGAACAGCTTGAAGATGTTTTCCAGCCCGGCGAACGCTTCCACGTAGTAGTTCGAGCGGTTTACGTAGAATGCATTGGAACCGGCCACCAGGGTCCATTTCAGCTTGTTCAGCAGCGGTATCTTATTGGTAAGCAACCCGTTGAAATGATGCTCCACATGCCCCAGCGCATATAATTCCTCTGTATTGCTGTACCGGTAGTAAGGTGCCAGCTGAAAGCTGTTGAGGTATTTGAAATTATAGAAGGTCTGGTTCCCGTTGAAATGCCTGAAATCAGGTATCTCCACCCTCCTGCTGTTCAAGAAGCCACCCGCGCTGAACCGGTAACGGAACTCACCGCCAAGCCGGAAGTTCATGTTATCGTATACCGATGCTTTCCATTTGTCGAAATCAACATCGCTCCCGGCAAAGCCGTCGATGCCCTTTGCATACTCGACTTCGAAGGTGGGATAGCTTGAACCGATGGATTGTTTCCCGTGCGGGTATTGGATATACATCTGTCCAGGCTGATAAGACAGGGTCACTGTGGCGACAAGCGCCTGGTGGCGGTTGAAAGGAATACCGGCCAGCTCATAAGGATGATTGGGAAGGAACACGCTTTCTTTGCGGAAGAAAGAAAAATCGGTGCTATTCTCTACCGGAAGCCTGTCTTCATAGAATGCGTTCACCTTCCACCTGAACCCGTTCTCCAGGCGCTGGTAGTACTCTGCCTCGCCGAACCAGTTTTCATACAGCTTCATGTAATTCCGCTTTCCAAGAAGGGTATATAAGCTGTTCGTAAGCGGATCGATGGGATTGTCTTTGTTGAACTGCGTCAGTCTCTTGCCCCCGGATAGCTGAAGGTACCGGCTCCTGAAATTCTCTCGCTTGGGCGCTATGCGCACGGTAAGAAAGGAATTGAGGTGCTGGTTGCTAAGGCCATAGCGGGTGTTCAGCGCCAGCGTATAATTGTTGTTGCCCTTACGCGGCCTCACATCCAGCGATTGCAGCACCCGGATGGCAAGACCTTCCACGGTATTGTATTGCAGCTGCTTGATCAAAGGCTCGAGGCGGTAGGTGATAATGGCGGAACGGGAAAAGCGGTTCCTCGACACGCCATTGCCTAGGAAAAAATTCTTGAATTTGACCGGCTTGCGTGCTTTATTGAGCGAGTCAAAATTCATGCGGGAGAAAGAATCGCGGTAGGCCCTGCTCACACTGTCCTTGAAAACGAAATTTGTCTTTTCATCCGGCTCAAGCGGCACCGGGCGTGTGGACGCCCAATAAGAACTGTCTTTTTTCAGAGCACCAGAATCGTAGACCATGAGCACGCGGCCAAAATGCTTTTTGCCAAAGCCGGGATCGAGGTTATAGTTGGTATAAACGTTCAGGAAATTTCCCGTGATGTCGAAGCCGAACATATCCATGGCGAGATATACCACCTGGTTCTGTGTGCGCCATACGTCGCTGTTCACAGGCGCATGAAGCTGGGTGATGCGCAAGGTATCGAGCAGCTCCAGCTGGTATTGCTTAGTGGTAGAGAGCTCCAGGCTATGAATGCGCCATTCGCCATCGATGATCTGCACATAGCCTTCGAACAAAGGCTCGTTCTTTCTTCGCGGGGTCACCTTTATCCGGTTTATCATCTTATCACCCTCAAAGAAATTTCCCTCGTAGCGGAACTTGTAATAATGAAAAGCATTGTCAGCCAACGGCGATACAAAACCTCTTGGGTTGACGTTATTGGCGAACACCGAAACATTATTGGTATAGAAGTTTATGAAAAACGGAAAACTCAGTCCGTAGCCACCGCCGCTTTCGCGCGATGAAACCACCTCGAACTTGACCTTGTCAGGCTTTGCCAAAGCCACCTTGGTCACCGATTCTGAAAGGAACAGGATGCCTTTGCCGGCAGAGTCTATGCCTTCACTTGCCATCTCATCCTTGTCGATCTTCTGGCCAAAAAAGCGGTCGGGCATACCCCTTGAACGCATCAGGCCTTTGATGTAAACATCCACGGTGAGCGAATCTACCTGCTCGTTGTAATAATCTCTTTTCTTGATCGTTTGCCTCATGATCTCAAGGGCGGGGTCATCTCCCCGCTTGATCACCACTTCATCCATCTTCAGCTCCTGCATCGACAGCCGGAAGTCCAGTACGAGGTTCTCGTTTCCTACCGTTATCTTCTTCTCTTCCGACCGGTATCCTACAAACTGGCAGACGATGGTATAAGTTCCGGGTTCCAAAAAAAGAGAATATTTACCCTGGCTATTGGCCACAGCACCCTTGGATGTTCCCCTGACTACGATCGAAGCATAGGAAAGAAGCGTGCCTTTGCTATCGGTTATCGTGCCCGTGATATTACCGGCGGAAGCTGTGATCACGGACAGCATCAAAAGCAGAAAAAGTATTGGTTTCATAAAATCGTTATAGAGTTAAACGCCCCGGATCGTAAATGGTTACAAACAAAGCCGGTCTAAATATAACCTGAGGCTATTGACCGCGCGTCCGTACCTAGCGCTTGCCGCGATACAGCGAACTGCCCGACATGGCTGCAAACCCTCCGACCAGCGCGCCTATAAAGGCAGTTATAAGGATAAGCAGGATGGAAGATTCACCGAGAGAGAAAAGTGCGGCGATCCTTCGCGAAAGCAGGCCGCTGTTCTTTATATCGATCCACAATGCCAGCACTCCCCATAAAAGAAAGATGCCGGCAAAGCCTGAAAGAAAGCTAAAGCCGATCCGCTGGCGTATAAGCAAGGCTACGAGAAAGGCCACGATGGCTATGCTCCACCAGGGCAGGTAAAGTCCGGCCACAAAGGCCAGCGCTGCGGTCAGTAATACTGATAAGAGGAATCTCATATGATATGATCAGGCTTTGTTAAAGGAAAGGTGACCGATGATGCGTTTGTCGCGGGCTTCCGAATCTTTCATCATCCAAAGGGTATTGTATTTTCCCTGGGCCCAGGTATCGACAAAATTATCATAGAAGCGGCTACCGGGATTGCCGCTCTGTCCCCCTGGATAAACGCCATAAGCTTCGGTTGGCGTGGTCAGGTGCACGATCATACGCCAGCTTGGGCCATGGGTATCGGTCGTGGCATTGATCACATTGCTCCAGCCCCCTACATTTACCTTGCGGGCAAAAGGCATGGTGGCTTCGCCGAGCAGATGGTAGATCGACGGATCGCGATGCGGGGCCCAGGCAAGTTTTCCTGCCGCTTCATCAGCCTTTAGAGCCGGTGATGCCCGCTTCAATGCCTCGGTTACCAGATCCTGGATGGTTTCTGCGGCTTCGGTGTTCCGGTTATCGATAAACCGGAAGGCTGAATCGCGGTTGATCCATTCGAGCAGGGTTTGCTCGTCGGGCATGCCAATGGCGAGCGAAGCCCTATCCCATTCGTCGGCCCACACTTGTTTTTCGAGGCTGTCGAACCAGGCCTGGTAGACTGTTATGCCAAGCGATTCGGGACTGGCATTGAGATCCCAGTTCCTTACCATGTTCAGGTAGCGCAGCGCATCCCTGTCAAGGTCCTGCTGCCGGACATATTTCAGCAGCATGGCCCTTGCGCCTTCCGCGAATACACTGTAGTTGTTGTTCTGCAGGGCCATCATATCTGCCGGTGTAATTCCCTGCATCGCAGAAAGCTGGCGCGAGATGGAAACACCCCTGGCATTGATATAATTACCTGGTATGAAGTAAGGATAGCTTGAGTCCACAGGACGCTGGTTGGCGCTTTGCAAGAAACCGGTATCCGGGTTGATAGCATGTGGGTTCTCCTGCTGCGGTATAAATCCCTGCCAGGCATAGCTGCTGTCTGCACCAGGCATGAGGTATACGCCCTGTCCATACCAGCGTGCAGGGAACTTACCCTGCTGCCATATGGCGATATCACCGCCTTTGCTGGCAAAAACAAAATTCTGTCCGGGGCAGCTAAAGTCTTTGATGGCTTCGAGATAGCCATTATAATCTCCTGCCCTGTTAAGCTTGTAGAAAGTAAGTCCCTCATTGGAAGGATCGTGGGCTGTCCAACGCAGTGCAATGGCCTTTCCTTCCTGCAGCCTGGCCGGGTATCGATCGTCATACATCACTGGTCCGAACACGGTATAAGCTACCGTATCGTATACCGTTCCTTCTCCTCTTACTTTGATGGCTTCGGTACGGAATTCGGTTTTCATCCATTGTCCGTTGTAAAAATATTCCTGCCTGCTTTCATCCCGGAAGCTGATCTCGTAATAATCCCGAACATCGCGCTGGGCATTGGTCACACCCCAGGCTATCTGGTCGTTGAAGCCTATGATCACATTCGGCGACCCCGGGAAGGTGGCGCCGTAAACATTAACGCCGGGTGCAGAAAGCTGCATTTCATACCATATTGAAGGAAAACTGAGTGTGAGGTGCGGATCGTTGCAAAGGATCGGCAGGCCGCTTTGGGTTTTTTTGCCGCCCACCACCCAGTTGTTGCTGCCATTCAGTGGATTGGGTTTTTCGAATTCCTCCACTTTTGTCGTATCCTTTTTTCCGAAATAAGCTGAGTCCGCGGAGGCGGGTGGAACCGGCATGGCGCCGGGCTGCTCGAAAGCCGTGCCTTTTGGCACTATGGGCACAAGCGAGTCGGGCACCTGGGGATCCAGCTCCATCAGTTCTTCAAAGCTGAAAGATGGTTTTGATGCCGTTGCCTGCAAATCTGTGTCAAAGCCTGAAAGGGTCTGGCTCATCTGCTTCAGAAAGAGCGCGATCTTAAGATTGGTCCAGGGCTCGGGCTTGTAGTCGAGCAGCTTGTATTCAAGCGGCAGGGTGCTGATGGTGAGTGAATTGATATAGGCATTCACGCCGGCGGTGTAGGCATCGCAGCTGGCTTTGGAAGCAGGATCTGCTTCAAATTCCTTAAGGGCCCTTTCGGCGGCATAGACCATACCTGCCCTTCGCTGTCCCTTATCGAACTTCACAAACTTCGGATCATTGCCCATTTTTTCGCTGATGCGGCCAGCGGCTGCATAGGTCTGCAGCTCCATTTGCCAAAGCCTGTACTTTGCATGCAGGTAACCCTGTACAAAATACAGGTCCGCTTCATTCTCTGCAAATACATGGGGAACAAGCCTGTCGTCGAAATATACATCCACCTTGCCCTTAAGTCCTTCGAATTTGAGCGAGCCTCCATGGTGGGCATCTTCGGCTTCGGCATTTTGCCAAAAGCCCTGCTGCGGACTAAGGAACCTGCCAAGCGGCGGTACTGGCCCCCATTTGTTATCAAGGGCAAATACAAGCGCAAGCGTAACGACCGTGCTGATGATAAAAGGAATGATTCTCATAGACAGTTAGATGGTTGAAAGATAATCAAATTTGAGCTTGACGCATAGCATTCCGTACAGCCTCCGGCGAACTGGCAGCTGACGGCACAGCATAAGTTCCCCTGAAGCAACTATGTCCTGCATGCTTTACTGGTAAAGTACACCGGCGGATGAAATTATCCATCGTCCTTGTGCTGCAACCGGGTCATTCGTTCTTGCCACCCAGCATCGGTACAAAGCTGAAGCGGTCGAAAACTTCCTCTTTTACAGAACCATCGGCTTGTTTGATCAGGCGTTTCATTACCTGCACCTCGCCACTGCCAACCGGGATCACCATCATTCCACCGGTCTTCATTTGCTGTACCAGCTTGGGAGGAATATCAGGCGCAGCGGCGGTGATCAGCACCTTGTCGAAGGGCGCAAAGGTTGGCAGGCCTTCGTAGCCATCGCCATAGAAGAACTTGATATTAGGGTACTTCTTGATATAGGCAAAGCTTTTATTGGAATCGAAGAGTTTCTTCTGCCGTTCGATGGTATAAACCTGCGCGCCCAGCTCAGCCAGCACAGATGCCTGGTAAGCGCTGCCCGTGCCGATCTCCAGCACCTTATCGAAAGTCTTCACCTCCAGCAGCTGGGTTTGATAGGCAACAGTATAGGGTTGTGAAATGGTTTGTTTTTCAGCGATCGGGAAAGCTTTATCCTCATAGGCCACTTCGTCAAAAGCTGAGTCGAGGAAAAAATGGCGGGGAATCCTGTCGATCGCAGCCAGCACCTTCTCATCAGTGATGCCCTTCCCCCTTACCGTTTCAACCAGTTTTCTGCGCAATCCCTTATGCCGGTATGTATCTTCGGTCTGTCTCATCCGGCAAATATAATTTTCTGCCTCTCTCCTTTCATCAGAACATTATCCTGTACTTTTATAGATGCCGGTACATTTCATTTTTCTCGCCGTGCTCTGGACGCTCTATTGCGTGCTGCACAGCGTTCTGGCAGGAAGCCGATTAAAAAAAAATCTGAAGAATAATCTTGGTGAACGCTATAAATATTATCGCCCGGCCTATATCCTGTTTGCCTTTGCATCACTGATCGCTATTGTATGGTACCAGTTGGGGCTGGGAGGCAGGAGATTGTTTGAACCCGGTTGGTTTGCTTATGCAGGCCTGGCCATTATGGCTTCCGGGCTCCTGCTGATGCTCGTATGCATACGCAAATATTTTATGAGTCTAAGCGGGCTCCGCAGTTTGATGAACGAAAGACACGGCAGCGAGCTGATGATCTCAGGCATTCATAAATATGTCAGGCATCCGCTTTACCTTGGCACCTTTGCTTTTCTCTGGGGCCTGTTCCTGGCCCTGCCCGAACTTTCCCTGCTCATTTCCAATACCATTATCACCGCTTATACCCTGTTGGGAATACGCTTCGAGGAGAAAAAGCTGGAGGAAGAATTCGGAGAATCCTACCGGCGCTACCGCGAGCAGGTACCAAAGCTGCTGCCTACGGGGAATAAACGACTGAATAAAGCATAGACCGACGCCCTAAAGAGTTGTTTCACCGATTTATCCTTGGCCCGGTGGCCGGGACAGCGTTACTTTGTATCTCGGTTCGCAACCAATACCAAACGTCAGAATATTAAGTCCATCCGCCTGAAAGAGGAAGTGCTCAAACGAGCACTTTTCGTTTTTTAGCCCTCCTGCAAAGAGATCGGGTTTGTTTAGGCAACCTCAGAGCTTCATATCCTGTACGATCTTTTTGATCTTATCCTTTGCCCGCTGACGCGCCTCGGCAAATTTTCCGGCAGCCTCGAGGCGGGTATTGACACTGAAATAAAACTTGATCTTTGGTTCCGTACCCGATGGGCGGGCGCTGATCTTGCTTCCGTCTGCAAGGATGAATTGAAGCACGTTGGATTTGGGCAGGTTGATCGGCGTTTTTGTACCTGTTTGCAGGTTGGTGCCCACACCTGCCTGGTAGTCCAGCAGCTCAACCACCTTGCTGCCGGCCAGTTCTGCGGGCGGCTCCTTCCTGAACTGCTCCATCATGGCGGCTATTTCCTGTTGCCCGTTCATTCCTTTTTTTGTAATGGAAACGAGGTCTTCCTGGTAGTAACCATATTCAAGATAAAGGTCAAGCAGTTTTTCATAAAGGCTTCTTCCCTTCTCTTTTTCATAGGCCGCCATTTCGCAAAGCAGGGCAACTGCAGAAACCGCATCCTTATCCCTGATCTGCGATCCGATCATGAGGCCATAGCTTTCTTCGCCGCCTATCACATAATTCTCGCTTCCCTCTTTTTCCTTGATCAATTCCGCTATCCATTTAAAGCCTGTGAGCACATTATAGCATTTCACACCCTGGCGGTGTGCGATCTCATCGATCATGTTAGTGGTTACGATGGTCTTTACCACCATATCGCTGGGTGTTGCCAGCCCCTTTTCCTTGCGGCTCTCGATCATATAATTGAAGGCCAGCACGGCAGTCTGGTTTCCATTCATCAGTACCCAGTTGCCCGCAGTATCCTTTACGCCGATGCCCACGCGGTCGGCGTCAGGGTCTGTGCCGCAAAGAATGTCTGCATCGAGCGCTGTAGCCTTGGAGAGGCCTATGCTCATGGCTTCACTTTCCTCGGGATTAGGATAAACAACCGTTGGGAAGTTGCCATTTGGTTCTGCCTGTTCTTCTACAATGTGCACATTCTCGAAGCCGAACTCCTGCAGCACCCTTGGCACCAACGTTATGCCCGTGCCATGTATGGGCGTGTATACGATCTTGAGGTCCTTTTGCCTGCGGATCACTTCGGGATAAACGCTTAGCCCCTTGACCATAGCGATATAGGCATCATCCACCTCCTTACCCACTATGGTGATGTTCTCCTCTCCACCGCTCCACTTCACATCGCTCAGATCCTGTATTTTTTCCACCTCGGAGATCACGTTCTTATCGTGGGGAGGCACCAGCTGTCCGCCGTCGTTCCAATAGGCTTTATAGCCATTGTATTCTTTGGGGTTGTGAGAAGCCGTGCATACGACGCCTCCCTGGCATTTGAAATGACGGATGGTGAAGGAAAGCTCCGGTGTGGGTCTGAGGCCTTCAAACAAGAACACCTTGATGCCATTGGCGGCAAAAACACTGGCTGCCGTTTCTGCAAAGAACCGGCTGTTGTTGCGGCTGTCGTGTGCAACGGCTACCTTCACCTGCTCACCCGGAAAACTTTTTTTAAGGTAGTTGGCATAACCCTGCGTGGCCATGCCCACTGTGTATTTGTTCATACGGTTGGTGCCGGGCCCCATCAGTCCCCTGAGTCCGCCTGTTCCAAATTCCAGGTTGCGGTAGAACGCATCGGCCACATCGTCGGGATGGTTGCGCTGCATATCACGGATCTGGTTCTTGATGTCATCATCAAAAGCGCCGTTCAGCCATTTGTCGATACTTTCCTGGATCACCGTATTCATAATTCGAATTTGTTGGTTTAGTAGGTTTGAAGATAACCGTTTTTGAAATCTATGCGAAGTTAAGTGTACGTACATTTGAGCGGTGAAGAAATGGATCTTTCATACCATAATTTTTGCCTTTACCGGCAGCGCGGCGCAGGATAGCCTTGGAGCGAGCGAGCATATTTTACCCGAAGCTTCAAAGCCTGCAGGCCTGCATTATTCATACCCCAGCCCTAACCGTTGGGCCGGCAGGAAAACTACAAAAACGCCAGTCGATACCGCAACGGGAAAAAAGGGACGGGAATGGCTGGTAGGCGGCCTTTCGGTCCTTGGATATGGCGGCTCCTTCGTGGTGCTGAATGAGGCCTGGTACAAGGGTTATCCCCGCTCCTCTTTTCATGTTTACAACGATGCGGCCGAGTGGCAGCAGGTCGACAAGGCCGGTCATGCCTGGAGCGCCTACGTATCTGCCAGCCTTACCACAAAAGCCTGGGAATGGGCCGGCCTCTCAAAATCGAAGGCTGTACTGCTGGGATCGGGCACCAGCCTGCTTTACCTTTTATCTATAGAGTACCTTGACGGCCGCTCTGCCGAATGGGGCTGGAGTTGGGCCGATGTGGGGGCCGACCTTTTTGGCACGGGGCTTTTCGCCGCCCAGGAAAAAGGCTGGAAGGAACAGCGGATAACGCTTAAGTTCTCCTCCCATTTTCGCAACTATGAGGGCAGACTGAGGCAAAGGGCCGATGAGCTCTATGGCAGTAGCCTGCCTGAAAGATTATTAAAAGATTATAATGCCCAGAGCTATTGGCTGAGCTTCAACCTGTCGTCGCTAACAAAAATATCATCCCTGCCGCCCTGGCTGAACCTTTCTATTGGCTATGGCGCCGATGGCATGTATGGCGGGTATGACAATTTTTTAAAGGACGAAAACGGCAATATTGTTTTTGATGCCCGGAATATTCGCCGGTATAGACAATGGTACCTCTCGCCCGATATCGATTTAACAAGAATTAAGACGGGCAGCAAGCTGCTCAGAACGGCCTTTTTTGTGCTCAACCATATCAAGGTTCCCGCACCGGCAGTTGAACTTTCAAAAGGCCGGCTCAGGCTGAAGGCCATTGCATTTTGATGATCTTAGAACAGCCAGGCGCCAATGATCTCCTCTTTATCCGCTTCAACCATGATATGCTCCTGCAAAGTGGTTGCAAGGGAAAGACCGGCATAATCCGTTTGAATGGGAAATAGCTTGTGGCTGCGCTCAACCAGCACCAGGGTTTGTATCTTCTTCGGATGGGTATCCAGGAAGGGCTTGAGTGCGTAAAACATGGTCCTGCCCGTATTGGCCACATCGTCGACAAGGATCACCACCTTGTCCTTCAGGTCTACCAAGGGTTCTACTGTAATCTCCGAAGGCATTTTTTTATTCAGCTGGATAGTGATGATCCTGGTAGCAAAAGGAGAAATCTTATTCAGCTCTGCAACCAGGCTGCGGGCTACTACTTCGCCATTACCGGTAATTCCAGCTATTACCAGCTCCCTTTCCTCGCTGTTTTGTTCTGCCACCTGAAGCGCCATGCGCCTGAGTTTCCTGCTTATCGAATCCTTATCCAATACTGCATTCTTTATTTGTACGGTTTCCATAATAGCTCCTAATTTTACAGGGCTTAAATTAGTACCTATTATGGAGTTGGCACAACAAATTTTATTCATCCTGCTGGCCGGAGCGGCCATATGGCTGTTTGCACGACAGGTCAAGTTTATCAGCAGAAACATCCGGATGGGCCGCGAAGAAAAGTTCGAGCCGCACCCGGACAGGTGGAAGAACCTGCTGCTCATCGCCTTTGGACAGAAGCGGATGTTTGATAAGCCCTTTGTGGCCCTTCTCCACTTTATCGTGTATGCAGGCTTTATCATCATCAACATTGAAATACTGGAGATCGTGCTTGACGGCGTCTTTGGAACCCATCGTCTTTTCGCCCCCTACCTGGGCGGCTTTTACAGCTTCATCATTAATTTTTTTGAAGTACTTGCCTTTCTCGTGCTGGCCGCCTGTGTCGTCTTTTTGCTCAGGAGAAATACGGTGAAGGTGAAGAGACTGACTATGAAAGAGCTTAATGGCTGGCCGAAAAGCGATGCCAATTTCATCCTCATTTTTGAGATCGTGCTCATGTCGCTTTTTCTGCTGATGAATGCATCAGACAAAGCGCTGCAAATACGAGGTTATGGACATTACGGCGAGGTGCAGACCGCCGATTTTTGGGTATCAGGCCTCATCACGCCAATGTTCCAGCAATTCAGCACCAGCACTCTCGTCGCTATCGAAAGGATAGCCTGGTGGCTGCACATTGCCGGCATTTTTGTTTTTCTGAACTACCTGCCTTATTCAAAGCACTTGCACATAATCCTGGCCTTCCCCAACACTTATTTCGCCAGGCTGCAACCCCAGGGCAAAATGACCAATATGCCCGAGATTCAGAAGGAAGTACTTTATGCCATGCAGCCCGAAACCGTCCCTGCTGATGCCGCGCCGGAAGAACACAGGAAGTTTGGTGCAAAAGATGTGACCGACCTTAGCTGGAAGAACCTCATGGACGCCTATACCTGTACCGAATGCGGGCGCTGTACCGAAGCCTGCCCGGCCAACCAGACAGGCAAGCTCCTCTCGCCCCGCAAGATCATGATGGATACGAGGGACCGGATGGAAGAGGTAGGAAAGAACATCGACCAGAATAATGGCAGCTTCAAGGATGACGGCAAAAGCCTACTTCACGATTATATCAGCACCGAAGAGCTCTGGGCCTGCACCGCTTGCCAGGCCTGTGTTCAGGCCTGCCCCGTGCTCATACACCCGCTTCACATCATCAACCAGCTCAAGCGCTACCTGGCCCTCGAAGAAAGCAACCAGCCCGCAGAATGGAATGGCATGTACAGCAATGTGGAGAACAATTTTGCACCCTGGAAGCTAAGCCCCGACGACCGGGACAAATGGGCTGTTGAGATGAAAAGCTAGTTACCTGCAATGCTGTCTTTTGTCTCAGGAATCGCATCCTGCACCGTGTGCACATCTACCCTTCCCTGCACGACGGGTGCCGTGGTCTGTGTCGTCTGCATTTTTTCCCTTGCAATGTCGATAGGATCACCAAACAGGTAAAACAGCTTGCGTCGCCATCCCTTTGCTCTTTTTACATCTTTCCACATGTCGATATATTCGTGAAAATTGATGTAAAGCGGGTTCTCCTTATGGTCGATGTTGTGGGTGAGACCGTAAATAGCCTGTTCCTCCTCGGGCTGATACGTGCCGAATAACCTGTCCCAGAAGATGAATGTGGCGCCATAATTCTTATTAATATACTTCTCCTGCGAGCCATGGTGAACGCGGTGATTGGATGGGGTGGCAAAAATGAACTCGATCGCAGGGTGTAGCTTTCGTATAAATTCCGTGTGGACCCAGAACTGGAACAGCACGGCAACCTGGCTCACCGCAAAAAATACGATCGGATGAAAGCCAGCCAGCGCAACAGGCATGAAGAAAATGAGCTTGAGCGTTTGCACCCAGCTTAGCCTGAACGACACGGTAAGGTTATAGTACTCACCGCTATGATGAACCACATGCGTGGCCCACCAAAACCGCTGCTGATGCGATATCCGGTGTGCCCAGTAGGAACAGAGATCGAACAGGATATAGCATGGTATGAAGGTCCACCAAAAAAGATGCATGCGCCAGGGAAGCAAATTGTAGAACCAAACGATAAGGTAAAATATCACCAGCTTGAAGGCTGCATTGATAGCCACATTGCCAATGCCAACAAAGATGGAACCTATTGTCTCTTTTTTATGATAAAGCTCCTTGTGCTGCCAGCGGGAGATCGTCCATTCCAGCAAAACAAAAAAGAACATTGCCGGTGCTGCCCATATGATAATATTGGGTGCCTCATGCTGTAGAGACCTGACTGTTTGAAAAGGGATCCTGGGGGCGCCAAACAGATCCGAGATAAAGCCTGCCATAAGAACTACTGACGATTGGTGAACAATTGGGTACAGAAGCTTCGCAAGATTTATACCACGCGATCTTAAGGAAAGGCAGCCTGAGGATCTCCCCGTTGTCTTAACGATTATTTCGGAAAAGCCTCTGCTTTATTGCAATGGCCGGCTAAGCCTGAGACAAGGCTACATTGGCTTCAGATGCCCTGTTCAGGGAATACCCTTCGAATAGCCATGCCGATCATAGCTCAGCATGTAAACAGCAGAAGCCGGTCTGGTAGCAGGCATTTCCGAAACGCTGGTGGATCGTGAAAAAATTTTCCCCAGTTTTGCGTTCATAACTTATCTCATGAATGATTATCTATTTCCCGTTTCTATTCTTGCCCTGTTCTTTATAATCATTTACCTGGTCATGAGAATAAAAAGAAGAGACTGAGCTATATCGTGTATTATACATTTGGCCAGGTCCTATGCCTGTTTTTCATTCTTTAGGTGCATGGCATGATCCCAGTCTCGGCGATCAAAAATATTGCCCGGCTACCCAGTTTAGCCAAAGTATTAATTATCGCGGCCCTGTCTCTGCCCTTCTGTTGCTTTATTCCTTGCCCGGTTTGCTTCTTCAGCTGTTAGAGGCCGTCCCTCATCATCGTTTATATTTTGGGCTTCACCCTTATAATCTTTCGACTGTGCCGGATCCCTTCGTGCTTCGGCATTCGTATTGTCGTCCTCTCTTTTTATGCTTCCCTGTCCGCCTGTGTCCTGTCTTACATTTTCATCGGCCTCGCGGCGTGCAGCCAGGGCATCTGCATCAGAGCCTGCAAAGCGGCCGGCATTCTCCGCCTCGTCCCTGATATCACTGGCTTCAGTTTTTCTATTCTTCTGATTATTGCTTTCCATAACGGGATGTTTATTAGGTGAACTATCCTCTTTCATTGCGGTCACGGATGTATTCTTCGATGTCTTCCTCGCTGAATCCCACTTCCTGGATCGCAACAAGAATGTCATCCAGCGGGTATTTGAGTTTTCTGGAAAGATCACGGACTTCACTTTCATGGGCGGTAAAAATACCGAAGCGGTCGAAATGTTTTCTGTTGCTCATATTGTAACGATTCTACTTTTAAACAATCTTATCAATACATTTGAGATCAATTATTATTCCAACCCCGCAGGTTCCCCATCCGGGCAGCGGGACAACCAGAACCGTATGAACTATTTAGCTGTTTTTCTTTGCGTGCTGTTAGTTGCCGGCTGCAACAATGCATCGGATCAATCGCCGGTTGTATCGTTTGAAACCGGCGATAGCGGGGTCTATTATTCTTATTCGCCAGAGTATACGAGCGGTTATACCATTGGTGATTTTGGCCAGGTAAAGACGGTAACAGAAATATGGAAGCATTACGAAAATGGGGACCTGATGCTCGCTGCGCCTCAATTTGCGGATAACCTGACAATTGTATTTCCTGATCATACGATCAGCGGTGCAAAAGATTCGGTGCTGGCACAGTTAAAGGCCGAACGGGAAGCTTTTATCGCTGTGCAATGTTCGATTTCTTCCTGGCTTCCGGTTCGTACGAAAGAAAAAAAGGACGAATGGGTCTTTCTCTGGGGAAAGCAGATCAGGTCAGATAAAAATGGAGGCACAAGAAGTATAGAGGTTCATGAGATCTGGCAGTTCGATAAACAAGGTAAGGTACAGTTCATGCAGCAATATCACACAAGGGTAATGTAAGCCTAGTCATCGCTAAGGGAAGTTGATACCCGGTTTTCAGCAGCACTGTCTCCCTCCGGCCGGTCCACCGGCCCGGCACCCACATCATCCGACTCCGCCTGTCTGGCCTCAATGGTCGCCTTTTCTCCCTCGGGTCTTTTGCTGGCCTCTTCGCTCAGATCGTAAGGCTCATGTCTTTTATCGCTTTCAATGGATCCTTCGTTCATTGCATACAGTTATGGGTCAAATACTGCTTCTTTCATAAAGATCATTGAGCCGGAAACGGTCTAGTCCGCTGATACGGCTTATGTCTCCGCGACCATCCTGCCCGGACCTGGGTTCCCTTTCGTTACGTTGATGGCGGCCTGTGCTGCTAGCCGCATCTGTTCTTGTATTCTCCGGTTTTTTTCCCTGCCGGCTATCCCGGTTGTTCTGCCGTGTCATATCGTTTGCTTTAGTGTATAGCGGTCGCACCAAATCCATGCCGCTTTAAGCTTTTTACCGGCCGAAAGGAAAGCTATTTTCAAGGCTTAACATTCCGGTTTAAATGAGATCATTCCTGTCTTCTCCCAGCCTGGCAGTTTCACCTTCATCAAGATCGTCATTCGGACTATGGGCAGATAATTCCGCATCGTCGTCCATATCGCGGTCAGCCTGCTCATGCGCTGCAGCGGCCTGTTCCTTGGCTGTTTGATCAATCTCGTGCGGTAGCTTGTGTTCATGCCTGCCGGCAGGCTGGGTCCCATTGTTATCATTTCTTTTTTGCATAATGATTTTAAAACGGATGGTAAAAAATTCCATGCCTGAACTTTTGGGCACACGAGGACCGGTCGGTCTGATTTGGTATTTTCACAAAAATGAAAACCTCATGGCTTTTATAGAACTTGAGAAGCTGCAAAGCAGGGAAATTGTGCCTGGCTATTCAGCCAAAAAAATTCATACAGGAAATATCAGCCTTGTTTACTGGACGGTTAAGAAAGGCGCCGCTATGCCTGTGCACAACCACCTGCACGAGCAGATAGCTCATGTGCTGAAAGGCCGTTTTGAGCTGATAGTCGATGGTGAGGCCCGCATCCTGGAGCCGGGTACCGTGGCTGTGATCCCTCCGCATGTACCGCATGGCGGGCAGGCACTTACCGACTGCGAGCTGCTGGATGTGTTTTATCCTGAACGGGAAGATTACAAATGAATGAATACCGGAAAAAAACGAAAACGGCCGGGTTGGATCAGTAGTTAATAAGGGTGATGATGGCTTCGAGATTTCGCTGATCGGTATCATCGAAGCTATCATAATCCACGCTGTCAACGTCGAGCACACCCACCACCTGCCCATGCCGGATGAGGGGTATAACGATCTCCGACCTGGAGAGGCTGCTACAGGCGATATGACCCGGGAATTTTTCCACGTCGGGCACAATCAGCGTGCTGGCCTGTTCCCAGCTTGTTCCACAAACGCCCCTTCCCTTCCTGATGCGGGTGCAAGCCACAGGACCCTGAAAGGGCCCAAGTACCAGTTCGTCATTTTTTACCAGGTAAAAGCCTACCCAAAGCCAGCCGAACTGCTCTTTTAGTGCGGCAGCTACATTGGCGAGGTTGGCGATGAGATCGGGCTCTCCTTCAAGTAAAGCCCGTATCTGTGGTATCAGGGTGTCGTATTGTTCCTGCTTGGTGCCGCTTGCAATTTTGAGGTCTTCTGCCATGATGCAAAATTAAGGTTCTGCTGCTTTTATTGAGGCTATAGGGCCTGTCCGTATGGCGCGTCGCAGGTTTGGTGAATATCCATACTCCACACTGCATAAAAAAGCCGAAGCCCGATCCCATAAAAAAAGCCGCCCAAAGGCGGCTCTGCTTTTTATTGTGAAGCTGGTTATTTACCGCTGCCACCGCCGTTCTGGCGCTGCTGCTGCATCTGCTTTCTTTGCTCTTCGAAAAAATCCTTTACGGTCTTGAGCTGATCCTGCGTAAGAGGTATCGCCAACAGGTCCTTGTCCATGGCGGCCTGCAGCTCATTCATTTGCTTCTTGCGTTCATCGGCAGCAACGTCCCGCAAGCCACGCATCCTTCCCCTGTAATCAAAATTGATCTTGATAACTTTTTCAGCCTCTGCTTCTGTAAGCTTGGTTTTTTCCACCAGCTGAGGCTTTACTCTTTCCATATATCGCTGCAGGGCCACTGCAGGATCTCCACCCTGCTGATCCTGTGCATTGGATACAAACATGGCGGTTATCAAACCAACCAGAAAGAACAGCTTTTTCATGTTGTAGTGTTTAGTGTTGAATTCGAAGATAGTCTAAGCTATGTTAAGCAAGGTTAAAAAGAAATTTCAAAACCCGGGCAGCTCGAACAGGAAGAACTGAGTGGCCTGCTCTTCGGAAAAATTGTTGTCCGACACCATGATGAGGGTCCTGTTGCCATTCGGCATCCTTGGGCCTAAGCACATGCCTTCGACGTTGTCGATCTCCATACCAAAATCATTCAGGCTCAGCAACAGCTGTTTGGAGACAGGCGTAAAGTCCTTATGCCGGGCAAGGGACGACAATCCGGATACATCGGTGGCTTTGGAAAGATCAGCCATAAACAATCTTATCGTGCTTGAGCGATACCCTGTGGAATAGGAGCGCTCCAGGACCAACAGCTTTTTTTCATTTAAAAACAATATGTCCACCACCCCGTTTACTCTAAAGCCAGTTGGAGGATCCGGAATGACAGCTACCGGCTCTATGCGATAAGCATATTCATGCACCGCTCTGCGGCTTTCCGTTTCGTAGGCCAGTATACGTATGAAAGCTGAAGAATCGCCGGTACCCGCTTTAAAGCCGTCCTCGAACAAAGGCTCTTCCATACTTACGTACAGGCGCCTGAAATCGGGCGAAAAACTGAGTCCTTCAAACGTACCATTCTGCCTTGG
>DASTPZ010000349.1:0-2687 GCA_035761965.1 Flavisolibacter sp. | reverse complement strand
AGGATTGATCTTGTAAAGTCCTTTCTCGGGCAGCCACTCCACCACGGGAATGTTCTTGCGGTGATCGGTTTGAGCAGCACGCAGGCCGGTGATCCATACGCTGGCATTTTGCAATGCCCTGTTGAGCGGTTCTACCTTACGCACGCTGCAGCAGAGCTGGCGGTTCCCGGCCGATTCGTAAAAAAGGTTAACGCCTTTCTCCCTTACCATTGATTGAATAGCCTCTGCCTGCGGGAAAAAAACATCGATAGCCAGCTTGTAGCGGGCAACGGTACGCTCGAGCGTATCGTAGGCTTCATTAAAAAGACGGCCCGTATCGATGGTAAAAATATTCACCGGGATCGCATGACGTGCTATGATATCGGTAAGCACCTGGTCCTCCTGCCCTGCCGATGAGGAGAACTTGACCCTACCAGGAAAAAGGCGGGTTACCTGCAGAAGCGCTTCTTCAACAGGCAGGTCTTTGAAATATTGTTCCAGCAAAACCAGGTGCTCCATAATGATCATTTTATTACAAGCAAGATCATTCCTGGTCGGGCGCAGGTGTATAACGGAGATAAGGCTTTACTACGGTCACTCCCTTGGGAAAACGCTTGACCGCCTCCTCCGTGGAGAGTGCGGGCACCACGATAAGATCTTCACCATGTTGCCAGTTGGCCGGCGTTGCCAGGCTATGCTTCGACGTGATCTGTAGCGAATCGATCACCCGCAGCACTTCGTGAAAATTCCTTCCTGTAGAGGCAGGATAGGTGATGGTGAGCTTGATTGTCTTGTCGGGACCGATCACAAACAGCGAACGCACCGTTGCCGTAGCCGATGCATTGGGATGGATCATATCGTAAAGCGTGGCCACTTCCCTGCTCTCGTCGGCAATGATCGGGAAATCCACATGGCACTGCTGCGTTTCATTGATATCATTTACCCAGCCCCTGTGCTTGTCGAGCGGATCCACGCTCACTGCGAGTACCTTCACATCCCTTTTCGCGAATTCTTCCTTAAGCAGGGCTGTTCTTCCAAGCTCGGTCGTACAGACCGGCGTGTAATCGGCAGGATGGGAAAACAAAATGCCCCAGCTTTCGCCCAGGTATTCATAAAAATCGATCTCTCCTTCTGTTGTTTGAGCTTTGAAATTGGGTGCTTTATCACCAAGACGTAAAGACATAATGGTTGATTTTAGGTAAATAAAGCGGTGAAATTAGGACAAACGGCATATCCTACCAAAACAGTAGAGTATGATTTCTGTCATAAGTTCTCCCTTCCCGTAGCCAGGTCTTCCAGTGTACGGCTCTCCAGTATGCCTAATGTGGCATCGCGTACATTTTCCATGATATCATGAAGACCGCAGTTCTTTTCATCGCAGTTTTTGCATTTTTGGTAGAAGTAAAGGCTCACGCAGGGCAGCATGGCAATAGGCCCGTCGACGATCCTCACCACTGCGGCAATGGTCGTTTTTGAAGGATGCTGGTTGATAAAATAGCCTCCTCCCTTTCCTTTTTTGCTTTGAAGAATACCAGCTCTTTTGAGCTCGAGCAGGATATTTTCGAGGAACTTAAGGGGTATCCGCTTTTTTTTCGCTATCTCGGAGATAAGTACCGGACCTTCCTCGTATTTGTCGACCAGCAGTGTTAAAGCCCTGAAAGCATATTGCGCCTTATTGGATAACATAGGTCAGGATGGCTCTGATTGAATGGTTATGGTGTAATGGATCGCGGAGTTCTTTTTCAGCATGGCCGACACACCGCAGTATTTGTCGAGCGAAAGATCGATGGCCTTTTGAACCTTGGCCCGGTTCTCTTCTTCGGTGATAATGATATAGTTGATGTGTATATCCTTGAAAACCCTTGGATGCTCTTCTGTCTGATCGGCCTCCACTTCGATGGTAAGGCCCGCAAACGGCACTTTCATCTTGCCGAGTATCTCTACTACATCGATGCCCGAACAGGCTGCCAGTCCGCTTAATAAAAGAGCTTTCGGACTAAAGCCTGCCTTGCCATCTATTTTAATCCCCTCCTTGCCCTGGTGCGAATCAAAGGCTTGCCCGGTCTTCCAGGTGGTGCTTGTTTTCATTGTTTCTTCTTTTATTCTTTCAGGTCTTTTAAACTGTGTTTCTCATTTTGCAAGGCATTATCGAGGGTCCACTCGACTCTTTCCCTGAAAGGATGCTGCCGCACGGGACAGTCCTTTTTATTGCATATATGGCACTGAAAATACAAACACCCGTCATTATGCACAAAAAGTTCAAGCGACTGCCCAAAATCGTTTCGTATAAGGCTGGCCAGGCTGTCTACTTCTTTGTGTGCCTGGTTTACATTCAGGTACCAGGGTACTGTGAGGTGGCAATCGACGTGCAGCACATTTCCATACTTGATCACCCGGAGGTTGTGCAGGTCGATCCAGTTCTCACTTCGGCTGCGGTCGAGCATCTCCACCATTTTGTTCAGCAGTGCCATATCGGCTTCATCCATGATGCCTGCGAGCGAAGCCCGTATAATGCGGTAACCGGTATAAATGATAAAGACGCCAAACGCCATGGCTACCGCGCTGTCGATCCATAGCAGACCGGTATAGGAAAGCAGCAGCAGGCCTGCAATGAGGGCCACCGTTGAATAGGTATCTGTCTGGAGGTGCTTGCCGCTGGCAATAAGGGCCAGCGAACCGGTTCTTGTTCCCTGTTTCTTTGCCAGCCA
>DASTPZ010000348.1:0-3563 GCA_035761965.1 Flavisolibacter sp. | reverse complement strand
AAACGTGGCGGATGCCATTACCCTGCTTGCCAACGAAGCTGCGATCCAGGCCACAGGCCTGTCAAAGGAAGACTACCTTGGTAAAACTGCCAAAGAAACTGATCCCAGCGTTTTTGAAAGCCCTCTTTACCGGATGGTCCTTGAAACCCTCCGTACAGGCCTGCCTTTTCAAACCCAGTATCATATTCAGCCAACAGACCGGTGGCTTGAGCTATCAGTGTCTAAGATAGATGAGGACCACATGGTCAATGTGTTCACCGATGTAACGGCCACCAAAAAAGCGCAGCTGGACCTCGAGAAGGCCGTGACACAGCTTAGTCTCGTATTCAATACGGCGCAGGCGGGGCTATTTACCTTGAGACCCGTGGAGAATGAGGCCGGGCACATCATTGATTTCCGCTTCGGCCTCGTTAACCAGTCGGTTGCCAGTTATATAGGAGAAAAGGCAGAAACATTGGGCGGCGCGCTTGCCAGCATATATTTCCCGGCTTACAGGGAGAACGGGCTGTTTGATATTTACAAAGACACCATGCTGAGCGGAAACCCGCACCAGTTCGACTTTCATTACGAAGACGGATATGATGTATTCTTTAATATTCATACGGTAAAGAGCGGGGACGAGGTGCTGGTAACCTTTACTGATCACACCGTGCTCAAGCGTCTGCAGCGTGAATTGGAGACTACCATTGAAGAGCTGAAGCGATCGAATGCCAACCTGGAAGAATTTGCTTATGCCGCATCCCATGATCTGAAGGAGCCTATCCGCAAAATCCATTTTTTCTCGGACCGGCTGAAGGAACGATTAAAATCAAGGCTTGACGAAGAAGAGCAACGCCTGTTCGGGCGTATGCAGACCGCTACGGAGAGAATGCGTTCACTTGTAGACGACCTGTTGCTGTATTCGCAGGTAGGTGTAAGGCCAAGAAGCTTTGAAGAAGTAGACCTTAGTTACCTGATCGAACTGATCGCAGGCGACCTTGAGCTGGAGATAGAAGAAAAAAAGGCTGTTCTGAAATGGGAAGGGCTACCCACGGTTAATGGACATATGCGGCAGCTCCAGCAGCTTTTTCACAACCTGCTGGGCAATGCGCTCAAATATACCAGGCCCGGTATAGCACCGGAGATCTTCCTGAGCTGCAGTCTGATCACCGGCAGGGAATCCGGCATCCACCTGCCCGCAGATGAGCTGGGCAGGCATTTCTACCAAATTAAGGTAAAGGACAACGGCATCGGTTTCGAACAAAAAGATGCTGAGAAGATCTTTCACGTATTTCAACGGTTACACGGCAATTCGGAATACAGGGGTACGGGCGTGGGCCTCTCGATCGCGCGCAAAGTGGCGGAGAATCATCACGGTTACATCAGCGCGCAGAGTGAGCCGGGCAAAGGTTCAATCTTCCAGGTTCTGCTGCCGCGGCAGGTCTGAGCTTATGAGATATCTTCTGTTCAGCATCCTAGAAGAAAACGGCAACCCTGAGGTTGCCGCTGACTAAAACTACTGCTATGAGGATGTGAGAGAAGACGAATCGTTTGATGATGTAAAGTTGGGGCCTGCCTCGGGCTTTTCCAAAATCAGTTTAGCCAACTGCAGGTTCTGGTTAACGAATGGTAGATTTTAAACGATGAGCCGTTTCCCAGCGCCATAAAAAACGCAATAAAGGCTTTTATTTCGTGCCTGCCAGGCTGAAGCTGCCTTCGCCTTTTATCCATTTCCAGTTTCCGGAGAGCGTCTTGTTACCAGGCGACAGACGGGCGGAAATCACGACTTCGTTCTGGATGCCTTCTGCATACCTGTACCTTGCTTTCAGGCTGTCGCCTTCGAGGATATAGGTTCCATGAGCCTTTGCGCCCCACTCCTTAGGACCATCGTACACCTTCACCGACTGATTGGGTCCGAAATCAAATATGAGCAGGTTTACAGCAGGACCGTTGCCGATACTGTATGAACCGGTCCACTCCCCTTGCAGCCCGGGGGCAAGAGCAAGCTTCATTTTTTCTTTTTTTGACAGGGCAAAACCGGCAAGGGTTACAAGGATCATTGCGAGAGAGATCATCCATTTCATATATATTACGCTTTGGCACTGCGAAGAAAGGCCACCGGGAGCGGGTGGCAGCAAACGGTTTAGCCAGCGGCTATCGTGAGCCAACCATCGACCTTATTTGCGTTTTCGCCCGCACCTGGGATGTAAGTGCTGTCAATCTGGCAAATTCTTCAAATTGGAACGGGCATTGTTGCGAAATGGGCCGGCCCGGAAACGAGCCATTAACCCGGCCGGGGCCGGATAATAAAGCTTAATCTTTTAATCAAACCATAAAAGGCATACTATGAACGAAAAAGGAACGATTTCGATCCATACCGAGAATATCTTCCCCATCATCAAAAAATTTCTTTACTCGGACAATGAGATCTTTCTGCGCGAGCTGGTAAGCAATGCCGTGGATGCCACGCAAAAGATCAAGCGGCTTTCTTCCCTTGGCCAGTATAACCGGGAGCTGGGTGATCTTACCATCCAGGTAGCAGTAGACGAAAAGGGCAAGACCATCACCATTTCCGACAAAGGTCTTGGCATGACAGCCGATGAGATCAAAAAATACATCAACCAGATCGCTTTTTCCGGGGCTACTGAATTCATGGAAAAGTTCAAGGAGGCCAATGATGCCAATGAGATCATAGGCCGCTTTGGCCTGGGCTTTTACTCGGCTTTTATGGTGGCCGATAAGGTTGAGATACAAACTCTTTCACACCAGAAAGGAGCAGCACCCGCCCGCTGGATCTGTGATGGAAGCACCGAGTTCGAGATCAGCGAGGGCAGCCGTACGGAAAGGGGCACAGACGTGATCCTGCACATCAACGGCGAAAGCGAGGAATTCCTGCAAGAGCACAGGATACAGCAGATACTCGACAAATACGCCAAATTTCTCCCGGTACCCATCCAGTTCGGTACCAGGAAGGATACGATCGAAGATGGGCAGGATGAAAAAGGCGAAACAAAGTATACGACAGTAGATATACCCAATATCATCAACAATACCACGCCGATCTGGACAAAACAGCCGGCCGACCTCAAGGATGAGGACTACGTCAATTTCTACCGTGAGCTTTACCCGATGTCCGAGGAACCCCTGTTCTGGATCCACCTCAATGTGGATTATCCTTTCAACCTCACGGGTGTGCTGTATTTCCCCAAGCTGAAGAACGATTTTGAGGTCCAGCGCAATAAGATCAAGCTTTTCAGCCGCCAGGTGTTTATTACGGATGAGGTCAAGGATATTGTTCCCGAGTTCCTGATGCTGCTGCACGGCGTGATCGATTCACCGGATATCCCGCTGAACGTAAGCCGCTCCTTCCTGCAGGCAGACAGCAATGTGAAAAAGATCAACAGCTATATCACCCGCAAAGTAGCAGACAAGCTGAACGAGCTCTTTAGAAAAGACCGCAAGGCCTACGAGGAAAAATGGGATGATATCGGTCTTTTTGTAAAGTATGGAGCCATCAGCGAAGAAAAATTCTATGAAAAAGCCAAGGACTTCTTCCTGCTCAGCTCAACGAAGGGAGAGCATCT
>DASTPZ010000347.1:0-3703 GCA_035761965.1 Flavisolibacter sp. | reverse complement strand
AAAGCAGATCTCCTTCCAGGTATCTTTCAGGATGATGCTCCATTTCAGGTTTTTTCTAACGATCATAGCAGCTAAGACTTTCGGTCTGTGTTGGGTCGATTGCATTTAAAGATAGAGAATGAATCACTGCCTTCCATCCTGTTCTCTTTCTTCTTACAGGGATGCACGATGTTTAGTGAACGCCGGAGCAAGGCTCTTTTTTTTAAACAGCTTCCCGCACCCGCTTTGTTTTCCCTTCCCTATGCTATTTTTAGACCGACCAAGTATATGCTCATGAATTTTGTTTCTCTTCTTATGGCTATTTACGCCGGCTCAGCCTTTTACAGTAAAACAGGCTTATGTAAAAAAGCAGCAAGAGGCAGTCTCGCCTGCAATCTATTGAATGGGGCTTTACCTTTTGCGGTAAAGTTCAAGGCTATTCCTATGCATCTTGCCAAGCAAAGGCTCCGCTCATTGCTGCCGGTATCTTTCGTCTGTTTTATTCAACCACAATAGCCTTTCATGTATTTCGACCTCACGTCCAAGAGCGCCATGCTGCTGGTATTTTTTCTTCATGGTCTTATCATGTGCGTGCTGCTGCTGGTAAAAGCATCGCCGCAGCGCAAGGGTTCGGGTTATTGGCTGGGCGCTTTTGTTTTTCTTGCCTCGCTTTATATTGCTCCCTTTGTGTTTGGCTATGCCGGATGGTACGGCAGGCAGCCTTACAGGAACATACTTTTTTACCTGCCTTTGCAGCAGCTGCTCCTGCTTCCGCCCGTTCTTTATTTCTATATCAGGAGCCTGCTCGATCCGGGTTTTGTTTTCCTGCGCAGGCACTGGCTGCATTTCCTGCCGGCAGGCTTATACCTTGTTTATGCTCTGGTGGTTTACCTGGGCGATGTGGTGATCATGCAGGAGGCCTATTTTTACAGCGATGGGCGCGATAAGGATCTTTCGCCCTGGTACCAGGTGGCGGGTTTTGTGTCCTTTGCCATTTATCTCCTGCTAAGCCTGCGGTTCTATGCCAGGTACCGAAGGGTTTCATACGAGCTTACTTCTTTTGCCGACGAGATCCAGTTCAAATGGATCCGTCATTTCCTGATCGCTTTTGTGCTGCTGCTGCTTATACGCGCGCTGTTCTTTGGACTTAATCCCGAGTGGTCTGGGTTCGGGCGGAAGTTCTGGTATTATCTGTGTTTTGCGCTGCTGGCTTATTATATCTCCATCAGCGGTTATATCAATCTAATCCAATCCCTCACCTCGCTGAGACTCTTTCAATCGCCCGAAGCAAGATGGCAGGAAGGTTTGGAGCAGCCCCTGGCAACGATTGCTGAGCCGGAAGAAGCTGGTGAGGCCGATGTACAGGTAGTGCTGCCCGACTTGGAGGAATGGAAGCAGGAGCTTGACATGCTGATGAAGGAAAAAAAGCTGTACGAAAATCATACGCTCACCATCTCTGATACGGCAACGGCCTTGTCGCTGCCCGCCAAGAAATTATCGCAGGTGATCAACCAGGGTTTTGGCGTGAACTTTAACGATTATGTGAATGGCCACCGGGTAGCTGCCGTTATTGCCAAGCTGCAGAAGGGTGAGCAGAACCTCCAGACCTTATTGGGCATAGCCTTTGATTGCGGGTTCAATTCCAAATCTACCTTCAACAGGGCCTTTAAGAAGCATACCTCCCTTGCACCAAAAGATTACCTCGCCAGCATGCAGAGAGATAAGGAGGATGAAGCCTCCGGATCATAAACGGTTTTTGTGAGACAGGTATGTTAGCCTGCTATTGTTCGCTCTCCAGTTTTTTGAGCTTTTCTTTTTTGCTCTTGTCATCGGGATCCAGGGCAATGGCCTGGCGGTAGCTTGCCATTGCTTTTGCTTTTTGGCCTGTAAGATGATAATAGTCGCCCCAGCGATCCTGTACGATAGCCGATTGAGGGTGTTGTTCAAGGGCCAGCTCCAGCACCACCCTGGCGGCTTCCATCCGCAATGGTTTGCGGTTCATGAAATCATAGGCCATAAAGCTCAGCGCATATCCATTGAGCTTCATATCGCGGTAGCCGGCTTTGGCCTCGGTCCATCGGCCGGCCAGGAGGTGTTCGCCGGGTGTGAACTCATCGTCCTTCATACGCGGCATGGGCTGATCCTGCCAGGCGGTTTGAAAAGAAATGATCCTTCCCTTATCATCCCTGCCGAAATAGGCCTTCACGTTAAAATCAGTGAGCACAAGGGTGTCGCGGGCAATGGGAAAGCAATAGATCTCGCGGCCCTGGTTGATGCGCTCCACCATGTAGCTTTTTTCGCGGTCCAGGTAGACCACCTCGTCGGGACCCCTGCGGTAGCGGCCGGCGTAGGCGTCAAGCTCGGAAGCGGGCAGCTCTACAGGCTCGATGGTGGGAGGCAGAAAATTTTTCCAGTTATAGGTTTTGGCGATGGCCCTGCGGATCTCCATACCGAGTCCATTAAAATCGTCACCCCAGTTCATCATGATCACAGCGCCATAACCTTCGGCGATGTTGCCGATAAGATAGGCCGTAAAGCCCGCGTTCACGCCGGTGAATTCAAAATACCTTCCCGCCTCCTCCCTGTTTGCCGATTGCTGGAGCAGGAAGGGTCCGATGCCCACCTGCTCTTTGAAGAAGCCATCGGAAACGGTGACCTGAGGTTGCATCATGGACTTGGCGGTGGCCTGGTCCAGCAGCTTGCCCTTTCCCCGCAAGGAGTGCTGCAGCCCGATCACCAGCCGTGCGAGATCGGAGGGAGTGGAATAAAGTCCGGCTGCCGCCGCTTGCGGGTATACATAAGGCATGCCCTTGAACCAGGGAGCAGCCGAATAGGCCCATGCCGCGTGCTGCTGAAAAGAAGGCGGCAGGGGTTGGGCAAATGTCGAACGTTGCATGCCCAGGGGTTTGAACAGGGTTTCGTTTGTAAGGTCTTCAAAACTTTTTCCGCTTACATCCATGAGGGCCAGCTGGGCGATCATGCTGCCGCCGCCGGAATAACGGAACTCTTTTCCCGGCTCGCTGTTCACGATCACCGGGCGGCTTTCGGCCGAGGCCTCGCCCCTGAGGATCTCGGGTACCGTGGGCAGGGGATCTTTGTCGGGTGTGAAGCCAAAATAAGACGACTGGGTAGTGCCGGCGGTATGGCTGAGCAGCATGCGAAGGGTAATGGGTTTGGAGGCCGTCCATTCGTTGTCGGGCACCTTCCAGGACTTGAGGAAGTTGTTGATGGGGTCGTCGAGCGAGATCCTGCCCTGTTCTACCAGCTTCATGGCCGCGGTGGCCAGCAGCAGCTTGCTGATGGAGCCTGCGGAAAACAGGGTATTGGTGGTAACCGGTAGCTTTTTGCTTGTATCGGCATAGCCATAGGCCTTCGCCCATTCGAGCTTGTAATTGTTAATGACGGCGATGCTAACGCCCGGCACGCCATAGTATTTCATTCTTTCCTCGATGTTCCAGCCGGGAAAGCCCTTGACCGGCACAAAAGGAATGAGGTTGTTCTCAAAAGCCCTGATCTTTTGTTCATGGCCATTTTTCTGGGCCGGCAGCAAAGAGGGTGTCAATAAAAGGATCAAGAGCAGGAGCCTGGTCATGTGGAGGTTTTGAGCAAATTTGGCGGTTTATTTGGCAGCTGTCGACCCAAATCGGGATTTGACACCAGGTTGAAGGAGAATTTTGGGATGGCTGGTGTGCGGAGGGAGAGTTGATCGCTCCATACTTTCTTG
>DASTPZ010000346.1:0-7277 GCA_035761965.1 Flavisolibacter sp. | reverse complement strand
AACTGGTTTTCGCAGAAGCATACCATTGCCGCTTCAAAGCTTGACAGGCAGGCCGCCGATGCCGGTACGGAGAAGGCCAGGAACGATGTGGCCCTCAACGTGGCCGTGGGATACCTCCAGGCCCTGCTCGCATACGAGCAGACAGAGATCAGCGCTGTGCAGATAAAGCAAACGCAGTCGCAGCTCGATAATATCCGCAGGCAGGTAAAGGCAGGAGCCATTCCCGAGCTCAATGCCATCGAGATGGAAGCACAGCTGGCCCGCGACAGCGCCGCCTACATCGGCACCGTTGCCACCTACCAGCAGAACCTTATTCTTTTGAAGGCCTTGCTCAACCTCGACATGGCCACGCCCTTCGATATTGCAAAACCCGATGTGAGCGCCATACCGGTGGAAAGCCTGGCAGAACTGCAACCGGCGCTCGTTTACCAGGAAGCGCTCCGCAACCTTCCGCAGCAGCGCGTGAACCAGTTCAGGTACCAGGCAGCACTGGTAAACATAAAAGCGGCAAGAGCATCGATGTTTCCTACGCTGCAGGCCTTTGCCAATATCGGCTCCAATTACTCGAGCCTTTTTTACAATAGTGTTGTATCCCCTTCGGGCAAGAACGATACGCTTGGCTTCGTGGAAGTAGCCCCTGGTGATATCCGCTATGCGGTAAGACCCGGATTCCAGGTTTCCAACAGGAATATCTCCCTCGGCCGCCAGTGGTTCGATATCAACCTGAGCCAGGCCATAGGCCTGAACCTCTCGATCCCTATTTTCAGCAACAGGCAATTGAGAACCGCCTGGGACAGGGCCAAGCTGAATGCCGAGACCATCAGGCTGCAGCTAGACCAGGACAACCTTACCCTGCAGCAGGATATTTATACGGCTTATACCAATGCATTGAATGCACAACAACGCTACCTTGCATCGCAAAAAGCAACGGAGGCTTCTGAAAGGGCTTACAGCTTTTCGCAAAGAAGGTATGATGTGGGACTGCTGCAGACCATTGAGCTGATCACCAACCAGAATAATCTTTACAGGGCAAGGCTCGACGCGGTTTCTGCGCGTTATGAATATGTATTCCGGATGAAGCTTCTGGAGTTTTACAAAGGGAATGGCCTGAAGCTCTGACAGGACTAAGGTTTACAAAAATGTGGTCTCTTCTATATTCAGGCTCAAGGACCGGGCGCTTGTGCAGGGAGACGGGGTTTAAAAAAACAGTTTGCTTTGAAAGAAGTGACCTGCAAAGGGTAGGACCCGGCAGGTAAAAAATACAGATATGAATAAAACGGTTAAATGGATACTTATAGGGCTGGCAGCGATCATCGTCATCCTGATCGTGGCGAAAAAACTGTCCGGTCCGGGCGACCAGGGCCTCAAGGTAACTGCCGAACCGGCCCTGCGGCGCGTGATCGTTGAAACGGTGAACGCACCGGGTAAAGTTTATCCCGAAGTAGAGGTAAAGATCAGTCCCGATATTTCGGGTGAGATCACGGAGCTTACAGTACAGGAAGGCGACAGTGTGAGGAAAGGCCAGGTGCTGGCAAGGATTTATGCAGATATCTATTCATCGCAGCGCGATGAGGCGGCGGCAAGGGTAGCCCAGTCCCAGGCGACGGTAGCCAACAGCCAGGCAGCCCTTGATGCGCTCAAGGCCCAACTTGACCAGGCCAGGCAGGCCTTTAATCGCAACAAAGACCTCTACGATCAGAAGGTGATCTCGAGGGCGGAGTTCGAGCAGTTTGAAACACAGCTGCGGTCTGCCCAATCTCAATACAATGCTGCACTGCAAAACATACGCAGCCTGCAGGCAGGCACGCAGAGCGCCCGTACAGGCTTGGATATGGCAAATAAGAACCTTGGCCGTACCACGCTCATAGCGCCCATGGATGGCGTGATCTCCATGCTCAATGTAAAAAAAGGCGAACGGGTGGTGGGCACCGCCCAGCAGGCAGGTACCGAAATGATGAGGGTGGCCGACCTCAGTATTATGGAAGTAAGGGTGGAAGTGGGTGAGAACGATATCGTAAAAGTAAGCATAGGCGACTCGGCCGATGTGGAAGTGGAAGCTTATAACAACAGGAAGTTCAGGGGCATCGTTACCCAGATCGCCAGCAGCACCACAAGGAGCACAGGAACCGCGGCCGCCAGCGCCACGGGCGATGTAACCAACTATGAAGTGCACATACGCCTCGACCCTTCGTCTTACAGCGACCTGGCAGACCCGGCCAAACCAAAAAAATTCCCTTTCAGACCGGGCATGAATGCCAGTGCCGACATCAAGACCAAAAGGGCCATCAACGTGGTGAGCGTACCCATAGCCGCAGTGGCTGCCAGGGTAAAAGGTTCCGACAAAAGCCTGGAAGAAAAGAAACGGGAAGACAGGAAAAATGCGGATGATGGAGAAGAGCAGGATGCGGCCCTTCCCGACGACGAGCAGGAGGAAGTGGTATTTGTTATCGGCAAGGACGGCCTCGTTGAAAAAAGAACCGTTACCACCGGTATACAGGATATCAGCCACATCGAAGTGAGGACCGGGTTGAAGGAACGCGAGCAGGTGGTGACCGCGCCCTTCGACGCAGTGGGCAAAACCCTGCGCACCGGCGATAAGGTGACCGTAGTACCCAAGGATAAGCTGTTCAAACAGTAAGCCTGACGGTCCGTCTTCATCAAAGATCATTAACAAACAGAGAAAACAAACCATCCAAACTCCCCGGATGAACAAAGCGCTTAATATCGGTGTAATCGGAAACGGCAGCTGGGCCACCGCCCTGGTAAAGATCCTTACAGACAACGGTCACCAGGTTGGCTGGTGGATAAGGAATGAAGGCTCGATCGAGCAGATAAGGAAACGCAGGCACAATCCTCATTACCTTTCATCTGCCTACCTGGATGTGTCCAGGCTTGCCCTTTCAAACGATATTGGAGAAGTGGTTGAAAAGGCGGACCTTCTGGTATTGGCAGTACCTTCCGCCTATATCTGCAGTGCTTTGGAAAAGCTCGATGCAGACCGGCTGAAGAACAAGATGATCCTGTCTGCCATCAAGGGTCTCATTCCCGGCCCCGATGTGCTGCTGAACGACTATCTCGCTAAAGAGTTCGGGCTTCCGCTCGAAAACTATTTTGCCGTATTGGGACCTTGTCATGCCGAAGAGGTAGCGGCAGAAAAGCTATCTTATCTCACCTTCTCGGGTGTCGACAATAAAACGACCGAAGAGGTGGCGGCGCTTTTTAAAACGGCTTACATCAACACGGTCACCAATACTGATATACTGGGTGTGCAGTATGCGGCCGTGCTCAAGAACATTTATGCCCTGGGCGCGGGTATCGCGCATGGGCTCGAGTATGGCGATAATTTCCTGAGCGTTTATATTGCCAACAGCGCCGACGAAATGGCTTCCTTCCTGCGCAAGGCAGGCGCGCTTCACATGGTGGTGGGCGAACATTTCGAAGATCCCATCACCCACAAAAAAGACATCAATTACGCAGCTTCTGTTTACCTCGGAGACCTCCTGGTTACCTGCTATTCTCCCTATAGCCGCAACCGCACTTTTGGCGCCATGATAGGCAAGGGTTATACAGTGCAATCGGCCCAGCTGGAAATGAATATGGTTGCGGAGGGTTACTACGCTTCAAAATGCATTTACAATATCAACCGTAAAATGGGTGCCGAAATACCCATGGCCGAGATGATCTACCGGATCCTCTGGGAAAGAATGAAGGCCGCCGAAGGTTTTGGGCGTATCGAGGAGGTACTGGTCTGATGGCGACGGGTAATGAAACACCCGGCTACATAATTCAATCCCGTAAGCGTTAAAAGCTATCAGAAAAAAAGATCGCTGGCTATGCCATCCGCCATCAGCATCCCCTCATCGGTGAGGGAGGCCCCGCTTTGATGCAGGTGAACGAGACCGCTGTTGCTGAACTTTTGAAGCGCCGAAACTACCCTTTGCTTTTCCGGTTCACCACCCATTTTTTCCACACGGGAAAGATCAAGTCCTTCTTTTGTACGAAGCGAGATCATGATGTATTCATTCAATTGCTGTACAGCGGTCAACAGCTCTTTTTCGCGCGGGAACAGGCCCTCTTTTGAACCTGCTATATAAGCCTGGTTATTTGGCGCATTCCACCTGCGTTCCGCACCATTGAAAGAGTGGGCCGATGGCCCGAGCCCCAGGTATTTTTCCCCTTTCCAGTAAGAGGAATTGTGACGGCTCCGGAATCCGGGCAGGGCGAAGTTCGATACCTCGTAATGCTCATATCCTTTTTCGCGCAGCCATTGCATCAGGAGCAGGAACTGGCTTGCCTGCCTATCCGGGTTCACATCATTTGTTTTCTTGGTATGAATAAACTTCTGCAAGGGTGTTTTTTCTTCAACCGTAAGAGCATAACAGGACAGATGGGTAATGCCCAGGCTGCTTGCCCGGTCCACATTCTGTTTCCACATCTCGTCGGTAAGCAGGGGTGAGCCATAGATAAGATCAATGCTCAGGTTGGTGAGCCCGAACTGGTGGCTCCATTCTATGCATTCAAGGGCCTGGCGGGCATTATGCGCCCGGTTCATCCAACGCAGCTCCTCTTCAAAGAAAGATTGCACCCCGATGCTGAGCCGGTTGATCCCCAGGGCCTTCCATCCCTGCAGCTTAACAGAATCGATATCATCGGGATTGGCTTCCAGCGTGATTTCCGCATCCGGCGCCAGTGGATAGTATTTTTGTATTGCCTCCAGCAGCGCAGCACAATCTGCCAGCGAGAGCAGGCTGGGTGTGCCCCCGCCGAAATAGAGCGTATTCACGGGTTCACCTCCTAAATAGTCCTTTTCGGCTTTCACCTCTGAAATCAAGGCTTCCACCATTTCATCTTTGTACCGCAAGGAAGTGGTAAAGTGAAAATTGCAATAGGTGCAAGCCTGTTTGCAAAACGGGATATGCAAATAAATTCCGGCCAACTTCGTTAAGTATTATTTTTCAGATAGTAATTTGTCGGTGAACCGGCTTTTCTGGTCACCACCATTACCGAACCGATGGCGAAGTTAAAACACCTGTTCGCGGTCCTTAGTTTTTTAACAGTCTGCCTGTATGGCTGGTCGCAGCCCTATGTGGTTAGCTACAGCAGCGGGCAAGCTGAAACCGGGCGGAATGCCGGGCTGCAAACGGCTTTTGCCTCGCGTACCGAAGCGGGTGCCTATATCAGCCGCCTGCCCTCCCTGCTGCAGGCACAGGGTTTTATAACTGCATCGGTCGACAGCGTGAAGCTTGATTCGGCAGGAGGAAAGGTAAGCCTCTTCCTCGGCGAACAGTACCGCTGGAAAGAAATCCGGACACGCCCTGTCGATGCCGGTCTGCTCGAAGCCATCCGCTGGCCCTCCACCTCCTTTTCAGGCGCCATTGATTTCGCCATGCTCCGCGGCTGGCAGCAGAAGGTGCTTGACCACCTCGAGGACAATGGCCATCCTTTCGGCAAAGTCTACCTCGATAGTGTGAACATCGAAGGCAGGGAGGTTTCAGGTCTTCTTACCATCGAGCAGGGGCCTTTTTACCGGATCGACAGCATCAGGGTGTTTGGGGACGCGAGGGTAAGCAACGAGTTTCTCCAGCGTTACCTGGATATTTACAATGGAAGCGCGTATAGCCGCAAAAAGCTCGAAAGCATCAGCAATAAGCTGTCGCAGCTCACTTATGTCCAGGAGGAAAAGCCTTCAGACCTTACCCTGCTGGCTTCCGGCTCCATGCTTAATCTCTACCTGAAAGACAGGAAGAACAGCCAGGTCAATGCCCTGGTGGGTTTTTTGCCCAATAGCGACCAGCTGGCAGGCGATAAAAAGCTGCTGCTCACCGTCGATGTCAACATCCTGCTTCGCAACGCCCTGGGTTCGGGAGAAACCATGGGAATCGTATGGCAGCAATTGCAGCAGAAATCACCCCGGCTCAATATTATTTTCGATCAGCCTTATATTTTCCGCTCGCCCTTCGGTCTCAATTTCTCCCTGGATATGTACAAGCGCGACAGCACCTTCCTGAACATAAACATGAACCTGGGTACGAGCTATCGCATAGGCGACAACCAGACCGGCACCCTGTTCGTGCAGCGCAGGCAAAGCATTGTGAGCGGAATCAATCCTGCAACGGTCTTGCAAACCAAGACCCTGCCCAGGGAGGCCGATGTAAGCTCAATCAACCTTGGACTGGGGTACAGCTTTAACAATACCGACTATCGCTTTAACCCCAGGCGGGGCAATGAACTTGTGGTCACCACATCAACAGGAACCAAAAAGATCAGGAAGAACAACCAGGTGCTCGAGCTGAAGGATCCTTCCGATCCTTCTTTCAATTTCGAAAGCCTTTACGATACGGTAAAGCTCAAGGCCTACCAGTTCCGGGTTACAGGCAGCGCGGCGCATTATATTCCGCTGGGTGTGCAAAGCACCTTCAAGCTGGGACTGAACGGCGGCATCTACCAGAGCGCGAACTATTTCCGGAACGAGCTGTTCCAGATCGGTGGCTTTAAGCTCCTGCGCGGCTTCGATGAAGAAAGCCAGTTCGTTTCCCGTTATGCGGTGGGTACGCTAGAATACCGCATCCGTCTCCAGCAGAACTCTTTTGCCTTTGCCTTTGCCGATGGCGGTTACGGTACACATATTCTGGAAACAAAACAGCATCACACCTACATCGGAACGGGTATTGGCCTATCTTTCGAAACCAGGGCTGGCATTATCAATATAGCCTGGGCCGTAGGCAAGCGGGACGACACGGAGCTAAACCTCCGACAGTCCAAGCTCCACTTGGGCTTTGCCAGTTATTTCTAAACAGAACCGGGATAAGGATATTTTTGCAGCAGGCATGGTGAAGTATATTATATGCATATTGATGGCAGCAGCTGGTCTTGGAGCCCAGGCACAGGACAGTATCGCCGGCTCCCGCCCGGATACGCAGCGCAGGGTGCAGCAGGCGGTGCGGCAGGGGTCCCCCGTCGCACAAAGAAGGCCCGTACAGCCGGCATCCCCGGCCGGTGATTCGGTAAATGCGCTTCATTTCTTTGGAAGACGCGATACGCTTACGGCCTGGCAGGGATCAATGGACCTGGATACGGCCATCTATGCGCGCCACCCCTATTTCAGGTTCGTGAACCCGGTCAGGTTCGGCATTACCGTCAAGCAATGGCAGGGTAAGGAAGCGGTCTTTTACTCTATTGTAGGACTGCTGATGATCTTTGCCCTTATCAGGAATGGCTTTTTGCGGTATATCGGCGACCTGTTCAAGATCTTCTTCAGGACCACGGTGAAGCAGCGG
>DASTPZ010000345.1:0-31378 GCA_035761965.1 Flavisolibacter sp. | reverse complement strand
CGGCGGCGAAAAGATCCAGCTGAGCAAAAAAGAAGCCATGCTGCTTAAGCTGCTGATAGAAAACAAAAATGAGGTGGTGCCCAGGGAAAAGATCCTTCAATCGGTTTGGGGGTACAATGTATATCCCACTACGCGCACCATCGATAATTTCATCCTTAATTTCCGCAAGTATTTTGAATCAGACAGCCGCAACCCCAAATACTTTCATTCTGTAAGGGGAGTTGGCTATAAATATGCGGAATGATCAGGCTTCCAGTTTTTGCATGAGCTCATAGGCCCTCTTCTTAAGGGCTTGTTTTTCGCCCTCTGCCTCAACACTGGAATAAATGAACAGCTCGCAATCCTTATGAAGGCTCTGAACCAATTGCCTGTCCGCATCGGAAAGCCCGGGATGCTGCTTCATAAATTCGGTGATGATCCTTTGAATATCAAGACAGGTTTTTTTGCCGGCAGCTCCTGATGTGTCGATGCTTTGTATCCTTTCCGCATACGATGGAAGAGCTGGTGGTGATGTTGGCGTTTTCCCTGCCTTACCTGGCTTTTTGCGGTAGATGAAATAAAGCAGGATCGCCATGGCCGCGAAGGCAGGTATGACCCATTTCCATTGTCCGCCTGTATCATTCTTTTCTTCCTCCAAGGATACCAGCCTGGTCTTGGGTGCTGCAGCGCCGGATGTAAAGCTGAGTGCATTGGTACGACCTGTACGGTAGCTGCCTGCCGCCGGATCGAAGTAGGAGAAATATACTGCAGGGATGGGGTAGGTTGCAGCCTTGCTGGCTACAAACCGGTAGCTGTATTCGCGGCTGCCCTGCACCGGTGAAAGGCCTTTGTCGAGCGTATCGTTTATCTCCGGTTCAAATACCTCGAGCCCTTTTGGCCAGTTGATCTGTGGTGGTGCGAACTGGCTGAAATTGCCCCTGCCTGTTACCCTCACAACAAGCCGGCCTTCGCCTGTGCTCTCTTTGCCCGGGGAAAGGGAGGCGCTGATCTCGAAACGGCCGACTGCACCCGTATAGTCATCAGGCTTTGCAGAAGGCAGTGGCTTTACGCTGATATTCAGCGCTTGCGATACCAGTAGCTTTTCAATTACCCTTTTGGTTCCTTTATTTTCCGGGTCATCAAACTCGATGGTATTCTGCAGCTGCATGGGGTCGATGGTGAGCACACCTGTTTGCTCCGGAAAAAGCTGGAGCTTCCGCAGCACAGAGGTATTGAATACCTTATTGCCCACTGTCTTTATTGCCTGGTGAGCCTCTTTGGTGCTTAGCATGTCCATCACACCAAAGCCATAAAGACTGGGAGCATTGATCACCTCCGAAGTTGACTGGAGGCGTGAGTATAAAGTAAAAGTGGCAACCACGGGCTCGCCCAGGTAACAACTTGTTCTGTCGACCGAAGCCTTGATGAACAGGTTCTCACTAATCAGCTTTTCAAGGTCCTCCCTGTCTGAAGGCGCATATAGATTGACATCGGTATAGCTCGACTGCGACATAAAGCTGGCTGGCGCTTTCGAAACAACCTGTACGGTTGCATCAGGACCTTTTTCTTCACTTCCGTTCCTGAGGTTAATGACAAGGCCTGAAAGTTTCAGCTTTCCGGTCGATATGGGCACCAGTGTGTAAGCAACGTTCTCGATCTGCCGGCTTTTGCCTTCCTCCCATACTGTTCCTTTATAGGTGTTCGGTCCGCTTACAATGCTCATGCCTTCGAAATAGGGCGTTTTATAACCGGCGATATCTGCCGGTTCATTGATCACATATTGCACCTGGAAGGCATTTCCGACAACTACGGGCTGCTGGGGAACGATGGTTCTGATACGCTGGGCCTGCAGGCCGGCCGTGGTGAGCAGCATGAGCAAAATTCCGAAAAGCCATTTCATTGCAACCGAAATTAGGAAGGCAAGTGTTATGCTTTTGTTCAAATTGACCAGTGGAGAACACTGGTTTACAGGTCACCCAATTGAGGGCGAAGCACGATCTCCTCTGCAACCGCTCTTGGCGAAAGAAGGGTAGCTGCATAGATCATAGCGGCCACGTCCGCAGCCTCCATAATGCGCTCTTCGGGCACGCCGCTGCCTTTCCAGGAGTCTGTGTATACAGCACCCGGAATTACAGCCGTTACTTTTATGCCATGCGGCTGCAGCTCACGCCTGAGGTTTTTGGAAAATCCCAGCAGAGCATATTTGCTGATGCTGTAGGCACCGCCATTGGGATAGGCGGCTAGGCTCGCTATGGAGCACATGGTAAAAATATGTCCGCTGCCTGCTTCGATCATTCTTGGCAGGAGCGTGCGGGTGAGGTAATAGGCGCTGTAAAGGTTCACTTCCATCATGGTCTCAAGCGCTCCTTCAGGCTCATTGCTCACATTGCCCTGGATAAAGCTGCCGGCATTGTTCACCAGCACGTCTACTGCGTCGCACTGTCCAAGCACCCATTCGCCAAACAGCCTTGCCTTTGACCGGTCGCCAAGGTCCAGTGCAATACCATTGATTGTAACCGATGGAAATTCGGTCCTCAGCTTCTCCATAGTCTCCAACAAGCCGCTTTCCGATTTTGACGACAGCAAAAGATCATACCCATGCATGGCAAAGATCCTGGCCACTTCTTTTCCTATGCCTCTTGAAGCGCCTGTAATAACAGCATTCATGATGTTTTAGATTAAATTTGGACCATGATGAAGAAACTGCGGGCTCCGATCCGGAAGCCCGCAGCCTCGTATACCCTACAAATCTAAAGGCTTTCAGCACTGCCCATGAAATACAAACACCTGTTTTTTGATCTGGACCATACGCTTTGGGATTTCGACGCCAATGCAAGGGCAACGCTTATCCAGCTTTACAACGACCTGGAGCTTTCAAAAAAAGGCATAGACGATTTTGAGCGCTTTTATGAAAATTACCTGGCGCACAATGAACGCCTGTGGGCAAGGTACCGTAATGGCTTTATCAAGCAGGAGGAGCTGCGGATCAAAAGGATGTGGCTCACCCTGCTCGACTTCAAGGTTGCAGATGAGCCGCTGGCGCGAAAGCTGAGCGAGCTGTTTCTCGATCTTTTACCCACGCGTACCCTGCTCTTCCCGCAAACGAAAGAAATGCTTCAATACCTTGCCGATAGAGGATACAGGCTTCACCTCATCACCAATGGATTTGAAAAGGTGCAATATGGCAAGATCAGGAACTCGGGTCTTGAAGGTTTCTTTGATGAGGTGATCACATCAGAATCTTCTAACAGCCTCAAGCCAAAAAAGGAGATATTTTTTTATGCGCTGGAAAAGGCCGGAGCAGAGATAACCGAAAGCCTCATGATAGGCGACAGTATGGAGGCAGACATTATGGGAGCCATGGGTGTGGGAATGGACCAGGTTCATGCGAATTATACCGGCGCCCCGCAGGAGATCAGGCCAACCTATACGATTACCGCTTTACCGGACCTTAAAGCATTCCTATAAAAAAAGCCCCGCAGAAATGCGGGGCTTTCCTTCAATAGCAAGCGGTCGTTGCGACCTTTCTGCACTCTTTTTTATAAGTGCATTCTTTTTTACTTGTGTTTTTAGCTGTTCTTTTTTTGCTACTGTTCAATACAGTTGCAGTAACACCGGCTGTTGTGAGCAGCCCCAGTCCTGCGATAAGTATATATTTTTTCATGTTAAGGGTTTTGCTACCTTAAGTTAGAACAATTTTCCGGTATTGCTTACCACTTTCCCAGAATAGTTACGCCGCCCTTTACCTTCTGGTTGAGCTTTACCTCTACCTTGGTATCAAGTGGAAGGAGCAGGTCTACCCGCGATCCAAACTTGATAAAACCCATTTCTCCGCCCTGCTTTACTTCGTCGCCGGGCTTGAGATAATTTACAATACGCTTGGCAAGAGCACCTGCTATCTGCTTTACAAGCACTTCTTTTCCCGCCTGCCTGTAAACAACAGAATGCCGCTCGTTCTCTGTAGAAGATTTGGGGTGCCAGGCAACAAGATATTTGCCGGGGTGATACTGGCTGTAAAGCACTTCACCGCTAACGGGGTTCCTGTTCACATGCACATTCAAAGGACTCATAAAAATGGAAAGCTGCAGGCGCTTGCCTTTGAAATATTCGTCGGCTTCCACTTCCTCGATCACAACCACCGTTCCGTCGCAGGGAGCCACGATGGCATCGCTGCCTTCGGTATAGCGCCTGTTGGGTATCCTGAAGAAAGAGAGAATGAAAACGAGAAGACCTACTATGCCTATGCTGATGATCCACCCGAGAACAGGGTAGCGCGGAGCGATCAGCAGAACGGTCAATACCAGTATGATGGCTACTACGATGGTGCTGATCAGAATGGTGGAAAAACCTTCCTTGTGTATCTTCATCTTTGGATTTAAGGCCTCAAATTTAGGGATTTGAATGGATAAGGCATCTGCCGGTACCCGCTTTGTTCGCCATCACAAACAGTGCTGCCGGGTCAGCCGTTCGGATATGCCAGCCATGCAGGAGAAAGGTGAACGAAATCCTTTGTTTGCTTACCTTGTATTATGCAAGATCCTATCGCTTCGCTGAAAGCGCTTGACATTTTTTTTAAAAAAGGCAGCACGCAGGACTATGCCTTCCGAAAAAGCCGGCTGCTGGCACTGAAAGCGGCTATCAGGGCCAATGAGCAGGCGCTTCATGAAGCGCTGTATGCAGACCTGAAAAAAAGCCCGGAAGAAAGCTGGGTAACGGAAACTGGTTTTGTACAGGCAACCATCAGCCATGCGCTCAGGCATCTCAAGCAATGGATGAAGCCCCGGCGCGTAGCCACCAACCTGCTTAATCTCCCGGGACGAAGCTTTATTCAGCCGGAGCCACTGGGTGTGGTGCTCATTATAGCGCCCTGGAACTATCCTTTCCAGCTCCTGTTCTCTCCTCTTGTAGGAGCTATTGCCGCAGGCAATTGTGTTGTGCTCAAGCCAAGTGAATTTGCGCCTGCAACTGCGGCGGTTATGAAGAAGGTCATCGGTCAGGCCTTTGCTTCCGACCATGTGCTTTACCTTGAGGGCGATGGCGCCGTCCTTATACCCCGGCTTACTGATTCTTTCCGTTTCGATCATATTTTTTATACCGGAAGTACCGCCGTAGGTAAGCTTATTTACGAGATGGCCGCTAAAAAGCTGGTGCCGGTTACCCTGGAGCTGGGGGGCAAAAGTCCCTGTGTGATAGAATCCGATGCCAACATCAGGATCGCCGCCCGCAGGATAGCCCTGGCCAAGTTTTCAAATGCGGGCCAGATGTGTGTTGCACCGGATTATATACTTGCACACCGGCGGGTAAAAGAGGATTTTATTGCAGAGCTGAAAAAGGCCATTCTTGCTTTTTATTCCGGCAAGCCTTCGGAAAGCTACAATTACGGAAAGATCATTAATGAAAAGCAGATGAAAAGGCTGGTCAGCTATCTTTCGCAAGGCCGCATCGTGCATGGAGGAAGCTTTGACATCGGTGCTGGCTATATGGAGCCTACCATCCTTGAAGATGTAAAGCCCGGATTGTCGATCATGGAGGAAGAGATCTTTGGTCCGCTGCTGCCGGTGATCGGCTTTGATGAATTTGATGAAGCAAGATCGTTGATCGACAGGCATCCCGATCCATTGGCCTTTTATGTTTTTACAGGCAGCAGGGAAAAAGAAAGAAAATGGCTGGAGGGCGTCCGCTTTGGCGGCGGCTGTGTCAACAATGTATCCTGGCACCTCACCAATTTCAACCTGCCTTTCGGCGGAAGGGGAAACAGCGGTACCGGCGCTTACCACGGCAGGTTTTCCTTTGATGTGTTCAGCCACAAAAAAGGCATCATGAAAACACCGGTCTGGTTCGACCCGTCCATCAGGTATCCACCTTTCAAAGGCAAGCTTGAACTTTTTAAGCGCCTCATCAGGTAAGCTTAACCAACTGCCGGGATCAACAGAGGCTGAGGGATAGCAGAGGGAATGCCTGACAACCTTGTTTTGTGCGCCTCATTGTTTTCCTTTGCAGCTTTGCAAGCCAAATCTTTACTGATGACAGATATTTTATTGCTCCATGGAGCCATTGGAAGCAGCAGCCAGCTGGAGCTGCTGGCACAAGCCCTTGAAGGCAGCTTCAAGGTTCACCTGATCGATTTCCCCGGGCATGGCGGAAGCGCTTTACCTGCAGCCTTCGACATATCCTTTTTTGCAGAACATGTGCGGCAATACTGTGCCGACCGGCACCTTAAGACGGTAATGATTTTTGGTTACAGCATGGGCGGCTACGTGGCCATGTACCTGGCAAAGACCAACCCTGGCCTGGTGGGTAAGATCATCACGCTCGCTACAAAATTTCATTGGGACGGGCCCGCGGCACAAAAAGAAAATGCCATGCTTCAGCCTGAGCTCATCCTGCAGAAGCTGCCCTCTTTTGCCAAAACCCTGGAGGAAAGGCATGCGCCGCAAGACTGGAAGGAAGTACTGCAGAAAACTGCTGGCATGCTTACCGGCCTGAGTGAAGGAAAAGGGTTGGATCCTGGCGATTATAAGGAAATAGATATACCCTGCCTGTTGATGCTTGGTGATCGCGACAGGATGGTAAGCCTGCAGGAAACAGTGGATGTATATAAGCAACTGCCCCAGGCGCAGCTTGCCGTGCTGCCTAAAACGCCGCACCCGGTAGAAGCTGCCGATCCATCGATGCTTTCGTTTTTTATCAAGAGCTTCCTGAACGGCTGATCGCTGCCGGAGTTATCAGGAATATACTTCCCTTCGTTCACCTACCTGCTGTCTCCACATGGCATAATAGAGGCCTTTGAGCTCCAGCAAGACCTTGTGTGCGCCTACCTCAACGATCTTCCCTTTTTCGAGCACGAAGATCGTATCGGCATGCATGATGGTGGAGAGCCGGTGTGCAATGAGTATGGTGATCTGTTCGCGGTTACGGGATATTTCCCTGATCGTATTGGTAATGTCTTCTTCCGTAAGGGAGTCGAGCGCCGAAGTGGCTTCGTCAAATATCAGCAGCCGGGGATGCCTTAACAGCGCCCTGGCAATGGAGATCCGCTGCTTTTCGCCACCGGATAGCTTCATGCCTCCTTCTCCGAGCATGGTGTCGAGCCCCCTTGGCGAGCGGGCAAGCAGGTGACCGCAGGAAGCCTTGTGCAGGGCTTCGGTGATTTCTTCATCTGTTGCATCGGGTTTAACAAAGAGCATGTTTTCCTTGATGGTGCCTGCGAAAAGCTGTGTATCCTGTGTAACAAAGCCGATCTGCCTGCGAAGCTCATTATAGCGTATAAGCGATGATGGGTGACCATTGAAGCAGATATCACCGCTGACAGGCTTGTAAAGTCCTACGAGCAGCTTTACAAGCGTAGACTTGCCCGAACCCGATGGCCCTACAAATGCAATCGTGGCGCCTGTTTCGGCATGAAAGGAAATGCCATCGATGGCATGATGGGCTGCCGTTTTATGCCTGAACACCACTTCCTTGAAACGGATTGAATGAAGAGGACCAACATCAACGGGGTTATCGGGTCTTTGCTCGACCGGCTTGTGCATGAGCTGGTCGAAGCTGGTGATGGAGGCTTCTACCTCGCGATAGCTGAGAATGATATTTCCCATATCCTGGAGGGGACCGAATATGGAAGTGGAAATAAACTGCATGGTGATGAGCTCGCCGGTTGTGAGCTCGTTCCGGAAAATGAGCCAAAGCAGTATAAACAGGATGGATTGTTTCAGGAGGCTGAGTGTAGAGCCTTGCAGGAAAGAAAGCGTCCTTACCTTTTTGACCTTTGTCATTTCAAGGTCGAAGATCTTTCTTGTTTGTTCCCGCAGGCGCCGAATCTCGGGAAAGGTTAGGCCCAGGCTTTTGACCAGCTCGATATTACGAAGCGATTCTGTGATAACGCCCGACATCTTATTGGTTTCCCTGTTGATGGAACGTTGCGTGGTCTTGATCTTTTTGCTCAGCATGCCGGTGAGGGATCCCAGCACCAATATGCCAATGATGAATACAGGGATGAGCAGCCAGTTGCGGGTGATGGAATACCAGACGAGGAAACCTACGCCTACTATGGAAGAAAAGAGAATGGTGATAAAGGCATTAATGAACTGCTGTGTATCGGACCTGAGCTTTTGCAGTACCGATAAGGTTTCTCCGCTGCGCTGCTCCTCGAACTCCTGGAAAGAAAGCCGGAGAGTCTGCTTTAGTCCATCGTTAAAGATCTGCATCCCGAAGCGCTGTACAGCCAGCCTCGTAAAGTATTCCTGGAAAGACCGGGCTATCCTTGCCAGCAGCGCTACCAGGATGGCTATGCCGAGCCAGCCCAATACGCCCCTTACCAGTTCCTGCTGGCTCCTGCCTCCGGGATTGGTGGCATAGTCGTCGATGATCTTGCCAAATATCAACGGGTCAACCAGGCTCAAAAGCTGGGCTGTGCCGGCCAGCAGCAAGGAAATAAGAATAAGCCATTTTTGCGGCCGGAGGTAGTTCCACAAAACATACATAGGGGCACCGTTACAAAAAGCAGACCCCTTTGGAAGCTGGCAGCTCTATAGCTTCACGAGCAACCCGATGCCTACCAGCGACTTGAGCTGAAGAGCGGGCGAATTGCCATCATCACCAAAGATCCGCACATCGTCGTCGTAGATAAGGTCAACGTTCCAGGTTGCGGAAAGAAGCTTTGCAAGTTTGACCGACAGGATGTTCGACATAAATACATCGATCTTTTCGGGGTTGTTCTTGTAATTTGAAAAAAGGTCGAGGCGCCCTTTATAGCTTACCACCTTGTTTAATTCCTTTATATAGGCAGCTGTAACAAAAGCGCCGAGCTCTGACCGGCTATGCCTGCCCGGTACTACGCCATACAAGCCCTGCGCAGAGAGGGAATCGTCCTTCACGATCACCCAGCGGGCGGTAACAGGAGAAAGAAAAAGTGAGAACTCACTGTTTGGCTTGAAATCAAAGCCCAGGCTCCCAAGCACATAGGCTGGTGAAAGAAAGGCGGATGAGAAGGTCTTTACGTCTTCAGGGTAGGTATGTCCCCTGAGCATCTGGGTCCTGAAATTGGCCAGTGCGGCGATATTCCATTTTGGTCCTATCGAATAGCCGTATTTGCTGAGCAGGTCAATCCTGTCGTCATTCTTGCGGCTTCCCAATGTTGTGGTGTTAAGATAGCCAAGGTTAAAATCCAGGGTATTGTCCCAGCTGGATTTTTCGTGTTTATAAAAGGCGTAGAGGCTGACGATCGCATTGAGTGAAAGCGAGAACTTATCGCCGCCGGCAGCCCAGTTACTGAGCGCGCCCTGTGAGAGGTTGAGGTTTGCAATGCCACCTTTGCGCCAGGCTCTTTGAGTGGTATCCTCGGCCTTATCGATGGTTTTGCCGGCATCGGCCTGCAGTTTCTTAACGGTTTCATCCTGTGCCTGGGAAGGCAGGAGGGCAAAGAGCATGACAGCAGTCAGTAAAAGTTTCATCATGAGTCTAAAATAATATTAACTGAGAATAGTACCGGGTCCCGAAAATAGTCCCGGGCTTGAGTCCGTGCTCTTATAAACTATCCAGCTGAAAAGGCTGGTATTGATTGTTCCTGAAATATTTTGATGTGATGAGCGTCGGCTGGTTCCAATCAAGCAGCAGTATCTGCCGAAGGGATGAGGCCAGTTCTTCCTCGGACCCGGGTTTTGAGAAAAACAGGTTGGCGCCAAGGCCATAGGCCAGCTGTATGTTGTTGGGCCGACGTGTGGCGCTGAATACAATGATTGGCAGCAGGTCGAAACTTTTATTGGACCTGATGGACTGCAGGCATTGCAGGCCGTTTTTATGTGGCATTTCAAGATCAAGGAAAAGTAGCTCCGGTATGTAATGAGCAAGCACCTGCATCAGCTCGTCACCATTGGTGACCGTGGTAAGCCTGATAGCCGGCTGAACCTGGAGCATGGCTTTTTCAAAAGCCAGGCGGTCGGCCTTATTGTCATCGGCCAGGTAGATATTCTTTATTGCAACCTGTTGGCTCATGGTTTGGTAAGGGCCTGGCAAAGATAATAACGAAAGATACTGCGAGCAAACCCGGAGGGGCAGCGGCCTGTTAGCCTTGAATAAAACCTTCGGCGATCGGGTTCTGCTGGACTATGAGCCAGGCGGGTTCGGGTTCAACAAAAAAGCTTCAGCGGAAAGCAGTGTTGAACAGGCGGGTTCTAAACAGTTTATTGCTACATTTATCCAAACTCTTCTGCCATGAAACGATTTTTTGCCCTGCTTACCTGCTTCTCAGCAGTTTGGATTTCTTCCTGCACCAATGAAGGCGGAAAGACCGCCGGTCTGCAATCTGCACAGCCGGATACAGCCATGATCGACGGCCACCCGGCCTGGATCATGCAAGGCAATATATACGAAGTGAACGTGCGCCAGTATACACCCGAAGGAACCTTTAATGCCTTTGCCAAACACCTGCCAAGATTAAGGGACATGGGCGTGCAAACGCTTTGGTTCATGCCCGTGCAGCCCATAGGCATCGAGGGAAGAAAGGGCAGCCTCGGTTCTTACTATGCAATTTCCGACTACAAGGGCATTAACCCTGAATTTGGTACCATGACCGACTGGAAGACCCTTGTGGACAGTATACACGCAATGGGAATGAAAGTGATCATCGACTGGGTTCCCAATCATACCTCGCCCGATCATCCCTGGGTGAAGAACCACCCGGAATTTTACCTGCGCGATTCGGTGACGGGGATTCCCATCCATCCGCCCGGAACAGACTGGACCGACGTGCGCAAGCTCGATTTCAGGAACAACACTATGGCCGACTCCATGATCGCTGCCATGAAGTTCTGGATCACCGAAACCGGTATCGATGGCTTCCGTTGTGACCACGCCCAGGGACCAGGCCTTGCATTCTGGAAAAAATGCAATGCCGAGCTCAGGAAAACAAAGAACTTATTGCTGCTGGCCGAGTCAGAGGACGACTGGATCTATGAAGCCGGTTTCGACATGAGCTATCCATGGAAATTTTTTCACCTGACAAAGGCCGTTGCTGCCGGAAAATACCCCGCGAGCGCGCTCGATTCTGTGCTTCATGTTTTCGACACCTCTTTTCCTGCTTCGGCTACTTTTCTTCATTTCACCAGCAATCATGACGAGAACAGCTGGAACAAGGCCGAGTATGCTACCATGCCCGGTGCTTCGCATGCTCCATTCGCAGTGCTCACCCAAACAGTGGGCAGATCGGTGCCGCTTATTTACAGCGGACAGGAAGAGCCTTTCCTCGACAGCATCAGCTTTTTTTACAAGGACACCATTTCTTTTGGCCAGTACCAGCGGGGAGCATTCTATAAGACCTTGCTTAATCTTCGCAAGAACAACAGCGCCCTTGCGGCCAATGCTCCCTTCCGCAAGCTGCGTACGAACAAGGACAACGCCATCTATGCTTTTGAGCGGGGACAGGGTTCGAACAAGGTGCTGGTTGTGCTAAACCTGAGCAAGGACGCACAAGAGTTCAGCTGGACGGACCAGCCATCGGATAAAGAGTGGAACAATATATTCGCCGGCAGCAAGGAACCCGTAGACAAAGGTTTTGGCATAGAGCCCTGGGGTTATGCAGTATACGAGTTGAGGAAATAGTTTTTGCGAAGACAAAAACGGGCTAAAATTGCACTATGTCTGACACCATTATTGATTTTTTGGATCCGCTCAATCTCGACGAGATATCGCTTGACGCAGGCTATAAGGAAGGCCAGGTAGGAAAAGCGGTAAAGACTTACGAGGAAGAATTTCCAGACCTGGATGAAGCGGATATTGTGCTTGTAGGCTGTGGTGAACAGCGCGGAAGCGGGCTTTTGCACCATAGCGGGGCAGCCAATATCATTCGCAACGAATTTTACAGTCTCTATTACTGGCACCAGGATATCAGAATTGCCGATGCAGGCAATATCAAGGCCGGCAAGACCGCAGGAGATACGCTGGCCGCATTGAAGATCGTGCTGCACGAGCTCCTGAATGCGGGCAAGATGGTGGTTGTGCTTGGCGGTTCCCATGATCTTACGCTGGCGCAATACCAGGCTTTTGCCGATGACCGGAAACTGATCGATGCCGTTGGCGTTGATGCGGTCATCGACATCAATATCGACTCCCCCTGCCGCAGCGAAAAATTTCTTATGGAAATGCTGACGGCCGAGCCCAACTACATGCGGCACTACAACCACATTGCCTTCCAGAGCTATTTTGTGCATCCGCGCATGCTGGAGACCATGGACAAGCTGCGGTTTGACTGCTTCAGGGTAGGCAGCGTGAAAGAGCATATAGAGGAAATGGAACCCGTGATCCGCAACTGCCATATGCTCAGCTTCGATATATCAGCCTTTGCACATGCGTTTGCTCCGGCTAATCACCTGACGCCTAATGGGCTTAGCGGTGAAGAAGCCTGCACCCTGCTGCAGTATGCGGGAATGAGCCCCAATATGCAAAGCATAGGGATCTATGGCTACAGGCCGGAAAGGGATACGGAACACATGACGGCAAAGCAGATCAGCCATATGCTATGGTACCTGCTCGATGGAAGAAGCCGCGGCAACCGCGAAGCGCTTATAGATGAAAGAGATTCGTTCAATGAGTTTCATACAGCCTTTGCAGAGGTGGAAACAATTTTCCTTCAAAGAAAAAAAACCGGCCGCTGGTGGATGCAGCTGCCCGATAAGCAGTTCATCGCCTGCTCCTACAAGGACTACCTCCTGGCAAGCAGCAACGAGATCCCTGAGCGCTGGCTGAGGGCGCAGGAGCGGGTATAAGCCTCAATTAATTTAATCCAGGACCTTCTCCCGGCTCCGTAATATCCACAAGGCAATAACTGAAGGACGGGTTTTCTCAGCTATGGCGCTACCAACACAATTTATCCGGACGCATGCCAAAAGGCGGGTCATTTATCTGGCGCTGCTGGTGTTTACTATTGCTGCGGGACTGGCCACGCGTCTCTATGGCCATGCCCTGCCAGGGGTGCTGGCAAACTATGGCGGAGACCTGCTTTATGCCAGTTTCATTTTCTTTTGTTTCAGGTTTTTACTGCCTGAGCTTCCGGCCCGCTTTATCCTCTTGATGGCCTGGCTGTTTTGCTTGTGCATCGAGCTGCTACAGCTTTGGAAGGCGCCATGGCTGCAGGCTTGGAGGCAAACGCGCATCGGCGGGCTGATACTGGGCTATGAATTCCTTTGGAGCGACCTGATTTGTTATGCCCTGGGTGCCTTGCTCGGTTTTGCAGTATGCAAGCTGATGGAGGGAAGGACCAACCCCGGGCACGGTCAATAATGGATCGTTCTCACCCAGAGGGTATAGCCGTTGAGCCTTCCTGCGGGCAGGGCTTCTAACGAACGCTCGCATTCAAGTTGCCTGGTCCAGTTACCCTTCGAATCGTATATATAGCTGAATTGCTGTAGATCCGTTGTATCGCCCTTGCTCAACACGTAATACAGCACAGGATCTCCTTCGCTGTTGTTGAGAAAATATTCTTTATAGCGAGGAGAAGTATGGCTGATGCTATCCAAGGAACTTTTGGCATTCCAGTGCAGATAACGCAGGTCGTGAATATCGGCAGCCTTCCAGGGCTCATGGTTCGGATAAGCGTGACCGGAATTACAGCCGCAGGCAATAAAAAAGCAGATGATTACTGAAAGGAAAATGATTTGTTTTACGCAAGACTAACTACGAAATTTTTTTAGCATCCTGAGCCAAGCAGGGCTTGGCGGAATACAATAGATTTGCGCTTCATGCAGCAAATTATCAGAACCTCGCTTGCAATAGCAGTCCTGGCACTGGCTTCGTGCCAGCCTTACAAAAGGCTGAACAAGGCTGCCGGGCAGGTAACCCGGACTGAGGCGCTTCGTTCGGCCCATGTAGGTATAAGCATCTATGACCCCCTGAAGGGCCAGTACCTTTACGAACACCAGGGTGATAAATATTTTGTTCCCGCCAGCAATATCAAGATACCAACTTGTTACGCGGCCATGAAGTACCTGGGTGACAGCCTGGTTGGTTTGCGATACCAGCTTTTCAACGATATGGGCATCAATGTCTTCCCGACGGGGGATCCCAGTTTCCTGCATGAAGATTTCGTACGGCAGCCGGTGCTCGATTTTTTAAAAAGCCAGCCGGGGGCCATCTATTTTTCAAATAGTGGCTGGCGCTCGCAGCCCCTTGGCAATGGCTGGTCCTGGAACGACTATGGCAGCAGCTACATGGCGGAGAGAAGCGCCTTTCCCATTTATGGCAATACCGTGAAGCTGAAAGCCGGCCCCTATCGCGTGGAAAGGACTGGCAGCGGGGTCTCAAGGCTTCATATGCATGTTGTTTCAAAGCCTGCTTTCTTTAAACGGTACCTCGATAGCATATTTGTTCTGCCTTTGGGCATGGCTGTGCAGCACTCACTGCAGGATACGGCTGCCGCGGCGAAGACCCTGCGTTCTTTCTTCGTTAACCGCGATATCGGCAGTAACAGGCTTTCGGTAATTTATGGGAAAGAAGAGTTCTCTGAAACGGAAATCCCTTTTTTTACTGGCAACGACAGCACGGCCATGGCCATCCTGAAGGCCGATCATGGCCTGGATATCAGGGCCGGACAGCTAAACGATCATTCTCTGCATGCGGGGCCGGCGCCGCATCCTCAGATTCATAAACTGTATAGCCAGCCTACCGATAGCCTGCTCAAACCCATGATGCACCGTTCGGATAATTTCTTTGCCGAGCAATCGCTGCTCATGGTCAGCAACGAGCTGTTGGGAATTATGAGCGATGCCGCCGTTATCGATACCCTGCTGAAAACGGATTTCAGGGATCTACCCCAGGCTCCCCGGTGGGTAGATGGCTCAGGATTAAGCCGCTATAACCTTTTTACACCACGCGATATGGTGGCCATACTGGACAAGATGCAAAAGGAGTTTGGCATGAACAGGATCAGGACCATTTTCCCGACCGGGGGAAAGGGAACCTTGGGAAGTTATTATAAAACGGAGGAGGGTTTCATTTTTGCCAAAACGGGCACGCTTTCCGGTGTGGTGGCCTTAAGCGGCTTCCTGTACACAAAAAGGGGAAGACTGCTCATCTTTTCGGTACTGGTAAACAACCACCAGACCTCGGCTGCCCTTGTTAGAAGGAGCGTGGAGCGCTTTCTGCGCAGTGTAAGGGAAAATTATTGAGCAGCAGCAGCGGAGGAGGAGAGCCAAGGTGAAATAAATAATTTATATCTTACCCAACCCTTAGGTTTCTTGTAAAGTATATCTACTAAAACGGATTTTATGAGGAAAACTATACTTAACTCTTTTTTCCTGTTGCTCATTTCGATTGCCGGTACACAGGCTTCGGCCCAGTGTAACCCGGCTTTCAGCTTTACCGCCAATGGCGCCACGGTCAGGTTCCAGGCGGTGACCAATGCCGCTACCGCCAGTCATTCCTGGCATTTCGGCGATAACACCTATGCTTCGGATTCGGCCATCGTTCACCATACCTACCAGCAGCCGGGCCAATACAGGGTAGTACATATCGTAAGGGATTCATCGAATGGTAATTTTTGCGTGGACAGTGTCAGCCAGCTTATAAACGTGGTATTTACGCCTACCTGCAACGCCAGCTTTTCAGTAAGGCAGGATAGCCTGGTCTACAACCGGTATACCTTTACCTCACAGCAGTCGGGATCGATTGCCAGTTATGTCTGGACCATCGATGGTCAGCAGGCATCTACGAGCGCCTGGTTTACGGCAACGCTTTCGAACGGCAGTCATACTATTTGTCTGCAAACCACGACCAGCGCTGGATGCGTGGCCAATACCTGCCAGCAATTGAATGTCACCAATCCGCCGCCACCCTGCTCATGGCAGGCATCGTTTACTACTGCACCTGCATTCAGCAATCCAAGGCTGATCTATTTTAATCAGACCCCGATCGGCCAGGGTTATGTTTCGCAGTGGAGCTTTGGGGATGGCACTTCATCACAATCAAGCAATCCGTCTCACCTGTATGCTGTTCCCGGTACTTACCAGGTAAGGCTCATCGTAACGCAGCCTGCCTTCCAGTGCCGCGATACAATCACCAAACTCGTTCAGGTTTACGGCTCACCTGCTGATAGCTGTACCGCTTCATTCACCTATGCGCCTACGCAAAACCAGTCGAACCAGATCTCGTTCACAGCCACCAGCAACCAAACGATCAGTTCACAAACCTGGATCATCAGTCCCGTGGGAGATACAACCAACAGCACATACCTGCAAACCAGCAACCCAACGCATACCTTCCTGGCAACAGGCAATTACCTGGTATGTCTCAATGTGATCACCACCACGGGCTGCTCCAGGTACTATTGCGATACCATTACCATCGCCTCCCTGGGCGGACGGTATGCCAACAGCATTCCATCCTATCCAAACCCTGCGAGGAACGAGGTCATGCTTCAGCTCAACCTGGAACAGGCGGCACCTGTGACGATAAGAATATTCAACTCTTACGGCATTGCGGTCCATAGCTCGAGAACCGCCGGAAATGCGGGCATCAACCGGGTAACCATTCCCGTACAGAGCCTTGGAACCGGCCAGTATTATATCGAGATCGAATACAATGGCCAGCGCAAGCGAAGCCTTTTCAATAAGCTTTAAGTTTTAAGCAGAGGGAAGTTAGGTTGGGTCAGGAAATTTTTTCCGGGGCCCAACCTTTTGCTTTTAGGAGCAGTATATGAAATCAAATCAGATTTATGAGAGCCCTTTACCGCAGTTTTATCCTGGTCATGGTCGCCGTTCTGGGTTACCAGTGTCAGCGCGAGATCAGCATCGACAACTTGGACCCCGTAAACAACAATCCTAATCCCATAACCGCTAACCTCCAGGGCAATGTGGTAGATGAAAATGGCTTGCCTGTGGCCTCCGCCCGCGTCAAAATAGGCAATGAGACCATAATGACCAACGCCAGGGGCTATTTTCGATTGAACAAGGCGCCGCTGGATAAGCAGGCTTCGGTGGTGACGGTGGAAAAGTCGGGCTATTTTAAAGCTTACCGGAGCTTTAGCGCCACATCCGGCACCAACCAGGTAATGGTGAAGCTGGTTCCCAAAACCCTCGCTGGTACGATCGCCTCATCCACCGGTGGAGAGGTGAGCCTGTCGAATGGTTCGAAGATCTCTCTTCCCGCCAATGGTGTTACCCTGGCTTCCGGCGATGCTTATAGCGGAGAGGTAAGGGTGTTTGCAGCCTATATCGATCCAACAGCGGAAGATATAGCCCAGACCGTGCCCGGCTCCTTCATGGCAGACGACAAAGACAATAAAAGGGTAACCCTTGGTTCTTATGGCATGCTGGCCGTAGAGCTTGAGTCGCCCTCCGGGCAAAAGCTGCAGGTGAGGCAGGGCAGCAAGGCAACGCTCGACGCCCCCATTCCATCCTCCTTGCAGGCCTCTGCGCCTTCTACCATCGCTTTGTGGTATGTTGATGAAACAACAGGTATCTGGAAAGAAGAGGGCCAGGCTACAAAGCAGGGCAATCGTTATGTAGGTGAAGTAAGCCATTTTTCATTCTGGAACTACGACATCAGCATTCCGGCTGTAACCCTTTCGCTTGCACTCAGGAACCAGGAAGGAGGACCGCTCGTACACGCCCATGTAAGAATTTCCCGGATCGGACCAGGGGTGGTGGGAACAGCTCATGGCATAACAGATTCACTTGGCCAGGTAAGCGGGTTTGTTCCCTCGAACGAGAACCTGCTGCTCGAAGTGCTTAACCCCTGTAATGCGGCAGTGTATTCGCAAAACCTGAACCCGCTCACGCAAAATACCAACCTGGGTAGCATAACCGTAGCCGCCAACCCTTCTTTCCTCGTTACCCTGAAAGGCCGACTGGTTAATTGCGCTGGCAATGCGGTAAGCAATGGATTGGCTATTGTAGAATATGATAACGTGATCCGTTATGCCCAGGCGAACAGCACCGGTAATTTCAGCTTAAGCTTGCTGAGGTGTGGAACCAGCCCTTCAACGGTCCAGGTTATAGGTGTGGACGAAGGCAGCAGCCAGCAAGGCAATATTGCTACGATAAATCTTACTCCAGGTATCACTGATGCCGGCGACCTGGCTGCTTGCGGCGTTACGGTCTCGGAATTTATTACCTATACGCTCGACGGTACGGTTTATAACCATACATCTGCAACCGATTCGATCATGAAGGGGTCTTCCATCCCGGATTCTACCCTTACCGGGCAGCTGGTTACCTATATCACTGCTTCGGGCAGCAGCAACCAGTTCATACAGCTGGTGTTCAAGAGCGCATCGCCGGCCGCCGGTACCTATGCTGCTCAGCTGGTGAGCTTCACCAACTATTTCAACAATACCATCGTACCGCCGTTCAATATCGTTCTTACAAGCTTCCCGCAGAATATCGCCCAGTTCTATGAAGGCAGCTTCTCGGGTCAGTTCAGGGATGCACAGAACGTGGTACATACGGTGACAAATGGTTCGTTCAAATTGCGACGGAATTAACGCGTATGTGACGGGCGGGTCATACCTTAGCCCAGGTTCAGATTGAGAACATGAAAACGCCAAAACTTTTTGATTCAGGAAGATGAGAACATAGATACCATCATCAACGGTTGTAAGAAAGGCAGCCGTAAGGCCCAGGAAAAGCTGTACAAGAGCTATTACAGGGTCATGGCAAGCCTTTGCCTGAGGTATACCAAGAATGAGGCGGATGCGGTGGAAGTGCTGAACAACGGATTTTTAAAAGTGTTTAAAAACATACAACGGTACGAACCAGCACAGGCCAGCCTGTATACCTGGATTCGTACCATTGTTATTAATAGCTGTCTCGATTTTATCAAAGCAAAGCAGCGGATGGAGCAAACAAAGGAGCTGACCGATACCGTGGAAATACACATACCTGCGGAAGCTATATCGAAGATGAAGACCATGGAGCTGCTTGAGCTTGTGCGGCAGCTGCCGCCGGCAACCCGGGCTGTATTCAATCTGTATGTGGTGGAAGGTTATAGCCACAGGGAGATCGGCAGCCTGTTGGGCATCAGTGAGGGAACAAGCAAATGGCACCTGAGCGAAGCGAGAAAGATCTTACAGCAGAAAATAAAACTACAGGATGTAAAGCATTCATGAGCGAGAGGCAACCATATGACGATTCCCTTAAAGAGCAGCTGAACGATCTGCCCCTTCCGGATATGGAGCAATCGTGGCAGAAGATGGAGCTGCTGCTCGATGAGGATAACGACCGGAGGCGTTTGCTGCCACCTATATTCCTGCGCGGATGCCTGGGCTGGGGCCTGCTGGGTGGCGCCCTTCTGTTGCTTCTGCTCTGGTTCTTTTTCCGGCCGGACCTGCTATGGAACACAGAAGACAAAAATAACAAGCAGCATACCTCGCAATCGCCTGCCGTTCGCTCTGGTACAGCTAAAGAAGCAAAACCGGGCAAAGACCAGGCATCGCCTGATAATACAGTTTCGACCTTTGATACAGGTGTTGACGGAAATACTCCGGTCAGCTCTCAACCTGATGGCACGCCGGTTCTGGCCGGTGACGAGCCCCTTACTAAGCCAGGTACTACCAAAACAGGCACATCCGATACAAGGCCTGCTTTTAACGGAGCATCCGAATCTGACAGGCAGACGGTAACGCGCAGCTCAGGTTCCGGCAATAATTCAAACATAGCTAAAGCAGGAAAGGGTAAGGGCCCTGTACGTAGAAGTACAGCCGGTCGCTCAGGCGCAACGGTTGGCCGCGCTTCGATGGGCAGTCGTAAAAACTCCCAAGGCAACACACCCGGAAATACGGCATCATCCGGTGTAAATCCTGTTGGCAGCCAGCCACGCGGAGGAGAAGATACTGCGACCCGGAAAGAGCCACCACAGGACCTGGCAAATACAATCCCTCAAAAACCTGACAGTCTTAAAAAGAAGCCAAAGCTTCCGGCAACTGATACCATTGCAAAGAAGCAACAGGCCGAGAAGGAAAAAGAAAAGAAAAAATTCTGGTTCAGCGCAGGCATAGGGCTGCAGCAGCAAATCCCGTTCAAGGGACAAACAACTACACCCTATAACTATTACGGCCGCAAGGGATCGCTCGCCGATTATATACCTTCTGTTTATGGCCGTATTCACAGAGAACAAAAATGGTTTGTGCAGGGTGAGTTCCGCTATGGTGCGCCGCAGGCGGTTAAAGAGCTGGCCTATGACCAGCGGTCTACCACGGATACTGCAACTACCATCACTACAACCAACACCCTTCGGCTTAAAAAGGCCTACTATCACCAGGTTCCGCTCAGCTTCAACTATTATGTGCTGCCCAACTGGTCGGTAGGAACTGGTATTCTTTACAGCAGGTTCCGGGGTGCGGTAGTGGAGAGGGAACTAAGCCGGCGAAGCCTGCAGTCCGCAAACGATACCATCATCAGCAAGCAGGTAATACAGGTAAAACCGAATGAAGACTCGGCTTCGGCCTTTACCAATTCGCAGGTTCATTTTCTTTTCCAGACAGAATATCAATGGAAGCGGTTTATGCTTGGCCTGCGTTATACCAAGGGTCTGCAGCCCTTTATCAGGTATACCGATCCTTCGGGTGCAAGAAGGGAGGAAAAGAACGAATCGCTGCAGCTCTTCATCCGCTTCAGGTTGTGGAGCTCGCGTAAGTAAAATTGCATGCTGTTATGAGATGTAAAAGCATGTTTATCTTCCAAACATCTTCTCCAGCTGGTCTTTTCTGAATTCAAGATAGGCCGGTCTTCCGGTAGGAGATATATTCGGCTGCGCGCATTGAAAAAGATCCGATACGAGCTGCTGCATCTCCCGTAGCGAGAGCGCTGTACCGGCCTTTATAGCCTGCTGCCCGGCCACCGTCCGTAGCAGCATCTCTCTCTTCGAGAGCTTAAGCTCGTTGCTGAAATGCTTGTATTGCTCGAGTATCCTTTCAAGAATAGCCTTCTCGTTTCCCTGGTCAAGGTCGGCAGGAGTACCCTGTATAACAAAAGCATTTTTGCCGAAAGGTTCCACCTGGTAGCCCATTTGCAGTAGGTCGGGCAGAAGCTCGTTTAAAATTACCGCATCCTGTGCTGCCAGCTCAATGGTGACGGGAAACAGACTTCGCTGTGAGGATACCGTCTTGCCCTGTAGGGCGAGCCCCATTCTTTCGTAGATGATGCGCTCATGCGCGGCCTGCTGGTGTATGAGCAGGAAGCCCTGGCTGGCCGGCATCAGTATATAGGTATTGAACAGGTGGGTGAGCGGCTGTTCGTGAACCGGCGCCTTTGTATGATCGATCGTGAGTGGTGCCGATGGCGGAGGCTCGGGAGTGGGCTCCGCCGTGTCCATAAAATACCTGCCAAGAGACTGGAATTCGCCTTCACGGGGCGGGGTCTCAAATGAAGACGCGCTTCTCCCGCTTTCAATCCGGTGCGCCTGGTTGGCCTCGGTAAAGGTTCGAAAAATGGAGGAGCTCTGTGTTGCCGACTGTTTTTCTTCCGTAAAAGGTTTTTGCACCGATTCGAGCTGCTGGATAGAGCCATCCAGTTCGAAATCCAGGGTAGGCGTAATGCTGAACTGGGCCAGGGCATGCTTTACAGCGGCCTGCACAAAGGCATATACGATCTTTTCATCCTCGAACTTTATCTCCTGCTTGGTAGGGTGAACGTTCACATCCACCTGCGTTGGGTCGAGGTCTATGAACAATACATAAGGGGGAAAGCTGTCTGGCGCGATCATATCCTGGTAAGCATGCATGATGGCATGATGCAGGTAAGGACTTTTGATGAAGCGGTTGTTGACAAAAAAATACTGGTCGCCCCTGGTCTTTTTTGAAGCGTCAGGTTTACCCACGAATCCATAGATGTTGAGATAGTCTGTTTCTTCCTTTACGGCTACCAGCTTGGCATTGTAATTATTGCCCAGCACTTGCAGGATGCGCTGCTTAAGGCTTCCTGCTTCGAGGTGAAAGATCTGCTGCCCATTGGCCGTAAGCGAAAAGAAAATGCCCGGAAAGGCCAGCGCAACACGGATGAACTCGTCAACGATATGGCGCATTTCGGCCGCATTGCTTTTAAGGAAATTTCTCCTGGCCGGTACATTGAAGAAAAGATTCTTCATGCTGATGCTGGTGCCTGCCGGCGCTGCAACCGGCTGTTGCCGAACGACAGAGCTGTTCTCGATCTCGATGAAAGTACCTACCTCATCCGAAGCTCTGCGGCTTTTCAGCTCTACCTGCGCCACTGCGGCAATCGAGGCAAGCGCTTCTCCCCGGAAACCCATTGTCCGGATATGAAAAAGATCGTCGATGTTCCTGATCTTGGAGGTTGCATGGCGCTCAAAGCACATGCGGGCATCGGTCTCGCTCATGCCGCCGCCATTATCTATTACCTGTATCAGGGATTTTCCTGCATCGTTCACCAGCAGCTTGATCTCTGTCGCGCCTGCATCGACGGCGTTCTCAAGCAGTTCTTTTACGGCACTTGCCGGCCGTTGTATCACTTCGCCGGCAGCGATCTGGTTTGCTATGTTATCGGGGAGCAATTGTATTCTATCAGCCACAACTTCATTCTTATGCAGTCAAAAATAAGGAATGCGGAACGATAAAGCTCCTCCTTTCCCGCTTATCCTGAACAAGACAAAGCAAAGCAATAAGAGCGAATCATGGCCGGTTTGCTAGCTGTGAGGCCGTAGCCTGTGCTAGGTGCTTCCGCTTATTTTCGGAAAAAAGGAGGCGGGGCAAATCCCGGCGTAGTTTTCCTTAAAGCGGCCTGCTTTACATTAGCATAAATCCAGGTAAATATCCTATGAAAACGACCATTCTATCCGTGGCGGCAGCCCTGCTTTTGAGCGCCTGCCACAAAAACAACGGGGCCCTCGCAGATGAAATGCCTCAGCACACAGCAAAGCCGCACTATATCCACTACACCATAAAAAAGGGTCAGCATTATGCTGAAGGGAACAGCTATAAGCCTGTAGAGACGAGTGAGATGCGCTTTACTGTCCGGTTCGACAGCACCGCTGTTTACAAGACCACAGACCCGGCCAACCAGAACGATATCAACAAACTCTATGGCTTTTCGGATAACGATGCCGCCCACCACAGCTTCAGCGCCCGTTTTGGCTGGTGCTGGAGCCGGAATGCGCTTCGTCTTTTTGCTTATGTATACAACAGCGGCACGATGGCATCCAGGGAGCTTTGTACCGTAGCCATCGGGGAGGAGGTCGGCTGCTCCATTAAAACGGCCGGCAGCGAATACATTTTTACAGTCAACGGAAACATTCATCGCATGCCCCGTGCAAGCACCACGGCCCGGGCAAAGGGTTATCAGCTCTATCCTTATTTCGGCGGGGATGAAGCTGCGCCCCACACGATAAGGATCGATATCAGGGAAGAAGGCTAGCACGAAAGCTGGCTGATAAGGATGATGCCTTCGCAGACTCATTACAGGTCCTGGGAAAAAATAGGAAAGTTGCAGCCATGACAAGCTTCACGCAACTGTCTTCCATGCTCTTAGCTAGTCTTTCACATTCCCGCTGGGTGATTTGTGTTAAATTGTGTCTTCGATCGATTTAACTATGAAGAAAGCATTAACCCTTTTCCTTGGTTGTTTCCTTTTCTTTTTTTCCTTTGGCCAGTACAAGAGCCGTCTCAGTGCCGATGCCTGGGTGGACAGTGTATTCAAAAGCCTGAGCGATGAAGAGAAGATCGCCCAGCTGATGGTGATCAGGGCACATAGCAACCTCGGACCTGAACATATAAGCCAGGTTACGGATCTTATCAGTAAATACAATGTAGGCGCACTCTGCTTTTTCCAGGGTGGTCCCATGCGGCAGGCCGAGCTGACCAATCTTTACCAGTCCATAGCCAAAACACCATTGATGGTTACTATCGATGGTGAATGGGGACTGGGTATGCGGCTGGATAGCATCACCAGGTTTCCTTACCAGCTCACACTGGGCGCGCTAAATAACGAACAGCTGGTTTACGAGATGGGCAAGGCCATCGGCGAGCAGATGAAACGCATCGGTGTGCATGTGAACTATGCGCCCGTTGTGGATGTGAACAACAATCCTAATAACCCGGTGATCGGCTACCGGTCCTTCGGTGAAGACAAATACAAGGTTGCGCGTTTCGGTGTGGCCTATGCCCGGGGTATGCAGGATGCGGGGATCATGGCTTGTGCAAAGCATTTCCCGGGTCATGGCGATACCGAGGTAGATTCTCATTACGACCTGCCGGTGATCAGCAAAAGCAGGGGACAGCTCGATTCGCTGGAGCTCTATCCTTTTAAGGAGCTGTTCAGGGCCGGTATTGGCAGTGTTATGGTTGCCCACCTGGCCATACCTTCTATCGATAATACGCCAAACCTTCCTACCTCGCTTTCAAAGAAAAACATCAACGGTTTGTTGCGCGATGACCTGGGTTACCAGGGCCTCACCTTTACCGATGCGCTCGAAATGAAGGGCGTGGCCAAGTTCTTTCCTGCCGGGGAGGCTGCCGTACAGGCGATCATTGCGGGTAATGATATGCTTTGCCTGCCTGAGAATGTGCCGGAAGCCATCAATGCACTGGCCGACGCCGTTAAGAAAAAAAGATTGAAGTGGAAGGATATAGATGAGAAGGTGAAGAAAGTGCTTTACGCAAAATACGGGCTTGGCCTCAACCAGTCACAAAGGGTAGATACGGTTAACCTGCTGGCAGATCTAAATGCAAAGACCGATGCCATAAGGGCGCAGGTAGCCCGCAATACGGTAACGGTGCTGAACAACAGGGAAGGCATTTTGCCAATGATGAACCCCGGCAAGCTCGCATATGTGGCCCTTGGCGCCTCTGCTGCCAATACCCTGGCGGGCAGGTTAAAGAACGAGCTGGCTGCCGATACATTTTTCCTCAGCTACAGGGATTCATCCGGCAGGGCGGCCCAGATCCTCGACTCCATACGCAGCAAGGGTTACGACAGGATCATCATCGGCCTGCATAACTATGCGCTTCGTCCTGCCAATAACTATGGCATTTCGGCCGCGGCAGTGAGCCTCTGGGATTCGCTCCAGCAGTTCAGGCCCGTAGGATTTGTTTTCGGAAATGTTTACGCGGCACAGCGCTTCCTTTCGGCAAATACCCTGGTTGCCATGTACCAGGACGATGAGATCACGCAGAACGCAGCGGCTGATTTTATCCAGGGCAAGCTGGCATCCAGAGGAAGCCTGCCTGTGACCCTCGGCAACAATATGTATGGATCGGGCATAGCCATCAATCGCTTTTTCCCCTCGGGCATGTCGCCGAAATGGCTGGTCATCGACAGCATCGTAAACGATGGACTGGCTCGCAAGGCCTATCCCGGCTGCGTAGTGCTGGCTATTCACAACGGTGAGATCAAATACCATAAAGCTTTCGGCCGGTATGAGTTTGATCCTAAATCGATGCCGGTTAACCTTGAAAGTGTTTACGACCTGGCTTCGGTTACCAAGATATCGGCCACTACTGTAGGCATCATGAAATTATATGAGCAGGGTAAGATCGACCTTAACAGAACCCTGGGCGATTATCTTCCCTTTACCCGTGGCAGCGATAAGGCCGGGTTAAAGGTTGCCGACATCCTGCTTCACCAGGCTGGTCTCAATCCCTTCATCTCCTTTTATAAGGAGACTGTAGATGCCTCTACAGGAATGCCTTCCCTCAGATTGTACAGCGATGCGAGGGATACGCTTTTTACGATACCGGTTGCACGTAACCTCTGGCTGCGCCGCGATTATAACGATACCATGCTCCAGCGCGTGGTACAAAGCAAGCTGGCTGAAAAGGGCAAGTATGTGTATAGCGACAATGATTTCATCCTGCTTGGAAAGATCATCGAGCAGGTAAGCGGTCTCACGCTGGACCAGTATGTACAGAAGAATTTTTACAGCCCGCTTGGCATGGTCACCACCGGCTTCAAGCCCTGGAGCCGTCTTGGAACCGAGAGGGTAGTGCCAACGGAAGAGGAAAAATATTTCCGCCGGCAGCTGCTGCGGGGTTATGTACACGATGAAGGGGCAGCTATGTTTGGAGGAGTATCCGGCCACGCGGGACTGTTCTCCAATGCTTACGATCTTTCCATACTTTACCAGATGCTATTAAATGGCGGTGAGCTGAACGGACAGCGCTTTCTCAAACCGGAAACAGTGGCGCTCTTTACTGCATATCAAAGCGATATCAGCCGCAGGGGATATGGGTTCGACAAGCCCGAGAAGGACAATGCGACCCGCAAGGAGCCCTATCCATCGGCCCTTGCCTCACCCTCAACCTATGGCCACACCGGCTTTACAGGAACCTGTGTATGGGTAGACCCGGAGGCGGACCTTGTTTATGTATTCCTTTCCAACCGTGTGTACAATACGCGTAACAATAACCTGCTTGGCCAGCTGGGCATACGTGGAAAAATCCAGGATGCCATTTACAGGGCATTGGAAAGCGAAAAGAAAGCGGCCGAGCCGGCTTCTAAAGAAACAGTGCAAAACATGAAAGAATAAAAAGTTCTCAGACCATCAGCGCGATGATACAGAGCCAAAGGCAGCCACAGCTCCTTTGGCTTTTTTATTCTTCCGGCATTTCCTGCCATTTCTTACCAAATCGGTTCATCAAAAAAGCTGTATACAAAACAGCAAACAGGAGATTCAGGAAAATAAGCATCTCCATATTTTCCGATACCCAATGCCCGAAAGGATACGCAGCAGCAAACCTTTCTTGCCAGTCAGGACCGCTATAGAGACTGGCCTTCCTGTCATAAGAGCTGTTGATGAGCATGAGCACAAACAGCAGAAGGTAAGGCGCCAGGTAAAAATGCCAGTTGAGCATGATGCCGGAAGTGGTCTTTGCCGAATAGGATCCAACCGAGATGCCTATCACCAGGAAGACAAGGCAGAGCAGGATGCAAAGAACCGAAAAGGTGTCAGAGCTGCCGGAGCCCGCACTCATCAATCCAATAAGGATGGCCCATACGATGGTGCCCACAATACTGATAAGAAAGACCTTGCGGCTGAAGCGACGGTAGGCCAGCAGCAGGATCGACAGTGAAAGAGCCGTATAGCCGACTACAAGAAAGGCCTCGGTATCTATAACGAACGACCCATCATCAGGCAGGCATTCCTCGATAAAAGAAAGAGCTGTCTTCAATGGATAGGTTTCTAAAAAGCGCGTATTCCTTACACGCATAGAGTACCTGTCGTGATAATATTCATCATTGGGAATGATCGTCGATATGCCATGGTAGGGATCGGCAAATACAAAGCCTGTGAGCGAATCGATGCTCAGCTCATAAGGGATGGAGTATTTTTCGCAGATCCGGAAAAAAGATTGCAGCAATAGCCTGATGGAGTCCCGCTTGCCGGTCAGTATCCAGCGGTTATTGATCCTGCTGACCTCCTCCTCCGTTATGATCCCTGACCTGCCATAGCTTTCCTGGAACAGGTTGCAGTAGTGACGATAACTGAAGGCATCGGGGCGTTTCAGGCTCCTGGCTACCAGTGAATCATAGGGTGTATTGCTGCTTATGAACTCCTGCGCGAGTGGGTTATTTGCCCTGGTTTTTTTCTCTTCGCAGCTGTTCAGTACAAAATAGGTATCGTTCGACAGGGGTATATAGGCTAAGGCACTGTTTATGGTATTTACCTCTTCGATATAGGCCGCCTGGCCTGTGATCGATCTTGCCTTTGTTCTTACCCCGTAATGAAAGGAGCTGTAGTAGGTGATGCTCGTAAACATCACCAGCAGTATGATCAGGAATTCTTTTACAAGATACCATCTCGATAATCGGTAAAAGCTTTTAAAAGCATTGTTGCGCAAGTAAAAGATGAGCCATACAATGATCACAAGAAGGCTGCAGAGAATGGAAAAAGTAAATAGCTTTCCGCCCCCTACTTCCCATACATCATTATAGTCTTTGAATTTATCGACAGAAACGCTGCCAAAACCACTCACGAAAAACAACAGGTGAATAAGCAGGTTGATGGCCATTACCCAAACAATGCGCGTATTCCAGAGAAGTGGGTAATGAGTAAGTAGGTATTGGTTGATTTTTCTGACCATATGTTTCATTGAATGCTAAGCGTCAAAAAAGCGGCGGGATGATACAGAAATATTCCTCAGGTATTTAACAGGCAGGTCACTGCTGCCAAGGGCGCCAAATATCGATGACAGGCTGGTGCCGGTGCCGAAATAAAGAATATAGATACCGCCGTTAAAAGAAATTTTTTCCAGGCCGTAGGCTTCGAGCGCTGCTTGCAGCTGCCCGCGGCTGGCAGGGGTTTCCATTTCGAGCACCAGCCTTGCAGGGATGTCTTCCTCCTGCTGCTTTATTGCCTGGTACCTGGCAACCCCTTTTTGCAGGAAGATCACCTCGTCGGATACTTTTTCCACCTCGTACAGTTGCTGCGAGCTGAGGATGATGCTAAGCGGCATGCTCCTCGACTGGGCGAGGAATTTAAGGTCTTCCAGGATGATCTGCTGGGCCAGCATATCCAGGTTGGCCAGCGGCTCATCCAGCAGTATGACCTCGGGTTTGGTGATGATGGTCCGGGCCAGCTCGAAACGCATTTTATAGCCTGATGAGATGCGTCCCCAGGTATAATCCCGGTAAGGCCGGAGCCCCATGCGGGCAATGATCATTTCGGTCCATAGATGGTTTTCCCTGCCTTTGAAACCTGTATAGGTGCTTGCAAACTGGAGATTTTCCATCAGGGAGCCATACCATGCAGATGGCCGTTGGGGTACAAAGGCAATAAAGCTCTTTTTGCCATAGGGGCTGGCCTGCGGCATGGTAAAGCGGTAGGATATGCTGCCTGTATCGGGTTTGAGCTCACCATACAGTATCCGCAGCAGTGTGGTCTTGCCATTTCCATTTTCACCAACCAGGCCTATGATCTGCGAGGGATGGAGCTTAACGGTCATGGAAGAAAGGCTGAAGTTTCCGCTCGCGTATCTTTTCGAGATATTCTCTGCGCTGAGCCTGGCTTCATGGGATACCTGCCTGTCGGTATAGCCATTGCCTATTTTGGAAAGTAGCTCATTCACTTTTTCCGTCAACTGGGCTTTTTCAGCCCCGTTGGAAGCCTCATCATACCAGTTGCAAAACTCAAGCGTGTGCTCGTATATGGTGAAGTTCGAGGTTTCTATTGCTGCGTCAAGCAGCCGCCTGTAGCCCAGGTGATGGTCGCCATTGGCAAAATATCCGCTTACCTCGGCAAGCCTCTGAGAAAATGTGGGGATCATGAATGGTGGAGCCTCCTGCCTTGCAATATAGCAGATAGAATTCCGATTAGAGAATATAGGAAAAAGTTTCCCGGGCAACCGAAGCTTGCTTCTGTCTGCCCGGGAAATATGATAACTGCCGGCAGGCCCTTGTATTAATCCTTTTTCTGACCCTGGTTGGGGTTGTTAGGCCTTTTCGGCTGGGGAGGTCTTTGTTGTTGAGGAGGCCTTTGCTGTTGCTGTGGCCTCGGCTGGTTATTACCTTTTTGCTGCTGGCCAGCGCCTTGCTGTCTTTGTCCACCCTGGGGCCTGGACCCCTGGTTCATGGCCTTTGGCTGGCTGCCGGTGCCTTTTTGGGGCTGGCCTGTTCTTGGTGGTAGCTGCTTCTGCTGTCCGCCTCCGCCGCCTTTGGCATCCCTGCCTCTTTGCTCCCTTCTGTTCTGCTGTCTTTTCTTGTCTGCTTTTTCAAGGCTTCTTAAAGAAATATGCCCTACCACGTCCACAAATTCGGGTTCTACTTCTTTTATCTTGGTAGAAGTAACGTCCACTGCTTCCAGCTCTTCGGGGATAATATTCTGGTGGTTAAGAGACCTGATCTTTCTCACTCTTTCGAGGGTCAGTGGATATTGCTTATTGCTTTCAGGAAGCACATACCACATCAGGTTCTTGAAAATGTCCTTTTTGATAAGGGTAGCTGTTCCCCGGGCTACACGCAGTATGTCCGCATTTTCAGGAAAGGCCTGAAGCGCGTCGAGATAAGTATCCAGCTCATAGTTCAAACAGCATTTTAAGCGTCCGCACTGACCGCTGAGCTTTGTTTGGTTAATAGACAGGTTCTGATAGCGGGCAGCGGCCGTATTCACCGATTTGAAATCAGTAAGCCAGGTTGCACAGCAAAGCTCCCTTCCACAGCTGCCGATACCGCCGACCTTGGCGGATTCCTGCCTGGCGCCTATCTGTCTCATCTCCACTTTTACCCTGAATTCAGAAGCATAGATCTTGATCAGCTCCCTGAAATCCACACGATCATCAGCTATATAAAAGAATGTAGCTTTTTTCCCATCAGCCTGTATCTCTACCTGGCTCATCTTCATATTCAGGTTAAGCTGTCTTGCAATAGCCCTGCTCCTGATGAGCGCTTCTTTTTCCCTGGCCTTATTCTGCTTCCATATGTCAAGATCCCTGTCCGTTGCCTTGCGAAGCACCCTTTTCATTTCGGGGTTGAACTCATCCACGCCCCGCTTCTTCAGCTGCATGCGTACGATCTCGCCCGTAAGGGAAACTTCTCCCACATCAAAACCGCTGACGCCTTCAACGCTGATCAGGTCGCCTTTTTCAAAATGCTGCAGGGAGCTGTTCCTGTAAAAATCTTTCCGGCTACCTTGGTTAAAGCTGACTTCGATCACCCGGCAGGCCTGTTCCGCATCACTGATCGGCAGGTTAACGAGCCAGTCATAAGTATTCATCCTGTTACAGCCGCCGGTGCTGCAACCCCCATTGCTTTTGCAACCGCTTGGTTTTCCGCCTGAGGCGGTTCCGCAACTTCCACATCCCATATTGATTCTAGTCCCAGATTTTAATTGTTAATGGATTGAGGTCGGCTGCAGAATAGCTATGATACGATCATTGAGCCCCCTGTGCACACAAGGCCATGTATGGCCGTATGTTGTGCATGGATAAGGTTACTGATATTGCTACGATCAATCAGTATATAATGAGTATAGAATAGCTTTTGCGATCTTTCTGCACCTGTCTGCCGCCTCTGATATATGTTGAACCTCCGGAGAGGTAAGGCAAATATAATTTTTTTATATCAGAGCCAGCAGCGCCGTTTTAAACGGATATCACAATATTGTTCTTTACAATATGAAAGATCTTAATGGTAAGGGCATGAAAAAGGATCTTCGCATTAGCATTTCTTTCTATGTAATAGGCTGCCCTGTCCAGTTCTTCAGCCACTGCCTCTTTCTGCTCAAGGCTCATGGCCTTGTTAAGCCGGCCGGCAAAATCCAGTTCTGCGCTTGTCATAGCCTGCGCGAGTTGATCCTTCATGGGCTCGCTGCTTACCTGCAGCCTAACTGCCTGTTCGAGCAAATGGGTAAAATGCCTCAGGAATTGCTTTTGCTTTTCCCGGCCCATACGGGCGATCTCTTCGATAAACTTTACCTGGGCTATGGGCTGGTATTTGAGCGTGGCATTGAGCCAGTCGCGCAGCAGGCCATG
>DASTPZ010000344.1:0-6009 GCA_035761965.1 Flavisolibacter sp. | reverse complement strand
ATACTCGATGGCAGTTTTGTAGTCTTTTAGCTCTAAGGTCGCGTTGCCCAAGGTATTGTAAGCAGCAGAAATATTACCATAATGACTGGCATCATTCTCATCTAAAGTTTTAATTGACGATAGCAGGCTCTCCTGTGCGGAAAAAAAATCGCCCGCTTCTAATTGCCTTAGACCCATTTTGAAATAGGCAGTCCCCTTTTCGAGACTGTCCGTGGAAGATGATACAACACGGTTGTAAAAATAAAAGGCAGAATCGCGCCGTCCGTAATAATCATAATATTCGGCAAACTGAAAGTCGCGGGAGGGGGACTTCTTTCCTCCATCCCCCTGCTGATTGCATGCGCAGATGACGATGATGCCAATAATGATAACGGTAAACTCGGGTCTCAATAAGCTTAATTTTAAATATTGACAATTATAATAATAAGAAAGCATAAAAAAAAGGAAGGCAGGGTTGAATCTGCCTTCCCTTCTATTTAGCCCAGGGACGGAAAGGGCGGGAGGGGCGGAACCGGAGGTTTCGGCGGAAAGTTTCCGGTTTCACCCTCGGTATCGGTAGCAACATGTGCTACGGTATTATTATCGGTAATATAGATCGCAGGGATATGGCCTGGGCTCATAATGGCCCAGAACAAAATGATAAGATGAATCATTGTTTAAGATTTAAATGATGAATGAATGCCCGCCGGATCGCGAGGCCGGCTGGTAGGTTTGCAGGAAGCGCTTCCTGCGTTGGGAAGGAAGGGCGGGGACCCAGGCGGTGGCTAGCAACTTCCCGAGCTGACTAACCGAACCTGTGTTACCACCCCCAGCTGATCGCCTGGTTAGCTTACCTCACCAAGGCGATGACAATGCAAACATATCATCGACTAAACCCTTGATTGTTATGCGATTCCGATAATTCCGTTCGGTCCGGCCCGTACGGGAATCCGTAACCGATTATTCCGGTTATACCGGAAATTTGTGGTGGGACGTCCGGAACGTCTGTTTACAATTAACTTTAGATACAATTAAAATCTAATGGGACTAGATTCTGGAGATTACATAAAACTCGTAACGGCTGACTTCAGGAGGAAGCAGACGAGTGGGGTGCTTTCTCTCAGGTTGGCGGATTCAACACGCGCCAAGATCAAAAAGGAATGCATAAACGTATATAAGCAGCGTCCGAACAAGAGAGATGAGCGAATTCTTGAAGATTTTTTTGGGCCGCTGGAAGAAGGAAAGTCACTGGCTCAGACAATAAGAGCTTTTGACACCGATAGATTTCGGCCCCTCGATAGTTTTTTGAAAGGACAAACTGAAAAGACCGAGCTGAAAAATATAGAATTACTTGCCTGGTTGATTGATTTTCAACCCAGACCACATGTGTTTGGAATGCCAGTTCCCGACCATGCAGCTTTTGCACAATCTTTCCCAGACAATGCGGGAAAATCACCGGTGGATACAAAAAGTACGGCCATAATCCAATCGTCCCCCGGTGATCCCGAAGGCATTCAAGAGCCTACAATCGAACCAGATCTAGAACAGAACGCCGAATTGGCAGAGAAGATTCCTAGTGGCAACACCCCGAGTTCTAATAAATACAAGCGCGTTCTGATAGCAGTCCTAACTGCTGTAAGTTTTGCAGGAATGGGATATGTGTTATCAAAAGAATTATTAAATAAAGCGAGCGCAATGAATGGAACAAGCAACGGTTGCATGTATTGGGCGGATACAGCCTATGTGGAAATCCCCTGTAGCGAACAAAGGAACGGTATGCTGACCCTACCTTTGGACAAGGAGAAAATGAAAACGTTCAAAAGAATTATATTGACGGATACGGTTACAGAGAGATCCGTTGGTAGGATCTATTATCTCCAGAACAATAAGTCGTTGGAGCTTTATACTGCGGGCGGGAACCATCCGGTTGAGGTTACACGTAGTTTGCGCAAGCTAACAGCACATATGTTTAATAAATATCTCGGAAAGGGTGGAAAGATGAAGACAGGAGGTGAGGCAGCCTTGGCGGGAGTGCAGACCGGAAAATAAACCTCATGCGAATAATTTTGCCCCTGCTTGTATCTATCGCACTTTTTTCATGCTTTAGTGCTGATAGCAGCTCTGAAGTGGATTCTCTGAACCGGAGGATTACTGACCTGGAGCGCCGGCTAGATTCGTTGACAAATAGCAAGTCCTTGCCTATAGCAAGTTACAGAGCCGGTAAAAGCAAATCCATATCATACAGCGCAGTTGAGGAGACCAACCGTTGCCAGGCAATTACAAAGAGAGGAACGCGGTGCAAAAGAACAATCAGAAATGGGAGCTATTGTTGGCAGCATCGAGGGTAACCATCGGAAAACTTGAAACAAAAAGGCAAGAATCTGTCTATTGCTATGACATTTTTGAATCACCCTTGCTTAAAGTACCGTCAAATCAACAACTTATAAGCCAAGAGTGTTGGTAGCGCTTTTTCGGCAGGATAATATGCCGCCGGAAAGCATTAGCAACATTATAGAAAATTAATAAATATATATAATTCTATAACTACAATCACCACCTTATGAAACTATTTGTCTCCCTCGTAGCGGTATCTATTTTTACACAAGCATCGTCTCAAATCCAAGGCTTAGGTCCTATGAAGCTGGGAATCTCTACCGTGTCTATGATCGACAGTATTGCTAAAGCAAATGATGTTGATATTGTTGAAAGTGGAAGCGGCAAGCGCTTAAGTGCTACAAAATATAAGGACTATATGAAGATATTTTTCCTAAGAAAGGAAGAAATAAAAAAGGGAGAATTTGATTGGCAAGACTATCAATACTCAATAGATCCAAATGTCAAAACTTATTTCATAAATAAAATAGACATATCCGGGGTTCGACTATCAAGTGTTTACTTGAAGTTCAATAATGGGGTTCTTTACTATATAACCTGTGATGCGACGAAAGAACTCACTGAAGCGCTTGATGCAAAATACGGCCAGGGGAGCGTCAGATCAAAAGAAAACGACGTTACTTGTAGAAGTAATATTGCTGGTGAGTACAAGCTTACTGAAACCACGTTTACTACAAGCTGGGCTACCACAGCACCGCGATTTTCTGCTGAATACATTCTCAAAAAGTACTATGACACAAAATGCGAGGCCCAATACCTCAGTTACTTTACTCTGAAAGATGAACTTATAGTCAAGCAGGTTTCTTCGGTGGAAAACAGTCTTAAAGATGCAGAAGAAAAGCAGGCCGAGGCCAGGAAGAAAGAAGCACTTAAAGACTTTTAGTTTCACCTATGCAGCTTATTCATTTTTAATTCCAGCCACTGATCATGAAGTTAATATGGATATATCTCCATAGTCAAGCTTCAGGGTGGAACTAAGCTCTCCTTTACAACATATATTCTGTTATCCATAATTGAGGCAGTCATATAGAATCTGCCGAAAATAAGAAAAGCCGCTACTGGAGCGGCTTTCGGAAGATTTAAATCGTGGAGGTGACCGGAATCGAACCGGTGTCCAAACATGACGTTCAAAAGCTTTCTACATGCTTATTTCTGCATTGATTGTCGGGAAAAGGCAGGAACAGAACACACCAACCCTCTCCTTAGCTGGATGGTCTTAAGCAACCGGCACAGCCTACGGTTGCAGCAGCCCGTATTTGTTTTAAGTCGGCGGCGGCGCTTGGTTACAGGCAAACCTGCGCGGCGGCCCTAATGACTGCTAAATCACTGATTAGGCAGCCATGGCATACTGAGTATTGCCATTTGTAGTTTGAATATTCAGATTTACGAGCTAATTATCCAACGCTCGACATGCTTACACTTTCAAAGATCGATGCTGTCAAAACCATGCACCCCCATGGTGAACGGGCAAAGATAGGCTTTAGATGACTATGGACGGGTTGAAGCTTTCTTAAAATTTGGAACCACAGAGGCAGGGCGGACAGGGAGGAACACAAAGAACATTTGATTCCCTGGTACTGAGTTCAAAATATTCTCAGTGTTTCCCTATGCCCACAGCGCCTCCGTGGTTCCCCCAACTAACGGAATAACCGCCAGATGTCCAGCCCGAAAGCATACAGCATCAAGCCCAGCAGCAGCACCATTCCCGCCATCTGCGCATACTCTATAAATTTATCGCTGGGCTTGCGGCCGGTGATCATCTCGTAGATCGTGAACAGGGCATGGCCACCATCAAGCGCCGGAATGGGCAGGATGTTCATAAAGGCCAGGATGATCGAGAACAGGGCCGTCATGGTCCAGAACCGCTCCCAGTCCCAGCTGCCCCCAAAGGTCTTGCCGATGCTGATCACACTGCCCAGGTTGTCCGATACCTTGTGCTCCTTGGAAGTGAACAGCAGGCGGATACCCGTAATATAATCTCCCAGCCGCTCCACGCCATAATTGATACCGGCGGGGATCGACTCGAAGAAGCTGTAATCCTTTTTCTCCGTACCAAGCATACGCAGGCCATTCTCCACTTCTATACCGATCGTTCCCTGCTCGGTCGACTTTACTACGGCCTGTGCCGTATCGCCGCCACGCAGCAGGTTCAGCCTTACATCCTGGCTCTTGAGCTCGGGTCTTTTCCTGACGAACTCATCAAAGTATTCAATGGGCTGACCATTCACGCCTACGATGCGGTCGCCTGGCAATACCTGGCCGCTAACGGTCTTCACTTCTTCGGCCTTGGCTATGATAGCCGGGTAGCGGGGATAAACAAATCCCTTCAGCTGGTTCTTGGTGAGCTTGCTGATAAAACCCTCAGGCATGGTCAGCGAAGTATCCCTTCCTCCCCTTCTCACGGTGAGGTTCACCTTGTCGGTGAGCATGAGCTCCTTGGGCAGCTCGTTCATATAGACCAGCGGTTGATTGTTCACAGCCGTTATCACATCGCCATCCTTAAGTCCCGCTGCCAGTGCCAGTGAATCGGCACCAAGCCCATAACGCAGGTTCTTTACCGGCAGCCGCTCTTCGCCCCATACAAAAAGGATCATGGAGAACAGGATGAGGGCGAGTACAAAATTCACCACTACCCCACCAAGCATGATGATCAGGCGCTGCCAGGCCGGCTTGCTCCTGAACTCCCAGGGCTGCGGCGGCTGGTTCAGCTGCTCCTTGTCCATGCTTTCGTCGATCATACCCGCGATCTTTACATAACCGCCCAGGGGTACCCAGCCCAGTCCGTATTCTGTGCCCCCGATCTTCTTTTTAAAAAGCGAGAACCAGGGGTTGAAAAAAAGATAGAACTTGTCTACCCGGCAGCCAAACCATTTAGCAGGCAGGAAATGCCCCATCTCGTGAAGCACTACCAGGATAGAAAATGCGAGGATGAATTGGCCGATGTTAGCAAAAATGCCGGACCAGTCTATTGCAAGTAAGAACATAATTAGCTTTCGTTCCGCCAGGGCGGTTGTTTGCGGCCCAAAGGCCATTGTGATGGTTATTGTGCAAAGCTGCATCCGCCTATGCGGGCCCAGCCTTGCTTAAACTGCTGCAAGATAAGCCAGGTAAAACATAATTCTTTTATAAAAGGGGCCGGGCGGCAGGGCTCAGAGCTTGATGATATCCGCCGCATAATTGCGCGCCTCGCCATCACTCTGGTAGTACTGTTCAAGCGAAGGCTTGCCGATGAAGCTCACTTTCTGCATGGTGCGCTCGATCACATCGGTCATGTCGAGGAAGCCGATGCGGTTGCGCAAAAATGCATAAACAGCGATTTCATTGGCTGCATTCATCACGCAGGGCAAGTTACCGCCCTTGTGCAGGGCCTCTATGGCCAGGCCCAGGTTGCGGAAGGTTTTGATATCCGGCTCTTCAAAGGTGAGGCTCCTGATCTTTTTGAAATCGGCCCGCGGGAAATCGTTCGGGATCCGCTGTGGAAAGGCCATGGCATACTGGATCGGCAGCTTCATATCAGGCAGGCCCAGCTGGGCCTTGATGCTGCCGTCCTCGAACTGCACCATCGAATGGATGATGCTTTGCGGGTGCACGAGCACCTCTATCTGGTCGGCCTGCAGGTTGAAGAGCCAGCGGGCC
>DASTPZ010000343.1:0-11051 GCA_035761965.1 Flavisolibacter sp. | reverse complement strand
TAGCGCAGGTAATCAGAATAAACATCCGTTGTATCCTCGTTGATGTGGACCTTGCCAAAAGCCTCGAATGTATTGGCCGCATTGTTGATCACGCAGCTGTCGCAGAAAAAAAGCGTATTGCCCTGCCTTAGCTGCACCTTGCCGGAAAGGATCTGGAGCTCGATGCCGGCATCAAGCTTTCTCCAGTAAAGGTTGTCGGAATAAATGATATTGACGGGCTGTGTGGTATCGGCATTACGGGTTTGCGCCACCGATGCAAAGGCGGAGAACAGGAAAAGAAAAAAGAAAAACAGCTGCTTGTTCATGTAAATCTGTTTCGGCGCGTGGACAGCATGCCCAACGCTTTTGAGCCTGGCACCGGTTTCAGGCAAAGATTTCCTCCCGCAAAACTACCAGGCCCGGATCACAGGCCATTGTTCCTCATATTCTTTGCTTGTTTGCCGGCCGTTGCGTCAACGGCTAACGGTATCCTTGGCTGCAGGCGAAGATAGAGGCTCACCCTTGCTTTTGCCTCCGATGAGGGAAATATTAACGTAGCGTTTTGGATGCAGCCGCAGGTCGTCGATCGTGATCTCTGCGCTGAGCGCAGCGCTGTTGAGCCTTTCCATCACCCTGTTCATACGGTCGTAAAGCTCCCTGTCGTTCATGAGCAGCCCGAGCGAACCGTTTTTGGAGTTGATGTTCGAGATGGTATTTTTCAGCTCGCCAACGGCCCCCTGGAGAGCGGCGATGGTTCCTTCAATATTGGAGTTTGCCAGCTTGGAGGTTGCTACTTCCACATTGCGTATGGCGCTGCTTACGGCATCGTTGTTCCTGGCCAGGTTGGCGGTTACCGAATTGGCGTTTGCCAGGGTTTGCGACAGCAGGCCTGTTTGGGCATTGAGCAGTTGCTGGAGATGGGCCGATGAAACAGTGAGATGCGCAATGAGGTCCCTCAGGTTATTTTTCGTATTGGGGTCAAATATGGTGCTGATGGAGCCAATGGCTAACCTGAGCGAGTCGAGTGTCTGGTTTACCCGGGTAATGGTAGGGGCGAGCTGGGATTGAATATTACCGATCAGGCCTTTATCGAGGCGGGTCGAAATGGTATCCCCGCTGGTCAGATAACCTTGCGCATTGCCTTTTTCAATATTGATGAATGCCGATCCGAGTATGGAGGCATCTATAAAAGCGATTGAGTTTTGCGGGATGGAAATATCCCTGGTAAGATGGATCTCAACGATGATATTGTTGACTTCCTTATCGGCCTGCGCGATGCCGTAAACGGTTCCAACCGGCAGCCCGTTGATCTTAACAGGATTCGACCGGTCCAGCGAGCCAATATCGGCAAAGCGGGCATAGATAACCGGGGGCTTGGAAAAAAGCGTTTCGCCTTTCAGAAAGTTGAAGCCCAGCACAAGAACCACTATCGCCACTATGGCCAATAAGCCTACCTTGGTCTCGTTCGTTAATTTCATGTCATTTGTTTTCTGTTCGATGATACTGCCTATCGCTGCCCAAAATAAGCAATAAATCTTCAACCATATACCCCTGAAGGCTTCACGGGATAGGGTTAAAAAATCATACCATCACAAAAAACAAATGAGATTTACCTGGCCATGCGCTTTTTCTCCTGTTCTTCTACAGCCTGCAAAAATGTAAAGGTCTCTTTGCGGTTATTGCCGTTACTGTCGGCAGGCTTGCCGGGAAGGCTGCTGGCATCGGCAGAGATCTGCTTTTTCTCCAGCCAGGACTTATAGTTCTTTACCGCATCTGAAATACACTGGGCAATTTCCTGCTGGCCATTTTCACTGTTGAGGTAATCTTCTTCCTGCGGGTTGGTGATAAAGCCGGTTTCTACCAGCACACTTGGCATGGCAGTGGCCTGGAGCACCCAAATGCCTACCTGCCTTTGCCTGGAACCGCCGCTAACCCTTCCGGCCTTGGCAAATTGCTCTTCTACCATATTGGCCAGTGCCGAGCTGCGGCGGGCGAATTGCTGCGTCTTTACCAGCGAAAGGGCAATGAACTCAGGCGAATTCACATCAATCCTGCCATAATTGGCCTCGTAGTTCTCCTCGGCGAGCATGGGCGCATTCTCTCTTACGGCAATTTCCTTGTCCTCGCCCTTGTGTGCTCCCCAGATATAGGTCTGCGTGCCTTTCGCGGTTGTATTTGGCACTTCATAATAACGGTATTGGGCCACCTTGCGGGTCTTTTTCTTTCGGTTCTTTCCTTTTCCAACATAATAGGTCTCGGTCTTGTATCCTTTCAGCTCTTTCTTCTGTATCGGGGGCATGGCATTCACGTGGATCGAGATAAACAGGTCGCCCTTATTCTGGTTCGCTATATCCGCTCTTTCGTGAAGGTCTACAATATTCTTACCCGGCCTGGTTTCAATAATCTTGACCCCTGGAAACTCCTTGGCCATGATGGCCACCAGCTTTTTGGAAACATCCAGGCAGATATCGTCCTCGTAGGAATAGCTGCCCTTGGCGCCGTTATGGCCGCCGCCGGCCATAATGCCGTGCCCCGCATCAATGATGATCGTTCTCAGTACTTCCTGACGGGCAGGTTCGGCTTTATTGAAGGAGAAAAGGAGGGCAGAAGCCGGTAGAAAGAAAAGTACGAAGAATGTTTTTTTGAGCATATCAGATCTTATTTGGCGGTTTAGTAAATTCTTCACAAATAATTAAATGGGCAAACGTTTACTTTTGTTTACGGCTTTATGACAGAACTGCACAAATTTAGTTTAAAAAAATTCTGTTTCACCTTTGTTACAACTGCTTTTTGCATTGCAATAACGTGGAGGAGTGAAGCCCGTCATACACCATCAGCCGAAATTTACAGCACTTTAACAACTGATACAATACCCCTTCGCAAGACCGAAGGCGCGCGCCGGCCCGCCTCGAGCGATACCACCATCGTACCGGACAGCAGCCGTACCATCCCTGTTACCGATACCTTTGCGTTGAAATTTTCAAAAGACACTCTTGATGCGCCTGTGACCTACGAGGCTGCAGACAGCGGGGTTCTCATGATCAAGGAGAAAAAATTCTATCTCTATGGCCGCACAAAGACAAACTATAAAGATGTTGAGCTAACGGCCCCTACACTGGAGTTTGACCAGGCTACCAATGTTCTTACGGCCATGAATTCGAAGGACAGCGCCGGCAATGTTCTTGCCCGGGCGCGCTTCTCGCAGGGAAGTGAAGGCTTTCAGAGCGATACCATCCAGTTCAATTTCAAAACACAGAGAGGCCTTACAAAGAACACCTACAGCAAGCAAAGCGACGAGATGTACGTTCATTTCGAAGTGGCAAAAAAAGTGAATGACAATACCACTTTTGGCAAGCGGCTTACCATGACCACCTGCGAATATGACCATCCGCATTTTGGCTTCGTGGCTGCCAAGGGCAAGTTCATTACCAACCAGCTTGCTGTAACGGGTCCCATACATCCTGAATTTGAGGGTGTTCCGGTGCCGGTTTACCTGCCTTTTGGCTTCTTTCCCTTGAAACAGGGCCGCCATTCCGGACTGCTGCCACCGCAGTTTGCCGTAACCGAACAGTTCGGTATCGGCCTGGAAGGACTGGGTTATTACCAGGTATTGAATGAGTATATCGATGTAACGGTGAGGACAAACATCTACTCTTACGGGGGCTGGAGCGCTAATATTATCCCCAGCTATCGTAAGCGGTACCGCTATAACGGGAGCATGAGCCTGAATATCCAGTCCAACAAATTCTATTTTAAAGGCGATCCGGATTACAGCCTGTCCAGGAACTTTAATATTGCCTGGAACCATACCGTGGATCCCAAGGCCCGGCCCGGCACCACGTTTTCAGCCTCGGTAAATGCGGGCTCCACCCGGTATAACCAATTCGTTACCAACAATGCCCTCCGGCCCTTTCAGAACCAGCTTACTTCCTCTATTGCCTATTCAAAGACCTGGCAGGGGAAACCCCTCAACCTGACGCTCAGTGCCAACCATAACCAGAACAATTCTACCGGGCTAATCAACATCATGCTGCCCGATGCCGGCTTTACTGTCAACACGATTTACCCTTTTCAACGCAAGGAAATGCTGGGATCTCCGCGCTGGTATGAGAAGGTGGGCATAGGTTATTCCGGTGTCGTGCGCAACCAGGTGTCCTTTTATGACAGGGATACATTAAAGAAGAGCCTGCGACAGGTGCTGGATACACTCCAATGGGGTGCACAACACAGGTTCCCGATCAGCATGTCATTACCACCCCTGGGACCGCTGATTGTTTCTCCATTTATATCTTATGAAGAAACATGGCTTACCCACCGATTCCGCCGCCGCTGGAACGATGCCACCAAAAAGATCGATACCCTCCCCATTCAGCAGGGGCTTTTTGTAGACAGGCAAATGAGCTTTGGTATTGGCGTAAATACCGCCCTTTTCGGAACCATGCAATTCAGGCGTTCGGGTGGAGCCCTCAGGCATGTGATCAGGCCCAATATTAATTTCAATTACCGTCCCAACCTTTCGAAGAAATACTACGACATGATCCAGACGGATACTGCCGGCAGGATCGACGTGCTTCCCCAAATAGTGCCGGGCAGGAACCTGTTCAGCAGCTATGGTTATGGCAGGTTCGGCGGTATCACCTTTGGTATCGACAACAACCTTGAGATGAAGGTGCGCAACAGAAAAGACAGCACCGGGAAGGAACCGCTTAAGAAGATCCGCCTGATCGACGGCTTTGGCGTTACCAGCGGTTATAATTTCCTGGAAGATTCTCTCCGCCTGCTGCCATTCAACCTTTACCTGCGCACAACCCTGTTTGAAAAACTGAGCTTCACGGCACAGGCGCTGTATAATCCTTACCAGCAAGATACCCTGGGCCGTTATGTCAATAAATTTGTTTGGCAGGGAGACCGGTTCAGGCTCGGAAGGCTGAGCAGTGGAAGCATCTCCATGTCCACGAGCTTCCAAAGCAAACCCAGGGATCCCAATAAGGCGCCGGTTCAAACACCAACGACCAATATCAATGATCCCAGCCTGATGGCCGACCAGGAACGGCTGCAGGATTATATGAGACGCAACCCTGCGGAGTTCGTGGATTTCAATGTGCCATGGACGGTCAACCTTTCCTACTCGCTTGTTTTTTCCAACACGATACAGCCCGGGGGCCGGTACAAAACAACCGTCAATTCAAACGTTAGCTTCAACAACAGCTTCAGTCTTACACCCAAATGGAATTTTTCGACAACAGGGTTTTATGATTTTTCCACCAAGCAGCTGACCATGTTTACCATGTCTGTCTCCAGAGAAATGCATTGCTGGCAGATGTCGGTCAATGTAACGCCCATCGGCCAGACGCGGTTCTTTAATATCGCGATCAGCCCGAAGTCTTCACTGCTGCAGGACCTCAAGGTCAACCGTACCAGGTATTTCTACAATTATTGATAAAACGGCAAGGGCGAGCCGTTGACAGCCAGCCATTGTTCACTGGATCGCATGTATCTTATATCACAGCTTCCGGCGCCGGTCTTCCGGCCTTTATTTTTGGACCCAGTTTGATCCGCTCCAGCATGATGCCAAAGACCTCATCTTTCAGATACTGCAGGCTTTTACCACCCGACTCGACCGGTGGAAGGAAATGCATTTCAACCGGGCGAGGCCAAAAGAAAAAGGGTTTACGCGGAAGTACTTTTGCCGTATGAAAGATAACGGCAGGAATGATAGGTTTGCCGGTTTCGACTGCCAGCTTGAATGCGCCATCATGGAAACGCTGCAGGGGTTCGTTCGTTTTGTTGCGTGTGCCCTCGGGATAAATGCACATATGCATGCCCATATCCAGTACATCCTTCATTCTCAGATAGCTGTTCCTGCGGCTTTCCTCGCTTTTGCGGTCTACTAGCACACTTCCTCTTTTATAGATCATTCCGAATAACGGAATCCCTGCCATTTCAACCTTGGCAATGGTCTTATTGGCGCCGGGGATGCCAGGGCTGGAAAGCGGAATATCCATGAAGGAACTATGGTTGCATACGATGATGTAATTAGCGCTTTTTTGAAAAAATTGCTTGCCGGTAATGATCCTTCGTACCCCGCTGAGTACGAAGAAGAATTTCATCCATACATTGAAGATGCGAAATACAAGCGTGGTACGCCTGGGTTCCGGCCAGAGACCGGTGATCCATACAGGCAGGTAGATGAGAAGCAGCGATACGACAAAGACCAGGGTTGCCCAAAGCGCAAAGATCCGGCCCGCAAGCTCTTTCAGAATTTTCATTCAGCTATGTCTTTAAAAATTGTTTGTTTCAATACCGGCCATTCGGCCTTCAATATGCTGTAATAGATAGAGTCCCTTCTCCGGTTGTTCCACATGGTCATATGGCTGCGAAGGATGCCTTCCTCGCTTGCACCCAATTTTTTGAGTCCCTTCCTGGCCCTCGTATTCAGGACATCTGTTTTGAATTCCACCCGCTCGAAGCGCATCCGTTCGAAAGCATGCTCCAGCATCGCATATTTGCTGTGAAGGTTAAAGCCTGTACTGCGATAGGGTGCGGAGAGCCAGGACCAGCCAATCTCGAGACGGCGGTCATGGACGGATATATTACCCATGCTCATGCTGCCGGCAATACCACCGGAAGCCTTGTCGATGATGGTAAAGGGCAACCTTGTGCCATTGTCTCTTTCCCTGAGCGCGGTCTCTACCCATTGCTTCAGTTGGACCGGGTTAGCCAGGTTCAGGGAAAAATACCCCCAGCAATCGTCGTTCATCGTCAGCAGGCCGAATGCCTCCAGGTCATTTTCCTGCATCGGACGTAAGAGAACCAGCTTTGTTTGAAGACTGACATCATTCGGGGTCATAGCGATCATAAGGCCCAATCGATAGGATCCTGGCCATGTTTGATGAGGTAAGCATTGGTTTTTGAAAAATGCCTGCAGCCAAAAAAGCCATTGTTGGCGGAAAGCGGCGAAGGGTGCGCTGCTTTAAGCAAATGATGCTTCTTATCGTCGATGAGCTCTTTCTTTTCCTGCGCAAATTTTCCCCATAGCAGGAAGACCACATTTTCCCTCCGCTCTGAAATGGTATTGATCACGCAGTTTGTAAAAAGATGCCAGCCGATCTTCGAATGGCTCATGGGTTCGCCGGCCCTGACGGTAAGAGAGGCATTGAGCAGCATAACACCCTGGTCGGCCCACTTGGTAAGATCGCCGGTCTTTGGAACAGGCATACCGATATCCTCATGGAGCTCCTTAAAAATATTGACAAGTGAAGGCGGAGGCGTAACGCCTTGGGGGACAGAAAAGCTCAGCCCCATGGCCTGTCCCGGTCCGTGGTAGGGATCCTGTCCGAGTATCACCACCTTCACCTTATTCAATGGCGTATGCTCAAAGGCATTGAATATTCTGGGGCCCGGGGGGTAGATGGTCTTGCCCTGGGTCTTTTCTGTTTTCAGGTGTTCGGTGATCTGCTTGAAATATGGTTTCTTGAATTCATCGCTAAGGGCTTCTTTCCAGGAAGATTCGATCTTTACCTCCATCGATTGAATGATTTTGGAAAATGAAGGTATTGAAAATGAACATACCGGGGGTCGCTGTTAAACAAAAACGTCCGGCAGCGGCCCGGACGTTTGGAGCTGTGAAAGATGTGATCAACGGCTGCCGCGGGAAGATTTGCCGGTCTCTCCGCCGGAGCGTCCTCTTGTTTGTTTGCTGCCGGATGCCAGTCCTTTTTCACCACCGCCCGAGGAACTGCCGCCTTCTTTGGAAACGCGTTCCCTGGTTTGTTTATCGGTTGCAGCCAGGCCTTTTTCAGATTTGCCGCTACGGTTTCCACCTCTTGAATTTGCCGCCATGTTTTGAATTTAAATGTTAGAAAAAATGACAGTGGGTTTGCTCAAAGTATGATGCCAGCCTCGTGAAAACTAAATCCTGTAGAAGCTCTGCTTTGTGTTTCTCATAGCTCGTTGCTGCCCGGCCTCAGTATGAGGAGGTTAAGGGTGGCCGCAGATTTGCTGAAAGGCAAGCCCGTTCTTCGAATCAGCTGAAACTTTACAAGGTCTGCGCATTCGAATTGTTATGCGTTCGGCAAGGCTTTGAATGGCTTGATCTTTCTAAATGATGTTTGTGATTCTTCAGATCCGGCAAATGATAAATGCCTTTTGAGCAGGGAAGCGGAACAGGCTTTCTTGATCTGCTCCATTAACCGTTGCTGCCGGTTGCCTCAAGGACGGTTATGAGTTATCAAAAAAACAAGCATTCATTTTCTTGCCGCTGCAAAAAAAAGAGCATCTTAACAGTGCCGATGCATGGGCTTGGGCAGGATCCGGTCTGCGGAGGCCCGTCTGTACATCAATTAAAATCATATACCGATGGAACAATTTTCTTTAAAGGACAAAGTAATTATCGTTACCGGAGGTACCGGCATACTGGGCAATGCATTTACGGAAGCGATAGTCGAGGCAGGCGGCACGGCCGGTATACTGGGTCGTAAGGCCGATGTTGCGCATCAAAGAGCTGAGCTCATTCGCAGCAGGGGAGGGAAGGCCATAGCGCTCGTAGCAGATGTAATGAACGAGGAGCAGCTGATCGCTGCCCGCGCGGAACTGCTGAATGCTTATGGCAGGATCGACGGGCTTGTAAATGCAGCGGGTGGAAATATGCCAGAAGGTGTGCTGCTGCCGGAGCAATCGGTGTTTGAGATGAATATTACGGGTATGAGAAATGTGATGGACCTGAACCTCTGGGGCACGCTGATACCAACGCAGGTCTTTGGCAGCGCTATTGCTGAAACGGGAAGGGGAAGCATCGTTAATATTTCCTCCATGAACTCAAAAAGGGCCATCACAAGGGTGCTCGGGTACAATATGGGAAAAGCTGCGGTCGATTGTTACACACGATGGTTTGCGGTTGAGCTGGCAAAACGCTACGGCGACCGGATCAGGATGAATGCCCTGGCGCCCGGTTTTTTTCTGACAGAGCAGAATCGCAGTTTGCTTACAAAGCCGGATGGAGGCTTTACCGAGAGAGGTGAACTTGTGATCAGGCAGACACCTTTTAAGCGTTTTGGCCATCCTGATGAGCTGAAGGGTGCATTGACCTGGCTACTGAGCGATGCATCCCGTTTTGTAACCGGTAGCATGATCTGCGTAGATGGCGGTTTCTCCATTTTTGGAGGCGTGTAAGATCGAACCTTTGTTTAAGTCTTTACGGGTAAAATGATCATAGTTATATGCAACAATATCGAATGCTGCAAACCATGCGCTGGTTTGGTCCCGCCGACCCAGTAAGCCTGCGCGATATCCGCCAGGCAGGATGCAGTGGCGTGGTGTCTGCGCTTCACCATATTGCCAATGGCGCGGTATGGACGGTAGATGAGATCCTAAAAAGAAAAAAAGAGATCGAAGAAGCCGGCATGAGTTGGGCGGTTGTGGAAAGCTTGCCGGTACATGAAGACATCAAAACCAGGAGCGGCCGCTTCGGAGAATATATTTCCAATTACAGGCAATCGATCATCAACCTTGCAGCCTGCGGTATACGGATTGTGACCTATAATTTTATGCCGGTGCTCGACTGGACGCGCACCGACCTCAACTTCGAGGTTGAAGACGGCTCAAAGGCGCTTCGCTTTGAAAAAGCTGCATTCATTGCGTTCGATGTACTCATGCTCAAAAGGACCGGAGCGCGATACAGCGATGCCGAACTTTCACGGGCCAGGCAAAGATTCGATGAAATGAATGAGGTGGAAAGAATGGTGCTGCAACGCAATATCATTGCCGGCCTGCCGGGGAGCGAGGAAAGCTTTACGCTCCGGCAGTTCCAGCAGGCGCTGGATGCCTACCGGAACATCGACCAGAATCGCCTGAGGGCAAACCTGGTTTATTTCCTTGAACAGATTATACCTACGGCCGAAAAAGCAGGCGTTCAAATGGTTATCCACCCCGATGATCCGCCATATCCTGTTCTCGGGCTTCCGCGAGTGGTGAGCACCGCTGCCGACCTTGATCATATCTTTAAAGCAGTGCCTTCAATGAACAATGGTCTCTGTTTTTGCACGGGCTCTTTTGGCGTACGTGCCGATAATGATCTGCCCCACATGGCCAGGCTTTTTGCAACAAGGATAAATTTCATACACCTTCGCAGTACAAGGCGTAATGTCTATGGCGATTTTTATGAGGACAATCACCTCGAGGGTGATGTCGATATGTATGCGGTGGTCAAGGAGATCGTCCGGTTTATGCAGGAGAGAGGCCTTGCCGTTCCGATGCGTCCGGATCATGGCCATCAAATGCTGGACGACCTGCATAAAAAGACAAATCCCGGCTATTCCGCTATCGGCCGTTTACGCGGACTCGCGGAGCTGAGGGGCCTTGAGCTGGGTATTTTGAGATCGCTTGAAGATGGTCGTTTGTAGTCCCTAGGCATTCTTTTTTCTTACGATCACCGATCCATCTCCACTGCCTATAATAACTACCTGTTGCGGATGGGGCATAAAGAGCCCGTGCTCTACAACTCCCGGTATACGGCTGATCTCTTGCGCGAGGACAAAGGGTGCTGCTATATTACCAAAAGAACAATCAAGGATATGGTTGCCGTTGTCGGTAACAAAGGGTAAACCGCCCCTCTGCCGCAGACTGGCAACACAACCAAGCTTTTCTAGGTTGGCCGCGGTAAGCTGTGATGCAAATGGAACAACTTCTACCGGGAGAGGGAAGCTGCCGATTTGTTGGACCTGTTTTGAGCTGTCAACAATGACGATGAAAACCGAGCTGTTATAAGAGAGTATTTTTTCCCTGGTCAGGGCGCCGCCACCGCCCTTGATAAGAAAGCCATGATCATCTACCTCATCGGCACCATCGATGGCAAGATCGATATGCGAAATGGAAAAAGGGTCAGAGGTTGGTATGCCCATTCCTTTTGCAAGCGATTCCGAAGCGAGAGAACTGGATACAGTTGTAAATTTAAGGCCCAGGGCCATTTTTCCCGCCAGTCCTTCAATGGCATGGTAGGCAGTCGAACCTGTTCCCAGTCCGATCGTCATTCCATCTTTTACCCATTCCAGTGCTTTAGCGGCGGCAGCCTTTTT
>DASTPZ010000342.1:0-6204 GCA_035761965.1 Flavisolibacter sp. | reverse complement strand
TTCAATGTATTTACAAGGCTGCATGGCAATGCCGAATACAAGGGCACGGGTGTTGGGCTTTCCATCGCAAGAAAAGTGGTGGAGAACCACCAGGGCTTTATCTGGGCAGAAAGCAAGCCGGGTGAAGGATCCAGCTTTTTTGTGCTGTTGCCTGCAGGCTAAGGTCGATCTTTATGAGCGCGCAGCAAGGCATGCAAAAAGCAAAAATTCTGATTGCGAACGATGCGGGGCCGCAGGTCAACCTTTTTTCCCTGGTTCATAAATAACCTGCACCACACCGGACCGGAACCTGTTGACCTTCGACAGCCTGAAGCTTATGGTCTGCTTAAGATTTTGAAAAAGGGGCTTGCCCGAACCCAGGACGGTAGGGTGAATTGATATACGATACACATCGATCAAGCCGAGATCGACAAAGCTGGCGATGAGCGAGGCCCCGCCGTAGAGCCATATATCCCTGCCTTCCTCTTGTTTGAGCCGCTTCATTTTTTCAGCAATATCCGAGCTGATAAACACAGCACGGTCATCCTGCCCCAGCTTGCGGGAAAAAACATATTTCTTTTTCGAATGAACTTCTCTCCACAAAGACTTCTCCGTATCGCTTGCGTCCGGTGGTGGCTGAAAATTTCCCCAGGCTTCATAGCTTGCGCGCCCGTACAGGATGGTATCGATACCGGAAAGGAAACCGGGAAAATCCATATCATCGTCCATGATGCACCAATCCACTTCCCCATTGGGACCTTCGATCATGCCGTCGAGACTTACTGCCAGGTCAAGGATGATTTTTCGCATTGCAATTGAGATTTTATGTCCACGACCCTGTAACATGGCTTCGCGCATCATTGTCGCATCGCCTGGGAGCCGTGACCGGTTTCAACAAGACGACGAAAATATCAAAAAACAGGAAGCAGGCCATGGCCGGAAAGGAGCCGTATAAACTGCCCGTACTGCTTGGCCCGAATTTCAATGCCGACAAAAAAATTTGCGCAACCGAATAGTTTCATTTAACTTGCAACCGATTAGTTTCATATTTAAAGAATCTGTATGAGAAGAGATGTATTCCAGGCCATAGCGGACCCCACGCGCAGGGCCATCCTTGTACTCGTTGCGGTGCAGGCCATGACGCCCAATGCACTAGCCGAGCATTTCGACACCACCCGCCAGGCAGTGTCGAAGCATTTGCGCGTTCTTGCCGAATGTGAGCTGGTAAAGCAGGAATACCAGGGCAGGGAGATATACTATACCCTGCAAATGGAAAAAATGAAAGAAATAGACAAATGGCTGGAGCAGTTCAGAAAGATCTGGCAAAGCCGTTTCAGCCAGCTGGATAATGTATTATTAACCATGAAAAAAAAGAAAAAATGAAACCGAGCTTATTATTCGACTTTACCGTTGACAAATCCTCGCATACGGTTTTTGTAAAAAGGGAATTTGATGCGGCGCTGCCCCTCGTATGGCAGGCCTTTACTGACCAGGAGGTGCTTGACCGGTGGTGGGCACCCAAGCCCTGGCTCTCCAAAACAAAGTACATGAAGTTTGAAGAAGGCGGCCGGAGGTTTTATGCCATGTGCGGTCCGGAGGGAGAAGAACATTGGTCGGTCCAGGACTTCACGGCCATCTCGCCAAAAAAACACTTCCAGTTTCACGATGCATTTACCGACAAGGAGGAAAACATCAATCCCGATATGCCCGGATCGGACTGGCATCTTGATTTCAGTGAAACCGGCGGCAGGACAACCGTCAGCATCGCCATCAAGCACCGGTCGCTTGCCGACCTGGAGCAGATCATTCAAATGGGCTTCAAGGAAGGCTTTACCATGACTCTGGATGAATTGGAAAGGCTGTTGGACAAGCTGGCCAAAGAAAAGAAGGAAGGTTGATCCTCGAGATTTCATTGGGAGCTATTTTGTCCCCGGCGCATTACACTCCCGGCCAGCGTAGTGCTTAAGCCGTATGGCTGCAATACCTATTGCTCAAAACACTGCGCTGGCCGGGAATTTTTTATATCTCATCTTGAACAGCTCCGACTTAGCTGGCAGCATATTGACAAAAACCCCTATTTTGAAAGAAATACAACGGTCATGGCCAGGTTCCTTTTGTTCTCTCTCCTGCTGCTTTACTCATTATCCGGCGCCACGCAAGCCAATGCAAAGCTGGAAGCCGAAATCCGCCACCTGGAACAAAGAATCGTAACCGCGATCCTGAACGCAGACACCAATGCGCTAAAACAGCTCTGGGCGCCGGAGTTCCTGGTCAATAACCCCAGGGGTAGAGTTGCTTCTTCGCCTGATTCTGTGATTGTGCTTTAGAAACGACCTGTCCAATTACAGATTGTGCGAACGAACATAACACTATGGCTCGATGTTGAATCAGGAACGATTTATAATGACCACCATCATACAATTCACATTTGACTCTCTGAACCTAATCTATAGTTGAGTTTGAAATATAGAAAGTCCGTAGCAAAAGGTTGTGGTGTTTTCCTAGTACAATATCATATCTAACAAAAAAAACAATACTCTGATATGTAGTTAATGATAACTTAGTGACTATAGGTTAGTAAGTAGTAAACTTCAGCTACATCTAATTATTAACAATTTTTAGCCAAATGGATTTCCCTACTTTTTTTTCCGCGAGTGCTAGTATCGTTAGCACGCTTATTGCTATGGGTGCCTTAATTATATCATATAGAGTATACCGCATCCAAAAGTCAATAGAAAATGAGAACCAGTTTTTTACACACAAGTTGCATCAATACCAATCCATCATTCAACTAGCGGCGGAACTACACGATATATACTATGAGTCATTCTTGGATTTGAAAGATATTTTAGAGGGAACGTATCTCGATACAGACGAAATAGACCAGCTTGCCGAGGCTGTCGACAAAAAGACTTCAGACTTTCGTATCGCTTTGTATCGTCATGCTTCCTTCTTGCCAGAACAAATCATAATGCGATTGGATAGTTTCTACAATCAGCTTTATGAGGAGTCAGAATTCATTGAAGTAAAAAATCGCCCTAATTCTGAGATTGAAACGCTGCTTGATCGATTGGACAAGTATGAAGAAGATTTAGAAAGCATCATTAACCTGATGCGCTTTGATTTAGGGGTAGAAACGATTGATCGAAAATTAAAACGCCGAACTCACCGGTAAATCGCGCAAAAATCTGATAACACTCAACTACCAATTTTAGGTCCTAATGTATTTAACCCTAGTCAGTAGAATCCAGCAAGTCCTGCCTTAATCACAGGCTCAATAATTATGAAAATGGCTGAGGTTAATAGCAAAAAGCAGATCAGTAGTTTACACTACCACAACTGTCTTCAATACCAAAAAGCTCTAGATCTTTCTATATTCAATATTCTTTCTTTTTCCGGGCAGATAGTATTATGAATGACAGTTGAGCAAGTAGTTTGCGATTTAATGTTAAGCTATTAAAACAAAAAGGGAAGGCCGCATCTCGATCCAAATACAAAGGCCAGTCTTTCGACCAGCCTTAAAGCGTGCCCCGGATCGGACTTGAACCGATACTTGCATTGCTGCAAACAGGATTTTAAGTCCTGCGTGTCTACCAATTTCACCACCAGGGCAGACTTGCGGACCACCGGTGCCGCAGGCGCCAGGCCTCACTGCACCATCCGCTGGGTGAGCGCAAAAAAAATCCTCCGCGGAGGGAGGAGATTTTTATGGAGCGGAAGACCGGGCTCGAACCGGCCACCCCGACCTTGGCAAGGTCGTGCTCTACCAAATGAGCTACTTCCGCTTGTTCTGGCGTTCCTGCTGTTGTGCCGGCAAGCTGCCAGCCTTATCACAACATTGAGCACCAAACGTTTAAAGAACTAAGGGGCTGCAAAAATAGGGATTGATCCGATTGCAGCAAAAAATCCTGAAAAAATTATTTGGGTGTCGTGTACTTCGGTGTGTACAGGGAACTCTCCTGGACAGTTACTTCCTTCGGTGTGCTGTTCTCGTAACGCTTGTTGTAAAGCTTGGCGCAGCTGCCAAACACAAAGGCCACGATGCAAAAAGCCGAGAGATAAAAGATAAAGGCTGAGGAGGATACCCAGTCATGAGTAAAATCCCTGTCCTGTACCTTCTGCAGCTCTTCTTTGTATTCTTCCTGACGATAATCCATAGTTCGGTTTTGTGGTGCAAAAATAAGACGTGAAAGGAAAAGGAAAAAGAAAAATAGAAAGAAGTTTATACTGGCACTTAAGGCTTTAAGCAGGAATGCCTGTCCGCTTACCGCCCATTCCCTGCCATCATCGCTTTACGATCTCGCCAAAGAATTTTTTCTTACGCGCAAAATGCTCCCAGACCACATTGCCCCTGAACACGCCATCCATGGTCCTTAGCCTTCGCCTGCGGCCGTCAAAGCTTTTTTTCTTACCGAAAACCGCCCAGTCCAAAAAGCCGATATGGGCCTTGAAGATGGCAATGAAATAACCAAAATCCCCGCCCAGCAATCCTTTGAGCGCCGACACCTGGTCGAGCAGCAGCCGGTAAGGGATCTTCCACCATTTCTCGGACCAGTGCAGGTTCTTGGCCAGCAAGATCTGGTTGTTGCGGAAATTGAGAAAGGTCTTTCGCGAATTGCCCTTGGGCAGGGTACCTCCACCTACGTGATAAACCACTGATTGCGGACAGCAGCATATTCGGTAACCCGAGAGCTGCAGCCGCCAGCAAAGATCGATCTCCTCCTGGTGTGCGAAGAGGTAATCGTCAAAGCCCTCCATGGCATGAAAGGCCTCAGACCTTATGACCATGGCCGCACCGCTGGCCCAAAAGATAGGCTCCGTGCGGTCGAACTGTCCCCTGTCCTGCTCGCAGATCTCGAATACACGTCCCCTCGAAAAAGGATAGCCATAAAGATCGATCCAGCCTCCGGCGGCGCCGGCATATTCGAAGAGCTCTTTGTTGTGCCAGGAAAGTATCTTGGGCTGGCAGGCGCCATAGCCGGGCTCTTTCTCGAGCAGTTGGATGATGGGTTCCAGCCAGTCGGGCTTCACTTCCACATCGGAGTTCAGCAGCACATAATAATCGGACTTCACCTGCCTGAGCGCCTCGTTATAGCCGCCGGCAAAGCCATGGTTGCGCTTGAGCAGCACCAATTGAACATTGGGATAAGTGCGGCGCAGGAAATCCACCGAATCGTCGGTAGAGGCATTGTCGGCCACCACGATGCTGAGGTTCGAATAAACCGTTGCCGTTATCGAAGGAAGAAATTTTTCGAGGTAAGACCTACCGTTCCAGTTCAGGATAACAATGGCAACCGATGGAGCGTTCAAGCGGATAAATTAATTCGTCAAAAATAAGAGAAGCGAATATATACTTATTATTTTCGGCCATGTTTCGGCAATTGTTAAACTGGCGCACCCTGCTGGCTTTGGTGGCCATCCTGATCGTGAGCGGTACCATCTGGTACTCCTCCTACCTGGCCGATAAGATAGAGAAAGAGGAAAGGCAGAAAGTGGAACAATGGATAGAGGCCAGCAAATCCCTGCTCAATCCCCTCAATACCGATCCCCAGCTCCCGTTCAAGATCATACAGGACAATACCGATATTCCAATTATCGAGACCAACGAGCGCGACAGCATCACCAATTTCCAGAACCTTGATTCGAACCGGGCCATGGACAGGGCCTATCTTATTGAAACCCTGCAGTCGCTCAAGGCAGAGAACCCGCCCATCATCTGGACCGATCCCTCCAACAGCAAAAGGATCAACCGCTATTATTATGGTCACAGCCGCCTGCTCGACGAGGTACGCTACTACCCCATCGTGCAGCTTTTCATTGTAGGGCTTTTCATTTTTGTAACGCTTTTTGCCCTGCGCAGCAATTTCCGTTCGACCCAGAACCTGCTCTGGGCGGGCATGGCCAAGGAAACGGCGCACCAGCTGGGCACGCCCGTGTCCTCGCTCGAGGGCTGGGTGGAGATCCTGAAAGAGACACATTCCCAGGAAAGCTTTGTGCCCGAGATCGAAAAGGATGTGAGCCGGCTGAGGCTGGTATCGGACCGGTTTGGAAAGATAGGCAGCACGCCTCAGCTGGAGGAGCGCGACCTGGTAAGCCAGATCAGCCAGATGATGGACTATATCCGCAAGCGGGCCGGCGGCAAGGTGGGATTCAGCTTCAATACCCATGGCGCAGCAGCCATACCGGTAAAGATCTCGGCCCCGCTTTTCGACTGGGTGATCGAGA
>DASTPZ010000341.1:0-5408 GCA_035761965.1 Flavisolibacter sp. | reverse complement strand
AGGGGCATGGAGTTTTCTACAGATCCGCGACAGATCGCCGATTGGGTGCCGCTGGTGATGGAGGGCAGGAAGGATGATGAGCCGGTTGCCGCCACAAAAATGGACCTGGGCACCGATGTAAATTTTGGCTCGCTCACCCGCTGCATGTTCGACTGTCTCAAAAAAAGAAACGACGTGCAGCTGCATTTTAACCACGAAGTCGAGGATATCAGCCGCAGGGGCGAACAATGGCATATCAAGGTAAGGGATGAAGGAAGCGGAGACCGGCGGACAGTACAGGCCAAATTTGTGTTTATTGGCGCGGGAGGCGGATCCCTTCCCCTGCTGCTTAAATCAGGCATACCCGAAGCGCTTGGTTATGGCGGCTTCCCGGTAAGCGGACAATGGCTTCGCTGTACCAACCAGGCGGTCATAGATGAGCATCATGCAAAAGTATATGGCACCGCTGCCGTTGGTTCGCCGCCCATGTCGGTACCCCACCTCGATACAAGATGGATCAAAGGCAAAAGGGAGCTGCTTTTCGGGCCTTATGCAGGCTTCACCACACGCTTCCTGCGGCATGGCTCCGTGCTGGACCTTTTCAAATCGATCAAGCTAAGCAATATAAGACCCATGATGGCCGCGGGCATTCACAACCTGCCGCTCACCAAATACCTCATCGAACAGGTAAGGCTTACACCCGATGCCCGCCTGGACGCATTGAAGGAATATTACCCCGGGGCAAAAAAAGAAGACTGGGAACTGGCCATTGCCGGCTACCGTGTGCAAGTGATCAAGAAGGATGAAGAAGAGGGCGGCGTGCTGGAATTCGGCACCGAGGTGGTGAGCGCAGCAGATGGAAGCATAGCGGCCCTGCTAGGCGCATCGCCGGGAGCATCCACTGCCGTATCCATCATGCTCGACCTGCTGTCGCGTTGTTTTCCTCAGCAGGTTCAACAACCCCATTGGCAGGAACAGCTGAAGAAAATGATACCGTCGTATGGCCAGTCGCTATCGAAGGATGCGGAGCTTTGCGAACGCGTAAGAGAGCATACGAGCCGGGTGCTGGGACTTCATTTTAACGTGAACCATAACATGGCCAAAAGCAGGTAGACCTGCTTTTGCCGCTCAGCTCCCGCTGGCCGCCGGCGCGATCAGGCGGAAATAGCTGGCCCTGAACCGGCCTTTGACGAGCTTCCCTTTTACCGCCGCTTTTCTAACAGCATTGCAAAAGCCATCTTGCGCATGTGCATCACCGTGATCATCAATCCCGGTACCGTCTACAAAATAGGCTTTGTCCTTTACACGAACTGCCAGGTTGCAGCCCTTGCCCTTGAGCCCGAACTGGCATTGTCCGCAGGCTGCCTCAACCGTACGGGTCTGGGTCGAATCGGCAATTTGGGAAAAAGCAGCCGGCGCGGAAAACAGGATGACCAGGACAAAGATCAGTCTCATACAAAATAATATTGCTCAAAGTTAAGTATCGGAAGTTCCGGCAGCCTCTTTTAAAATGAGGATGACAACCGGGCAAGCTTTTTCTGTTAAGCCGTGCCGTATAATGCATGAACAAAGCCTCTTAGTCCCTCACCAGCCTGATATTGAACCTGTATTCCTGCCCGCTATTGTTCTGGTAGAATTTGATATTATGCGTGCTGCCGCTCGCGCCTTCCTGGAAGCTGATGGTATGACCTTCGGCAGTCCAGAATTCAGATATATCACCCGGAATGGGCTGGGCATCCTGGAACATATAGCCTGCGGGCTGGGCATTAAAGCCCGAAGCATTGCTGCCTGGTATGTTGAGCCAGTTGGCCTGCGACAAAAGCCTTTTAATGGCTTCCTGTCCGGTTGCCCGGCTGCCGGAGAAGACCACACCCTGGCTTTCGCAAAGCTGGCGATAGTCGGCTTCGGTTGGCATGCGCCAGCCTGCTGGAAGGGCAAGTGCCTGCATTTCGGCCAGGCTATAGTAACGGCCGAATTCGGGGCGTACGGTCCCATTGCCAAAATGAAGACCTCCGGGTCCCTCGTAGTTGGAAAGGGTCCAGGTTTTTCCGCCAATGGAGCGGGTAGCATAGGATTTACCATGGATAGTAATGCTGCCGGTATCGGATTTTTCTTTTTTGCAAGCGACGAAGAGAAAAGAAGCGGCCAGCAATAAGAAGAGAATGTTGCGGGGGGATTGATGATGAGTAGACATAAGCTATGATTTAACGAAGGACCTGCTTTTAAAAGGCCGCTCATCATCATTGACAAGAGAAAAATGGTGGGATGAAGACCGGGGGCATCAAGCTGCGGAAAAGCTGTTTCAATTGCCTTTACACCGGGATGAATGATTGTTATGTATAGTGTTAGGAGGTTGGTTCATACCCGATCCTGTTCCTATACATCTTAGAACCCAAAAGGTATGCGGGATGGGAAGGTTAGATCTCCTTGCGAAGCGGCGTAGGTTCCATATCAAATACCATGGTGCTGACCTCTACCTGGAACCATTCGCGGAACAGCCGGTAATCGCGCCGTGCCGGCCAGGTGTGCTCATCGGTGCTCCAGCTTTCGAGCTCGCGTTCGAACAGCCTGCCGAAGTTTTGTTTGAGCCATAGTTCGACGGCTTCATTGGTTTCGGCTTCCGGAACAAGGTAAATATTATGCTCATCGAAGCCTGCGATCGGCGGCTCACCGGGTGTTTGGGCATTGATCCAGTCGAGGTAGACCTGCCGGGGCCTTACCGTAAGGGCAGTGCGGTTGATGTAGCCTTCGCTCCAATCGTCATAGAATCCTTCCATGGCATGCTGTTCGGCTTCGCTTTCCTCGCTCTCCAGCTCATCCATATCCACAGGCTGCACCCATACCCTGAAACCCCTAGCACCTTCTTCGAGCCGGTAGTCCCTGATAAAGCTATCATCCTGTGCAAAGCGCTGCTCGCGATCGCGCAGCATTTTTCTGAGGAGCTCGAATGAAGCTGCATCGTCCTCCAGGTCCATCTGCGCTTCTTCGAGCATGGCGCGGTAAGTATCGGGCGAGCTTTTTTTCATAGAGCCGGTGTTCCATGCCATCACGGCAATGGACAGCAGCGCTTCCCATTGTTCGCGATCCGTACTGTCGCCGGCATGGGCGCGTACCAGTTCCACCAGGCTGTTGCCCAGCTGCTCTGCTTCGCCGTCGCCGGCCTTTTGCAAATGGCCGCTGCGTACGGGGTCTTGCTCATTCCGGTCCTTGCCGCCTTTGATTGGTTTCATGGAGTGAAGGTAACGAATCTGGTGCTTTGGGCGGGGGGGTGAACCACGGAGGCAGGGTGGACAGGAAGGGGCAGGGTGAAAGGTACGGGTTAAGGACCGCTTCAGCCCCTGCGTTTAGGGATGTGTTTGATGTTTTGCCTTGACTTGCCGAGGATGATACCGATGGCGGCTATCAATAAAAGACCGGCAAGACCGATACCGGAGATCAGGCGCGCGTCGGGTGCATGCATGATCAGGCGGAGTTGGCCGATGATGGTGATGAGGATGAAGAGGACAAGAAGAATAACGATGATGGTTGAGCGGGGCATGGGGTAAAGGTAAAAATTTTGTGGGTCTTGGGATAGTTGCTGTGGGTATCCATATCTTACAATGTCAAATTTGGCTAAGGGTAAAATCAAGAGATTGCAATCTTTGCGGCTACTAAGCGTTATCATCAAAACTAAACCATGCAGCGGACGGCGCTTCTTTTTGCCTTGATAGTTTACGGCTGCAGTACAGTGCAAAATCCTCCGCTTCCAGAGCCGGCCCACTTTACCATTCAGAAGCAAAGGCTTTTGTCGGACACCACTATATCGGCAATTGCCTGGCATAGAGGTTTCCTGCTTTGTCTGCAGAACAATGGCCGCATGATGGTTATGGATACCAGCTATGGCAGGCGGAGAGACCTGGAGGAGCATTTCCAGTCAACCGGTATTTCGTCTATGCTGACGCACCGAGACAGCATTTTCCTGACGAATGATAAGGAGGCATTTTACCTGACTGACAACTTTATACTCAAGCCTTATACCCATAAAAAAAGGATATATGGCACGATCCTTTTCGAGGATAGCGATTATCTTGTTTACAGCGGTTGCGCAGGCGAATTTGGAGGTTCTGTATTCTTCCTGCAAAAAGCCACTAACCGAACCTATTCGTATTTTGCCACCTGCGCAGCCCAGGTTTTGAAGTGGGGGCAGAACTATATGGTTTGCAATAACCTGGCGCATATAAGCCATCATTCCAGCTTTTTGACCGTTCATGACCCAACGACGCTTTATGAGCTGACAGAAGAAAAATTGAAATACACGGTCAATTGGTACAGTTCCGTTGACAGCCTGAAAGACTACTGGCAAAAGAGCCCAAAGGGTAAGATCAGCTTTTATGACTATCCCGAAACAGCCATGTCCCTGCTCACCTTCCCCTTTCGCGACAGCCTTTATACACTTTTCTCCAACGACACCTCTACATATCTGGCCGTGCACCAGGGAAACACGGTGGCCTATAAGGCTGGTTTATTGAACCATCCCATTCATTTTCACAAAGCGCAGGTAATTCGGGCAGGTAGCCGTACAATTGGATTGCTAAACCTAACTGGAGGTTCGCTAGTAGCTGCTTATTGGGTGAGAGGGAATGCGTCGGCTATCTTGGTGGCTAATGGTGATCAAATCGATGTGCTGTTAAGCGAGTAAAGTTGGGAATTAGTGATGGTGCAGTATGGATACGGCTACTTTTCTACTTTGCCTGATAGGCTGACCTCGACTGCTTGGAGAAAGAGTCGGGTGAATTAGAAGAAGAATAGCTGGCCTTCTTGCTCAACCATAGCGGCTATTTTTAGCCTATCTGCTGTAAGCCCCGATAGCTCGCGAATATTGCCTTCTGTGCCGAAGAAGGAGAGGTATTCTTCGATAACGGCAGACGCGTGGATGGACAAGGATTTAGGGGTGAGAAGCGGGAAAGTTGGGTGGGGGCTTACAAAACAATAACGCAAAAGACATAATTTTTTGTAAGAATCTCGATAGATAAAAGTTAAGCGACAAACAAAACTTAGCATTGATCATATCGACTCTTAAATTTGACAAATAAACATTTATTGATCATGCATATATTGAAATGACTGAGGTGGATTAACGCTAAAATCTTGTTTAAGACATTTAGGCTTTATATATTTTCGTACTGCCTTTATTTTTATTGCATAGCCTGTCTGCTTTTTGTTGAAATACTTGAGAAAATAAGTTTTATCAATACCAGCATGCCTTTTCGTTCGCTCCCACAAACACGATATATTTTCTTGAATGATTGTATCAATCTCGAACTCACCGATCACTTTTTTAATAGGCGACGATGCATACACTATAACAGTTTTAACATTCTTCTTAAAGATTGTCCTTCTGAATTCAAATTGCTTTGTTCCGTCAAATATTTTTTCAGCAAACTCTGGCT
>DASTPZ010000340.1:0-17743 GCA_035761965.1 Flavisolibacter sp. | reverse complement strand
GGTCTTGCGGCCCGGCACATTTTGCGCGCCGGCTTTTGGCTTCCTGGTCTCTTTCCAAAAACGGAAACACGGAAGTCCCCCATTACCTTTGCAAAAATTTATTTTCAGCATGATGCGTTCTTTACTGGCCTTACTGGTCTTGTTCAAGCTTGTTTCCTGCTCGCCCAACAATGTACAGGTAGACGATTCGCTTGAGAAATACTTTACCGAGAACAAGGCCGCCGGCAGCTTTGCCCTCCTGAATAACAACAATGGCAATTTTACCATATATAATCTTGACCGCTACCGCGACAGCAGCTATCTCCCGGCCTCTACCTTTAAGATCGTGAACTCGCTGATCGGCTTGCAGACGGGCATCATCACGAACGACAGCATGGTGATCAGATGGGATAGCATTCGCAGGCCCGTGGACGAATGGAACAGGGACCTGAGCATGTACCAGGCCTTCCGGGTCTCGGCAGTTCCCTATTACCAGGAGGTGGCCAGGAGAATAGGCCGCGACACCATGCAGCGCTGGCTCGATTCCATCGCTTATGGTACTGCTAAGATCACCTCACGCGTGGATACATTCTGGCTCGATAATTCGCTCAAGATCACGTCCGACGAGCAACTGGGGTTGGTCAAAAAGCTTTATTTCAATGAGCTTCCCTTTCACCGCATCAACCAGGAGATCGTTAAGAAAGCCATGCTTTTCGAGGATAAGCCCGAATACAGGCTGAGCTACAAGACCGGCTGGGGCTTTGCCGACTCGACCCGCAAAAAGCATATCGGTTGGGTAGTGGGATGGATCGAAGAGAACAAACACCCTTATTTTTTCGTTCTTAACCTGGAATCGACAGAGCCCGGGTTCGATATGGCTGGAGCAAGGATGAAAATACTGAAAGGCATACTTAGCCAGCTAGGATTCATGGAAGGCAGGAAATAGGCTTGAAGAACCGGAACCTCCGTGACAGGATTCCATGACTCATCCTTAAATTAGCATACTCTTTGCCATTGTAACAAGCATGCTCGACTACCAGTTTCAATATCCTCAGGCTTTTTGGCTGCTTCTGCTGGTACCGCTATTCCTGCTCATATTTCTTTCCTACAGGCTATGGAAGAAAAAAGCAGAGAAAAAAATGGGTGATGCACGATTGGTGAAAGCGCTTTCCAGGGGCCACTCGCCCGTTAAATCCTTTATAAAGCTTGGTTTGATGCTGCTGGCCTTTGCTTTTGGCTGCATTGCTCTCGCCAATCCCCGCAAACCCGACGAAACCTCGGGCGAGGCAAGGAAGGGCATCGACATCGTGCTTGCACTGGACGTAAGCAATAGTATGAAAGCCGCTGATATTGCCCCAGACAGGCTTTCGCGGGCACAGCAGTTCATCTTTAAGCTGATCGAGGAGCTGGAAAACGACAGGATAGGACTGGTTGTTTTTGCGGGCAATGCCTATGCCCAAATGCCGCTGACCTTTGATAAAGAAGCTGCGAGGCTCTATACTTCTGCCGCCAGTCCTGGTAACATAAAGGCCCAGGGCACAAGCATCAGCGATGCGCTCGATAAATCGCTTTTGCTTTTCGGCGAGGAATCGGAGCGTTTCAAATCGGTGATCCTTATTACCGATGGCGAAACCCACGATGAGAACGCGATCGAAAAGACGCAGGAGCTTGCGAAAAAAGGTGTGATGGTGAATACATTGGGCATAGGGTCGCCGGAAGGCACCACCATCATCGATGCAGCAGGCAACCCAAAGCGGGATGCTTCGGGTCAGCCTGTAGTGTCGAAGCTGAATGAGCAGATACTGCAGCAGATCGCCCGCGCTACCAATGGCCGGTACATTCATCTGGAGCAATCCGATGAAGCGGTAAGACAGGTACAAGAGCAGTATTCACAGATAGAGAAAAAAGCTCTGGGTGATACTTCGCTGTTCAACTACCATACCTATTATGCCTGGATGGCCCTGCCCATGCTGCTCTTCCTGGTTACTGAAACTTTTTTACCCGACCGAAAAAAATCCAAGCTATGAAACGCATTTACCTATTGCTGGCCGCCTGCTCGATAATGAACGCCGCCCGGCCGCAGGCTTTGCCAGATATCGTGAAGGGCAATCAGAACTACAAGCAGGGCCAGCTCGATGCCGCCGAATTTTACTATCGCCGTTCCCTGGAAGCAGAGCCCAACAACATTACGGTCAAATACAACCTTGCCTGTGTACTGCACAAAAAGGGAAAGAACCCAAGTGAAACGGCGGCGCTGCTGAAGCAGGTTTATGAAAGTGCCAAAGATCCTGCCCTCAAGGCAAAGGCCTATTATAACGAAGGCGTATCCAACTCCAAATACAAGAACCTGCCGGCCAGCATTGAAAGCTATAAGCACGCACTGAGGATCGATCCCAACGACAAGCAGGCAAGGGAAAACCTCCAAAAAGCCCTGCTTGAGCTTAAAAAGCAACAGCAAAAGACCAGTCCAAAAAAGAGCGATCCGAAAATGAGCCAGAAAGAAGCCGAGCAAAAGCTCCGTCAGCTCCAGCAAAGGGAGAAAGAGCTACAGAAGCGGATGCAGGGCAGGAACAACCAGGGTACAGGCCAGGCGCAGGATTGGTAGCTAGGGCCCGGGCCTCCTTTCATCTTTAACTTTGATTGTTAAAAAACATTAGCACTTTTGCACCGGTTCTGAATACTATTGTTCAATTCATCTGCCTTTATGCAATTTTATTGTGAAAGCCTGACAACCTATAAGCGTCTTCCCACAAGGGAGGTAAGGATAGGAGATCTTCTGCTGGGAAATTTTCACCCGGTACGGATACAGACCATGACCACTACCGATACGATGGATACGGTGGCAACCGTGGAGCAAACCATACGCTGTATCGAGGCCGGCGCAGAGCTTGTCCGGATCACCGCTCCTTCAAAAAAAGAAGCAGAAAACCTGCTCAATATAAAAAATGAGCTGCGCCGCAGGGGTTATCATACACCGCTTGTAGCAGATATACATTTCACGCCCAATGCGGCAGAAATAGCCGCGAGGATCGTTGAAAAAGTAAGGGTGAACCCAGGCAATTATGTAGACAAGAAGAAATTCGAGCTGATCGAATACAGCGACGCAGACTATGCCGAAGAAATTGAAAGGATAGGAGAGCGGTTCAGGCCGCTGGTCAGCATTTGCAAACAATACGGTACTGCCATGCGCATTGGCACCAACCATGGTTCATTGAGCGACAGGATCATGAGCCGCTACGGCGATACGCCGGTAGGCATGGTCGAAAGCGCCATGGAATTCCTGCGCATCGCAAGGGCAGAGCAATTTCATAATATCGTGCTGAGCATGAAGAGCAGCAACCCGCAGGTAATGGTGCAAGCCTATCGCCTGCTGGTAAAGACAATGTTTGACGAATTCGGCGAAGCCTATCCGCTTCACCTTGGTGTAACCGAAGCCGGTGACGGAGAGGACGGAAGGATCAAGAGTGCCATCGGTATCGGCACCCTGCTCGAAGATGGCCTGGGCGATACGATAAGGGTCTCGCTGACCGAAGACCCGGAGCTCGAGATCCCGGTGTGCAGGGATATCGTGAAGCGCTATGCCGGTCTTTCATCAAAAGATCAGTCGCCCCCCATACCTGTTGCAGACAGGCTGTTTTATAATCCATTCGAATACCGCCGAAGGGAAAGCTTTGCTGTCGGCAATATTGGCGGTCAGCAGGTGCCCGTGGTGATCGCAGACTTGAGCAAGCTGGATAAGATCACTACCCGGGATCTCGAATCGGTAGGTTATACCTATGATGAGGCTACCGATAAATGGTCCATTTCCGACATGGCAGCCGACTATGTTTTTACGGGTCACCAGGTGCTGGATTTTGCCCTGCCCGGTACACTTAAGGTCATTGTCTTTCCTGCTGCCTGGATGCTGGCCGAAGACAAAACCAAATACTTCCCCATCTTCGATAATGCGGCATACAGTAAAGCGGAATTCAAAAGCCCGGTGCTGAATTTCGTTATGGTCGACAGCTTCAGCAGCGAAGACCAGGACCTCGACCTGCTCGATGGCCTCGGAAAAGATACTACCGCGGTCCTTTGCCTCAGCAGCCTGCATGTGCGCCCCATGCCGGCAACACGCCGTATGGTAACGGAGCTGGCGCAAAAGGGTATAAGCAACCCATTGATCCTTGTTATAGACAGCAGCTGGCAAACGACCGATGAACACCTTGTTCATTATGCAACGGAAGCTGGCGCGTTGCTGCTCGATGGCATGGGCGACGGACTTTGCTTTGGCATGACCATGGAGGCTTATCAAACAGCAACCGTAAACGTATCGGGCCGTAACTATCTTCAATCCCATTCTGTTGAACAGTTCATGAACAATACGGCCTTCAGCATCCTGCAGGCTACAAGAACAAGGATATCAAAAACAGAATACATCAGCTGTCCTTCCTGCGGCCGCACGCTTTTCGACCTGCAGGAAACAACAGCACGAATAAGGGCTGTCACCAATCACCTGAAGGGCGTTAAGATCGCCATCATGGGGTGCATCGTGAACGGTCCCGGCGAAATGGCCGATGCCGATTTCGGCTACGTAGGCAGCGGTCCCGGAAAGATCACGCTTTATAAAGGCAAGGAAGTGGTGAAGCGGAATGTGCCCTCGGAAGTTGCCGTCGATGAGCTGATCAGCCTTTTGAAGGAACATGATGCATGGGTGGAAAAGGAGGTTGTGCTTCGGCCGGCCTGAAGTATGTTGACGGACCTTTTGATGGCTTAACTCATGTGATCCTGGCGAACCCTACCTTTGCTTACTATGCAAACTGATTTTCTGGTCATTGGTTCCGGTATTGCTGGACTTACCTATGCATTGAAGCTTTCCCAGCGTTTCCCTGAAAAGCAGGTGACCATCATTACAAAGGCAACCCCCGACGAAACCAATACAAAATATGCGCAAGGCGGTATTGCCGTTGTGAACGATACGGAGAACGACAGCTTTGAAAAGCATATCGAGGATACCCTCATTGCCGGCGACGGCCTTTGCAACAGGGAGATCGTAGAGATCGTGGTAAAGGAAGGCCCGGCCCGCGTGCAGGAGATCATCGACTGGGGTGCACGCTTCGATAAGGACGCGGAAGGCGATTATAAGCTGGGTAAGGAGGGTGGTCATTCCGAATCACGCATTCTTCATCATAAGGACGTAACCGGCAAGGAAATGGAAAGGGCGCTGTTGGAAGCGATCAGGCGCTCGGCCAATATCAAGGTCATTCATCATTGTTTTGTGATCGATATCATCACCCAGCACCACCTCGGCTATCTCGTAACCAAGTCTACACCCGATATATGCTGCTATGGTGTTTACGTGCTCAATGCCCATAATAACCGGATAGAAAAAATCCTTTCGCGCATTACCCTGCTGGCTACCGGCGGGAATGGCCAGGTCTATCGAACCACCACCAACCCATCGATCGCAACCGGCGATGGCGTGGCTATGGTTTACAGGGCAAAGGGAAGAATAGAGAACATGGAGTTCATCCAGTTTCATCCTACAGCCTTATACGAAGCGGGCAAACGAGGCCAGGCCTTCCTTATCACCGAAGCCGTGCGCGGCGACGGCGGCATCCTGCGAAATATCAATGGCGAGGCTTTTATGGAGCGTTACGATGAACGCCGCGACCTCGCACCCCGCGACATCGTTGCACGGGCCATCGACAATGAAATGAAGATCACCGGTAACGAACATGTCTTCCTCGATTGCCGTCACATGGACCAGAACAAGTTCAGGGATCATTTTCCGAATATTTATGAGAAGTGTTTGTCGATCGGTATCGATGTTTCGAAGCATATGATCCCTGTTGCGCCTGCTGCCCATTACAGCTGCGGCGGTATCAAGACCGACGAATGGGGCAGGAGCTCGGTCAATAACCTTTATGTATGCGGAGAGTGTGCAAGCACCGGGCTTCACGGCGCCAACCGCCTTGCCAGCAATTCCCTGCTCGAGGCCATGGTCTTTGCCCACCGCTGCTTTACAGATGCAGTGACCCGCATCGATACTCTCGATGAGCTGCCCGAAGTGCCCGACTGGAATGCCCGCGGTACCTCAGAGCCCAAGGAAATGATCCTTATCACCCAAAGCCTTAAAGAGCTGCAGCAGGTAATGAGCGACTATGTGGGCATCGTGCGGAACAACGTGCGTTTGGAGAGAGCCATGAAACGCATCGACCTGCTTTTTGAAGAAACCGAAGACCTTTACCGTACGACCACGGTATCGCCACAATTGCTGGAGCTGAGGAATATGATCACCGTAGGTTACCTGATCATTAAGGGGGCCGCCTTCCGCAAGGAAAGCAGGGGCCTCCACTACAATACCGATTATCCCTCCAGGTCGGCGCTTGTGCAGAATATCGTTCTGTAGACAGATTAAACGCCTGGTGAGACTTTCGGCTGATCAATAGGCAATATCTTTGCGTGCTCTATGTATTATTTTCTTTATGGTCTTTTTTACCTGCTGTCGCTGCTGCCGCTGAGGGTTTTATTCCTCATCTCCAACTTCGCCAATTTCATCATCTATCACCTTGCCGGCTACCGCAAAAAAGTGGTGATGCAGAATCTGGAGATCGCCTTTCCCGAAAAAACAGCCGAAGAAAGAACGAGGATCGCCAGGCAATTCTATCTTAACCTCATCGATACTTTCATCGAGACCATCAAGCTGATCAGCGCAAGCGAGCGCTTCATGAAAAAGCATTTCGATGCCGATCCGGCCATCTTTAATAAGCTTTATGCAGAGGGCAAGACGTGCCAGGTTCACCTGGGTCATAATTTCAATTGGGAGCTGGGAAATGTAGGGATGGTCCTGAGGCTGCCTTATACAATGCTTACGGTCTATATGCCCATCAACAACAGCGCAGTAGACCGGCTATTCAAAAAGATCCGTTCAAGGACCGGCGCCATCCTTCTTCCCGCTACAAAAATGAGGACGGCCATGATGCCCTACCGCAATAAGCAATACTTGCTGGCTCTGGTTGCAGACCAGAACCCCGGGGTGCCATCCAAAGGCTACTGGGTGGATTTCTTTGGCCGGCCAACGCCTTTTGTGACCGGGCCGGAGAAAGGAGCAAGGGCAAATGGCACTGCCGTCGTATTCTGCCATTTTACCAAGCCCAGGAGGGGTTATTATAAAGCACACTTCACACTGGCGACAGAAGATCCCGGCAGCCTGCCTGAAAAAGCGCTCACAAGAACCTATATCAGGTACCTCGAGCAGGTGATACGCGAGTACCCGGAAATGTGGCTCTGGAGCCACCGCCGCTGGAAACATGAATGGAAGGAAGAATATGGGGAAGTGATCCGCTAAGCCTCCCTAGTTCAGCACACTGTTCTCCTTCTCGGTAGGAATTTTTTCCTGCTCCCTGATCCTGGCCCAGCCGCCGGTCACATTCCTCAGGTTATGCATACCCTGGCGCTTCATCAGGCTTGCAGCAATCACGCTCCGGTATCCGCCTGCGCAATGCACATAAATATTCTGGTCTTCCTCCAGGTTGGAGATATTGATAAGGTCCGCCATTTCATCCAACGGGATGTTTACGGCGTCCTTTACATGACCGTCTGCAAATTCGGCGGGCTTTCTTACATCGAGCACGACCAGCTTATCGTCGAAAGGCAGGTCCATGGCCAGCTCATCGGCCTCTACATCGATGATCATGTCGATCTCTTCACCGGCTTTTACCCAGGCTTCAAAACCGCCTTCAACATAGCCCATGACCTTGCTGAAGCCAACCCTGGCCAGCCTTACGATAGTTTCTTTTTCCTTTCCCTGCTCGGTCAGTATGATCATGGGCTGGTCAAAAGGCAGCAGGCTGCCTGCCCATTCGGCAAAACGTCCTTCGAGTCCAATGAAAATAGCACCGGGTATAAAGCCTGTAGTAAACAGGGAGGCCGGGCGGGTATCAAGCAGCAGCAGGTCGTTTGCCAGGGCTTTCTTGACCTCTTCCACGGAGAGTGGCCTCAAGCCTTGTTCAAGCACGTTGTCGAGACTGTCATACCCTTCTTTATTGATCTTAGCGTTGATGGGAAAGTACTGTGGTGGCTCGGCCAGCCCTTCGGTAACGGCTTTAATGAAGGCTTCCCTGCTTTCCGCTTTCAGGGCGTAGTTGGATTGCTTTTCTTCGCCTATGGTGCTGTATGTATTTGGGCCAAGATTTTTGCCGCAGGCGCTGCCGGGGCCATGCGCAGGGTAAACAATAACATCGTCGGCCAGCGGGATGATCTTATTCTGCAGGCTGTCGTACATCATTCCAGCGAGGTCGGTTGTTGTAAGAACAGTGCCTTGCTGGGCAAGATCAGGCCTTCCCACATCACCAACGAACAGCGTATCGCCGGTAAAGACGCAATAAGGCTTTCCCTGTTCATCCTTTAAAAGATAACAGGCCGATTCAAGGGTATGTCCTGGTGTATGCAGAACCTCAATGCTTGTCTTGCCAAGCTGGAAGGTCTCGCCATCCCTGGCCACGTGCACGTCAAAGCTCGTCTCAGTGCGGGGCCCATAGATAATGGTGGCGCCGGTCGCCTTGGAAAGGTCGATATGGCCGCTGACAAAATCTGCGTGAAAATGTGTTTCGAATATATATTTGATGCGGGCGTTTCTTTCCGAAGCCAGCTGGAGATAGGCATCGATATCCCTCAGGGGATCGACAATAGCAGCTTCTCCTTCGCTTTCAATGTAGTAGGCGGCTTCGCTGATGCAGCCCGTGTAAAGCTGTTTAACAAACATAAGGTCACTTTGGCTGCAAAAATAACTCATTTGCAGCCAAAGAACCGGGTGGCGCTACCAGGCCCTTATTTTAACAAATCGTGCACGATGCCATGAACCTGGTCGAGGCGGTCGTAGTTGACAGAATAGAAAATGAACTTGCCGTCGCGGACGGTATTGACGAAACCGGCTTTGCGAAGGATGGCCAGGTGCTGGGAAGCTACAGATTGTTCAAGGCGGAGCTTTACATAGATCTCGGTAACCGTCATTTTCCCATTCTGGTGAATCAGCTTCATGATCTGTTGCCGAAGCTTGTGATTAACGGCTCTGAGGATCAGCGCAGCCTTCTTAAGCTGGATTACATCAATGCGCAGTTCTGTGGATGGTGATACAGTGGATTCAAGTAATTCGTTATTCATAGATATTCCTCTTAGACGCTACAAATTTATAATTTGATAACGCTATTGCAAATCAAAATAGTACAAATCATCTTTTTTTTATAAAGATTGTTTGGCAGGTGAGTGGAAATCCTTACCGTAAAATGGTTCGGAGTAGGCCAGGTCTGCAAAATCATGCGCACGGAACTTCTTGTAAGCGAGGGATGAAAGATGGGAAGCATTTGCTTCTATGTTGGCAAATGAGGCGTTGGGAGATTGCATCATCGTGCGGAACTTGGTGCTGCCATTACCAAAAAAACAGATCGTATGGCTCTCCAGCAGGCGATCGAAATCATGATTCTCGAGAATAAGGTTCGATGCGGGCACCACAGTTTCGAGGGATTTGTCAAAAACGCCGGTGAATACCTCCATCCTGCGGGCATCGATCATAGGACATAACAGCGCTGCCTTCTCCGCAGTTGCGGCAGCGGCCATCATCTGCAGGCTATTGACCAGGATGAGCGGAATGTTTAGGGCAAAACAGAGTCCTTTGGCGGCGGCCATACCTACCCGCAGGCCTGTATAGGAGCCCGGACCGGCGCTTACCGATATGGCATCGAGCCTTGATGCCGCCAGCCCGTTTTCTTTGAGCATAGCTTCTACAGCGGTGTGCAGCCAGGCCGCGCCTTCTTTTTGATCAGGATTTATCTCCAGGGAAAGGGGCTGCGCGTCGGCTGCGAGGCAGACCGAAGCAGATTGAACGGCGGTATCGATATGTAGAAGAAAGCTCACGGCGGCAAGATAGGAACCAATGGTCAAAAATCAAGGGCCAGGCAACAAAGCTGGCGCTTCTCTTAAAAGGAATGCCGGACAAAACAAGGCAAAAAAAAGCCGGGTGCTGAATTGCAGTCACCCGGCTTTTAGGATCAATGCTGTTATTGTCCGATGCCGCCGCCGGCATTCTGTACGCGTTTGTTCTCGTCTTCGGCACCTGTATTGCGCTGGCGGGCCGCCTTTACCTGCGTGCTTCCAAAGCGATAGGTGAAATTAAGCTTGAACTGGCGGCTTTCCCACCTGCCGCTGGCGTCCATGTACTGGCCTGCAAAATTGCTGATACCAGCCCAGCGCATTGACCGGAAGATATCGCTTACCGCAGCCCTGATGTTGGCCTTGCCTTTCATGAGCTGCTTCTGTATACCTACATCCACACCCCACATGGCCTTGCTTTCAAATGTGCCTTGCCAGATGGAAGGAGCAGTATAAAAACCACTGATCTCGCCGGTCCAGGTTTTAGCGAACTTCAGGCTGTTCTGCGAATACACGTTGAACGATACCACATCGAGATCGATCGCGCGGCCTGTTCCGAAATCGGCCTGGAAATGGGAGTAGTAGGTATTTATGTTGACAAAGGAAGTAAAGGTCTTATACATGAAGGGATAGCTTACGTTCAGGCTCACGATATCCTGTGTAGCCAGGTTCTTTTTCGTGATAAAGCTTTTCGATTTATCTGCCGTATCGATCAGCTGTGAGAAGATGTCGTTCACATGGCTATAGTTCAGGGTTGTGTTCAGCTTGTACTTGTAGGTATGCGTAAGACCAAAGCTATTGGTATACTGGGGCCTCAACTGGGTATTGCCTTTCTGAAACGAGTATTCATCGAGCTTGAATTCGAAAGGGTTGAGGTCCTGGTAGGCCGGACGGTCGATCCTCCTGCTGTAGCTAAGGCTGACCTGGTTCATCGGGTTCTTGTTGAAGGTGATGGCTGCGCTGGGGAAGAAATCCGTGTATTCACGCTTCAGCGTAGAATCGTACTCAAAATAATTGCTTCCAACCTGCTTAAAGCCTGAGGAATTACCCTTCGACGTGGTATTTTCTACCCGCAGGCCCGCCTGGATGGCGAATCCTTTAAATGCGCGGTTATAGTTTGCATAAACCGCATTGATGTTTTCTGTATAGTCGAACCGGTTGCTGCGCAGAGTGTCCAGGGTTTTACCATTGGTAAATACATTGTAACGCTGAAAATCATTATCTGTCTGCACATAAGAAGTTTTGAAACCCAGCCCGAGCTTGCCTTTTTTGAAATTCTGCTCCCAATCGGCTTTGAGTGAGTAGATGTCGATCTTGGTAGGCGGTATCATGTTGTAAACAACCCGATACAGTTCATTCCGGCCCGTAGCATCAAAATAGATGTTCGGCTGCATCTGGAAGTTGTCGATATCATAAAAGCCATAATCGGCATTTACCGTAAGGCTGCGCCCCATGGTATCGGTATAGCCATAGTTTGCATTGAAGTTGACATTTTTGCGATGGCCGCTGTTCCTGTTATCGGCAACGAGGATGCGGTCGACCGTCTTGGTTGGGTTGTAGATGATGGGCGTACGGCTGAAGCTGGCAAATTCCTGCTCCGACAGGTTGCCGTTTACAATGAGGCCGAAAGTGCTTTTGCGGCTGACAGAGAGGTCCATGCCAGCTTTGAAATTGTGGCTGATATTCTCCGACGTCATTTTATTCCGCTGGTCAAACAGTGTATCGAGCACGATCCGGTAAAGGTTCATCGTATTCCTGTTCTTGGAATTGTTGTAGTTGTAGTTGCCGAATACGTTGATCTTTTTGTTGCGATGATTCAACGAAAGGCCTGCATTGTATTTGGGAAAAATGCCGATGTTATACCCGGTGGTAACAGAACCGTTCGTGCCAAAGGATTTATTCTTCTTAAGCCTGATATTGATGATGCCTGCATTGCCGGCGGCATCGTACTTGGCGGAAGGATTGGTAATGATCTCAATCGCTTCTATCTGGTTTGACTGGAGGCTCTTGAGGTAGTCGCTCAGGTCCTTGCCTGCAAGAGGCGTCGGTCTGCCATCGATATAGACCTGTACGCCATTCTTGCCGCTCAGGCTCAGGTTATCGTCTTTATCCACCAATACACCCGGCGATTTTCTCAGCAGCTCCAATGCATCTGTTCCCACTGCATTGATGGTGCCTTCTACATTGAGAATAGTTTTGTCGGCCTTTACTTCAACCATGGGCTTTTTTGCTGTTACCACCACCTCCTTCATGCCACCCGAAGCCTTGCTAAGCTCAAGGGCCGGCAGGTTTACGTCACCCGAAGCAGGAACTTCGAATATGGCCGATGCCGAAGATTCATAACCAATATTTGATGCTGATACGAGGTAATTGCCTGGTTTGATATCCGCAAAGCTGAACTGACCGTTTTCCCTGGTCACGGCGAGCTTGGCCACCGAGGAGTCTTTCGCATTCAACAGGGAGATGGTGGTCTTCACAAGAGGTTTTCCGTCCTTATCCTTTACACTTCCGTTCACCTGTTGAGCATAGGCCGCTGTCGACAGGGCGATTCCCATCAACAGATAAATGATTTTTCTCATAAAACATGTTTTGACCCGGTAAAATTAGTCTTTGCATGACACCTGGGTGACAAATAACATGTTAAATGGGCGAAAATAAACGTAACTCATTGCTACTGAACGGGTGGCCGGGCGTCGTCCTTGGTTGCGCGGATGAGTCCAATCCCTGTAAAGAAGAAGATTGCCCCCAATACACCATAAACAATAAGCGTTTTGATCTGCCTTTCTGTGCTGTCGGCTTCCATGAAAAGAGAGGCAAAGTAGATCAGTCCGCCAATGCCCAATACGGTAAGGATGATTCCGAACGTGCGTTTAACATTCATAACCTTTTTACCCAAAGGATGCAAAATGGTTGCCAGTTGTATTGTGGAAGCGGACCGGGCAGGGGTTCAGGATCTTCATTGCTTATAATAACCCCAGATCTCTGATGGAAGCTTTAACCCGAGCTGTTCGTTCTCGGAAACTGGCAAAACAATAGCAGGCGCATTGTTATTGAGCGAAGTTTTTGCAAAAAGGCTTTTAAGAGGCCCCGATGTAAAAAATACCCGCTGGGCAGTGACACTGAACCGGTATTCGCCGACTTCATCACTGGTTGAAAGCATGTATTTGTTCTCTTCGAGAAGAATGATATCACCCTTCTCCCATTTGTGCTGCTTTTCCTTGGCGACTGTTTCGTATTTGCCGCGCGGAAGCGTGTTGACCTGGGCTGGTTGGGCTTTGGCCGACAGGAAAGATAAAACAACAAGGACTGAAAGTAAATAAGCTTTCATAGGCGGTTGTTAGGTTGGGTCTAAGGTACAAATTAACCGCCTCAAACCAATCGTAAGCTCACGTTCGCCAAGCAGGAAAAATACGATGCGTTGAACGGGGCTTATTCCGATTTCCGATAAAGCGAGAACAGTACTTTTTTATCGTCCTCGCTCAGGATCGCATTTCCTTCCTGCTGGAGGAATTTTCGCTTAAAAGCACGTATGGCAGCTGCGGAATCCCTCGTATCGTAACCAACGATGCGGAGCGCCTGTATGGCATTGAAACCGGCCGGAAGGGAGAGAGCGGCCGTGTCGGACCACCACAGTCCAAACCCTTTATCAGCCAGGGTTTTCCATGGAAAATTAACATTTGGGTCAACCTTGCGGGTAGGAGCGATATCGGAATGCCCGATAAAATTGGCTGTTGGAATGCCATAGTTTTTCCTGAGTTTTTCCAGCAGGGCAAGAAGGCTTCCTATTTGCTGATCGGTAAATGCTTCTGTGCCGTTGTTGTCGATCTCTATCCCGATGGAAGCAGAATTGATGTCGGTGGTATTGCCCCATCTGGCAAGCCCGCCATGCCATGCTCTCAGGTAATCGTTGAGCATGTGATGGACCGTACCGTCCTTGCATATCACATAATGAGCGCTTACACTGCTTTTGGCAGTTGTAAAGGTTTTGAGCGTTTGCTCGCAGCTGTTCTGCGCGGTATGGTGGATGATCACATAATTAGGCTTACGAAGATTGAAATTGGTCGTACCTACCCATGAAGACTTTGAAACAGAGTCGGAGGGAGGTACCTGCCTGATCTGCCGGGCAAGGGCCTTTGCCTGTTTTTTATAGCTGCGGTTGGTGGCAGCATAGGGATTGCGGGTGCAGTTAAACAGGCTGAAAAGAACAAAGCAGGCAATAAAGAACCTGGCAGCAGGCTTTTGTATCATACGTAATTATTGCGGCTGAAAATAAGAAGATTTTCTTTCGGTGCTCCACCCTTGCTGGTTTAGTTTTTGTGGCTGGTGCTTCGCAAACAAATCATTCAACTAAAACACAGAATATGGCCGGAAATATCAAAGGGAAAAAAGTAGCTATCCTGACCGAAAACGGGTTCGAAGAAGTGGAGCTTACCAGTCCCATGAACGCACTGGAAGAAGCAGGGGTGACCGTTCACATTGTTTCGCCACAGGCAGACAAAGTAAAGGCATGGGATCATGACCATTGGAGCATAGAGCTACCGGTGGATGTTCGTCTCCAGGAGGCCAGGCCGGAGGACTATGATATGCTGCTCTTGCCGGGAGGTGTGCTTAATCCCGATACAGCGCGTCTGAACAAGGATTGTGTTCTGTTCGCACAGCATTTTATAGAACAAGGCAAGCCGCTCGCAGCCATTTGTCACGGGCCGCAGCTGCTGATCGAAACCGGAATGCTGAGCGGCAGGACCATGACTTCTTATCCTTCCATCAGGACTGATCTCATCAATGCCGGTGTGAACTGGGTGGATAAAGAGGTAGTGGTAGACAATGGCCTTGTTACCAGCCGGAGTCCTAAAGACCTGGAAGCTTTCAATAAAAAGCTGCTGGAGGAGCTGGGAGAAGGAAAGCATGCCACCACTGGACAATTCACGCATCGGGGTCATTAGAGCCCATTCAGTTCTCTTTATGTCTTTAAAAAAAGCCCGGCACTGGTCCGGGCTCTTTTAACAACTGAACAACAACAAAAACTAAGGTTTCGTATAGAAAAGGCAAGTAGGCCGGGTTAATTGCTTCAGGCCGGGCCCAGCATGAAATGATCCGCGAGTTGGAAATCTCCTCCGGCCCAGGAGCGTTTGACAAGTACAAGCCGGTCAACCCTGAATGCCCCGGAAAAGCTCCGCTGCGCATAATCGGCCACCGCCTTATCGTATATATGGTCGGGCAGGCTGCAGGCCAGGGCCAGGTGAGGCTTTGCTGAAAGATGCACCGGCGGGCAGTCGTTCGATCTTGCAAAGCTGTCAATGATCTTAAGCCGGTTGGCCAGCTCGTTAAAAGGCGCAGGGTCCTGGATACGCAGGTAGATGGTATGTGGCGGAAATCCGCTGTAATTATTAAACGTTACCGTAAACCGCGGCTGCAGCTGGCAAATGTTCCGGATCCACCTCGACAGCGTGACCTCCATGGCCTCCTTGGCCAGGAAGTTCGCAATGGTGATATAGGGCGGATTCCTTGTTGCAGACGATTCTCCATATACCTCGTTGAAATTCTTTTTTTCTTCAGCGATCAGCTGATTAAAATCCTCATCGGGCCTTGCAACCAAAAGATATTCCCATAGTTGCTCGGTCGGATAAAATACAGCAGCACCATTTACTAAACTCATAGGATGAATACCGTTTACAAAATTATTTAGTATAAATTTACTAATAATTTTAGTAAACCAAGGCATATGGACGCGATTTTTTATCCTCTTTTCCGGCAACCGGAACAAAACGGCAACCCTGAAGAACGAGGGGTGGACCTCAACGAGCAGCTTGTAAGAAACCGGCCTGCAACCTTTGTAATGCGGGTGAACAGCAATGCCATGCAGGGCGCGGGCATTCATAGGGGTGATGTGGTGATCGTGGACAGGTCTATTGAAGCGCTCAATGGCAAGGTCATTATTGCCCTGCTCGATGGTGAGATGCTGATACGCAGGCTCGATATCAGCGGTGGCAAAAGAAGGCTGCTTCCGGCCACAGACCGTCTGGGCCCAATCGATATTTCCGAAGGCTCATCTTTCCAGGTATGGGGCGTGGTCACCTATGTGATCCATAGCGTGTAGAGCGACGCTAGTCCCTCGCCTGGCGCAGGGTTTGCAACGATCCTTAAAACAGCTTATGCCCGAAGGTCCGTCCTTGGTGATCGCAAGAGAAGAATTGATGCTTTTCAAAAGAAAGAAGGTGATCAGTGCCAGCGGTGATTCCAAGATTGATAAGGAGCGGCTGTTCAACCAGCCGTTGAAAGACATAAGGACCTGGGGTAAACACTTGCTTCTTTGCTTTGAGGGATTTACGATCCGCATTCACCTGCTCATGTTCGGAACTTATTACATCAATTCAGAAAAGGACGCGGTGCCCAAGCTGAGCCTTCAGTTTTCAAAAGACGTTGTGAATTTTTATACCTGCGCGGTAAAAATGCTGGAGGAACCCCTCGACGAATTATACGACTGGAGTGCCGATATCATGAGTGAAGCCTGGGACCCAGCCGCAGCCAGGAAAAAGCTGAAGGGTATGTCCGAAGTACTCGTTACCGATGCGTTGCTTGACCAGCAGGTTTTTTCAGGCGTGGGCAATATCATAAAGAATGAAGTATTATACCGCATCAAGGTCCATCCCAAAAGCAAGGTAGGGGCCCTGCCTCCAAAAAAACTGGCTGAGATGGTAAAGCAGGCAAGGGAATACAGCTTTGATTTCCTGGCATGGAAGAAAGAGCAAACCCTGCGTGAGCATTGGCTGGCACATACTAAAAAAACCTGCCGGCGCGATGAAGGGCCTATAAGAAAGGAGTACCTGGGAACAACCAACCGGCGAACTTTTTTTTGCGACAACTGCCAGGTGCTGTACGAATAAAGAAACCCTTTCCCTGGTTCAGTTTTTGTACCCTTTCTGCAAAACAAGTATATGAGCAACAAAGAAAATACTTCTGTCAACCACCAGGATCATCCTCACCAGGAAGGACAGCAAAACAACACCCCGGCAGTAAAGGAGGTGAACAGGCCACGCAGCTCCGACGATGTGAACCAGTCTGTAGGTGAACCTGGCAAAGGCAATCGGCAGGAAGGAAACGAAACGGGAGAGGACCCTAATACAAGGCCTTCTTATTGATAGGGCACGGCTTCCGGCGTTTTGAAATTGGCTAATTTTAGGCAATGAAGCGCAGTGGTTCAGCAGATCTTCCTCTTCATTCGGGCCAGGTTCCTGCCTGGCTGTATGAACGTATGTCGAAGCTGGGGCTGGCCATTGCAGAGTCGGTGATCGGTACCTATGGTAAAAAGGAGTTTCTTAGCCGCATGAGCGACCCTTTCTGGTTCCAGAGCTTTGGGGCGGTTATAGGGATGGACTGGCACTCTTCGGGCATTACCACAGCGGTGATGGGCGCACTCAAGCGGGCACTCAACCCTCTTTCGAGGGAACTGGGCATCTATATGTGCGGCGGCAAAGGCAGGTTTTCGAAAGAGACGCCTGCTGAACTTCTGAAGGTAGGTGAGCAAACAGGTCTTGATGCAAACGACCTTGTGCGTTGCAGCAAGCTCAGTGCAAAGGTCGACAATACAGCCGTACAGGATGGTTTCCAGCTTTACATTCACAATTTCATTGTTAGTGATGAAGGCGACTGGACCGTTATACAGCAGGGTATGCGCAATGGTGACGCCACGGCCCGGAGGTATCACTGGCATTCGGATAGAGTGCGTTCCTTTGTAGAGGCGCCACATACCGCGGTTTGCGGAAAGAACCAGGGAGAGATACTTAACCTGACTGCCATCGAGGCCGGCGATACCAGGAAGGCGATCCTGGATATCGCATCCGATAATCCCGAATACATG
>DASTPZ010000339.1:0-23821 GCA_035761965.1 Flavisolibacter sp. | reverse complement strand
GTGAGCTCAAGGTTGACCTGGTAATACACGACCTTTTTGCGCTTGTGGGCGTCTACGATGGAATTGATGGAGCCCTGGAGGATATAATCAGCTCCCTGCTCAAGCCCGAACTTCTTCATGCTGCTCACGGATGCGTTTGTTTGCTGGTCGGCCTTTTCTGCCCGCAGTTCTTCGCGCTTCTTGCCCGATTGCACCAGGCGTATCTTTTCAGTACTGATGAAGGAGCGCTCCACATCCTTGATGAATGTTTCGGCATCGATGTGCTCATGGCTTTTGTTTGCAACGAAACCAACAATCACAACGGGCTTCTGGCCTTTTGCAATATTGTGGTTTGAAAGCCAGCCGGCAGACAGTACGGAAGAGATCATTTCTTCGGCAACCTTTCTTGAATCGGTATTGTTCCATCGGCCACTGATGTCCACCTGCTCTGCCGGATCGATACGGCTAACCTGGCGTGCACAGCCTGCGAATACCAGGCTGGCTCCGAATAAAAGAGGGAGTATAATTCTTTTCATAATAAATTGATTTAATGGAATAGAAAGATTAGAACCAGTTAAAGCCCCAGGGATTACGATACCATTGGTTATTAAAAAAAGGCCTTCCGTAATAACCGTCATACGGGTTGATATAACGGTAACGCCTGGCTCTTTCGAGTCGCAGATCGCGTTGGAACTGCCTCCTTGCATCGCGGCGTGCCTGTCTGTCTTCGTACCAGTCGTAAGCTTTGTAGGTTTGCTGGACCGTAGTGCCCTGCCATTGCATGAGCGAGTCTGCCGTTTTCATGTACTTATCGCGGCTTACCGCATAGGCGGGATTCTGATTTGGCGCCAGGTTTTGCGCATCTGCCTTATTACCCAGGCAGGCGAGGGAGAGGATTAATACAGTGCTGAGTAGATCTAGCTTCATACTCTTTGTTTTTGGTTTTAAAAGCACTACTAATTTACTATCGCGAAAGGTTAAGCAGGCGTTAAATCAGCCATAACAAAGAGAAGTGCATCATCCTCAATGTGTAAGGTGTGCTGCTGACGAGGTTTGCAGCTCATGGTTTATGTGAGTTCCTGTGCAACTGCATTCAACCTGACATACCTGGGGCAGCGTTTATTTCTTCAACCCGATCTCTCTCAGGCGCTCATCGAGATAGGCGCCTGCCGTAGCGTCCTCGTATGCCTTTGGATGTTTTTCGTCGATGCAGCTTTCGAGTGAGGCGAGGCTCATGCTGCCCTTGGGATGAAGGAAAAATGGAATGGAGAACCTCGATGTACCCCAGAGCTCTCGTGGTGGATTGACCACCCTGTGCGTAGTAGAACGCAAGCGGTTATTGGTGAGGCGCTGGAGCATATCGCCTACGTTGACCACGATCTGCTCGGGAAGGGAAGTCACGCCTACCCATTCATTTTGTTTGGTGAGGATCTGCAGGCCGTCGGCAGATGCACCTACAAGCAGTGTAATAAGGTTAATGTCCTCATGCTGTTCAGCGCGAATGGCTGATTTGGGCTCTGCCGTTATTGGCGGATAATGTATGGCCCTGAGTATGGAGTTGCCGTTGTGCACATGTTCGTCGAAATAATGCTCATCTAGCCCAAGGTAAAGCGCGATCGCGCGAAGCAGCGCCGTTCCTGAGCGTTCAAAATTGCGGTATGCCTGCTGGAGCGTAGGCGTAAAGGCCGGCACTTCGGCTACGGTTACATTATCGGGGTATTCCTGCTTCACCGGGTCGTTGTCCTCCACCGTTTGGCCATACTGGAAAAATTCTTTAAGGTCGGGTGCATCAAAACCCTTTGCATGCTCTCTTCCAAAAGAGGTATAGCCCCGTTGGCCTGCCAGCTCTTTTTTCTCATACCTCAGCTTTGTTTCGGAAGGAAGGGAAAAGAACTCATTTACGTACCGGTACAGGTCTGAGATCAGCTGGTCCGGGATGCCGTGATTCTTAACCGCTACAAAGCCCACTTCTTCATAAGCCTTGCCAAGCTCCTGCACAAATTTTGCCTTGAGCTGCTTATCACCACTAAGAAATTCTGCCAGGTCAACTACGGGAATGTTCATACAGCAATTTTTTGTTTGTATAAGGGACCTCAAATTTACAAATCAAGTTTTACACATCAAGCGCAAAATGTTCATATCTGCATAAGGGAGCCATTCTGCAAGCGCTATAAATACAAGACTTGGATTCCGGCCAAATCTTTGTAATTTCTATCATCATTAACTGCGGAGGACGCCTGCCAGGCGACTGGCTGATGCCGGCAGCCTCGGGCAAGGCATCTTTCCCCATCACCCTCAACTATCTCCAATGAAACCTATCGTTGTATTGACAGATTTCTCAGCGCCTGCCGACAATGCGATGCTATATGCAGGAAACCTGGCGCAGAAGCTGGGCTGCTCCCTGTTGCTGCTTCACATCTACCAGGTACCTGTAAGTATGAACGAAGTTCCGGTGATCGTTATCTCCGCAGAAGAGCTCAAATCAGGAGTGGATGCGGGTCTCTATCGCTCACGTGCCGCATTGCAGCGGGCTTTTCCAGATCTTACCATTAAAACGGAGAGCAGGCTTGGTGATCTCATAAGCGAGCTGGAAGATGTATGCCGCGAAACCGGTCCCTTGCTGATAGTGGAAGGAAAGCATGATGCCGGCGGACTCGAACGGATACTTTTCGGCAGCACCGCCCTGTCGGTGGTCAGGCATGCCCATATTCCCGTGATCGTAGTGCCGGCCGCGGCACCAGGGAAAGAGATAAAGCGGCTTGGGCTGGCCATAGGTTCGGAAGGCCCCGGCCAATCTGCTTCTTTTATTGGATCGATGACCCAAGCCCTGCAGGCGAGCCTCCATATTGTACATGTTCATGCGGATGGAACATCGCCGGAGCTGTCGTTCAGCCAATTGCCCGATGCAAGCTTTCACACGGTAAGGGATGAAGATTTCCTCAACGGTATACAAACCTTTCTCGAAGAGCAATCGATAGACCTGCTGGCAGTACTCCCGCACCGGCATAGTCTTATCGAAAGGCTTTTCTTCAGGATCCATACAGAAGAGCTGGTAAACAAGCTCTCCATTCCCGTGATGTGCATCAACCAGTCTTAGAATTCGGCATTCTTTGGTGTACGTGGGAAGGCGATCACGTCGCGGATGTTTCCCATGCCGGTAACAAATTGAACCATGCGCTCAAAGCCCAGCCCGAAGCCTGCATGCGGCACGGTGCCATAGCGCCTGGTATCGAGATACCACCACAGCTCCGAAGAAGGCACATGCATTTCCTGCATGCGCTCCATCAGCCGGTCCAGCCGCTCTTCGCGCTGTGAGCCACCAACGATCTCGCCAATCCCGGGGGCCAGTATATCCATAGCCGCCACTGTTTTTCCGTCGTCGTTCATACGCATGTAAAAAGCCTTGATCTCCTTTGGATAATTGGTAACGATCACCGGCTTTTTGAAATGTTTTTCCACGAGGTAACGCTCATGCTCACTTTGCATGTCGATACCCCATTTCACATCGTATTGGAACTTTTTCTTTTTGTAGGCAGGAGATTGAAGCAGGATGTCTATGGCTTCGGTATAGGTGATCCTTTCAAATTTATTATCCACCACAAACTGAAGCTTCTGGATAAGATCCATTTCGCTTCTTTCCTGTTGCGGCTTTTGCTTTTCCTCTTCGAGCAGGCGCTGCCTGAGAAATTCCAGGTCGTCGGCATTGTTCTCCATTGCATACCTGATGATGTACTGGATGAAGGCTTCCGCCAGGTCGGCATTGTCCTCGAGGTCGCAAAAAGCCATTTCCGGTTCGATCATCCAGAACTCGGCCAGGTGTCTTGCCGTATTGGAATTTTCTGCACGGAAGGTGGGACCGAATGTATAGATATCGCCAAAAGCCGTTGCTCCCAGCTCACCTTCGAGCTGACCGCTCACGGTCAGGTTGGTCTGGCGTCCAAAGAAATCTTCGCTGAAATCGATTGATCCGTCTTCTTTTCTGGGAGGGTTATCAAAGGGAAGGGTGCTCACCCGGAACATCTCGCCTGCACCTTCGGCATCGCTTGCGGTGATGATGGGTGTATGAAGATAAACAAAGCCCCTGCTGTTAAAGAACTGGTGCACCGCAAATGCCAGTGCATGTCTTACTCGAAAAACGGCGCCGAAGGTATTGGTGCGAAAACGCAGGTGCGCTATCTCGCGCAGGTATTCAAGCGTTGGCCTGTTCTTTAGCTGGAGCGGATACTGATTGGGGTCGCAGTCGCCGAGAATCTCTACGGTCTCCGCCTTTATCTCGGATTTTTGTCCTTTTCCAAGAGAGGCTATGAGCTTGCCGGTAACCTTAAGCGAAGCACTGGTAGTGATCCTTTTCAGAAACTCATCATCATACTTCCCGAGCTCCATTACAACCTGCAGATTCTGGTTGGTAGAACCGTCGTTCAGGGCTACGAACTGGTTGTTTCGAAAGGTTCTTACCCATCCCATCACCGTTACATCCTGCTCCTGTGGCTGCCAGGTCAGCAATTCCTTGATCCTGGTTCTTTTGTTGAACATACGATTTTAGGTTTACCTCCCCCACTTTACGAATAGGCACTGCGGGGCCGGCAAAGATAACCGCAGATCGAAGCGCTGTAAAAGAATTGACCGGTTTTTTAATGTTCATGCATGCTGCTCAAAGTTTTTCCTGCCACTGCATCCTTTAACGCAATAGTTTGTTGTTGGAACAGAGATATGAAATGAAAAACAGCATTCGAAGCAAGGGTTGCGAATATTTGCCCTATCCTTGCTGGGCGGGCCTTGAAGCCTTTTTTAAAGACCTGGTTCTGCACGATAATTGCATACGTTAAGACTGTGAATGAAGGGGATAAAAATTTTTGATTTTCTCATTTTAGCTGTATAATTGCACCTGAAACAGTTGAGAACTCATACCTTTTATCTCACAACACCGGCGTTTTTCGGGTCCCATTCTTAAACAAATCATAACAAACAGACTGGTCATCCGCCTTTAGTATCAAAAATAATAGTTCCTTATGTATGATATTTTGCAGCTGAATGATATGCTTGTACCAGAGCTGCTGGACATTGCAGAATCGCTCAAAATCGATAACCCTAAAAAACTGAACAAGCAGGAGCTTGTATATAAAATCCTAGATAAACAAGCAGTTATGAGTAGTGAACAGAAACCCGGTGCATCTGAAGGACCTAAGCGCAGAAGGATTGTAAAGGCATCGACTGCTAATACCACAGAAGAAGCTATTGTTGAAGAACCCGTACCTGCAGCTGAAACCAAAAGACCAGCTAAAAAAGCAGCGCCCGCCAAAAAAGAAGAAAAGCCCAAGCGCGCTAAAAAGAAAGGTGATGAGCAGCCCGCAGCCGAAGAAGCTCCTGCCCCTGGAAACGAGTCCCAGCTTGAGATCCCCATGGCAGATGAGCCAGTGACTGAAGCTGTGCAGCAGCCCGAAAGAGGCAGCCAGATCAACAAATTCTATCCGCCCCGCCGTGAGCAAACTTTCAATATCGAGTTCGATGGGATCATTCTGGCCGAAGGCGTACTCGAGATGATGCCTGATGGTTATGGATTCCTTCGCTCTTCCGATTACAACTACCTTTCTTCTCCCGATGATATTTATGTTTCTCCTTCACAGATAAAATTATTCGGGTTAAAGACAGGTGATACAGTTACCGGTTCGGTTCGCCCGCCCAAGGAAGGCGAAAAATACTTTGCCCTGCTAAAGGTGGAAACCATCAATGGTAAAAGCCCCGAAGAGGTTCGCGACAGGGTGCCTTTCGATTACCTTACACCCCTGTTCCCCTTCGAAAAGCTCAACCTCTTTACAGCGCCCAATGATTTCCCTACGAGGATCATGGACCTGTTCACACCTATAGGAAAAGGCCAGCGCGGACTTATTGTAGCCCAACCCAAGACCGGTAAGACGATGCTGCTCAAGGCCGTTGCTAATGCTATTGCAACCAACCATCCTGAGTGCTATCTCATGGTAGTGCTGGTGGATGAGCGCCCGGAAGAAGTTACAGACATGGAACGCAGCGTAAAGGCCGAAGTAATTGCTTCCACATTTGATGAGCCTGCTGAAAAACATGTAAAGGTTTCTACAATTGCTCTGCAAAAAGCCAAACGGCTTGTTGAGTGCGGTCATGATGTGGTGATCCTGCTCGACTCGATTACCCGTCTCGCACGTGCCCATAATACCGTTGCTCCTGCATCCGGCAAGGTGCTTTCCGGAGGTGTTGAAGCCAATGCCATGCAAAAGCCTAAACAGTTTTTTGGTGCCGCCCGTAAGATCGAAAATGGCGGTTCTCTTACCATACTGGCTACGGCACTGATCGATACCGGTTCCAAAATGGATGAGGTGATCTTTGAGGAATTCAAAGGTACCGGTAACATGGAACTCCAGCTTGACCGACGTCTTGCTAATAAGCGAGTGTTCCCGGCCATAGACCTGGTTGCTTCCTCTACCCGTCGTGACGATCTGCTGCTTGAAAGGGATGTGTTGCAAAGGATGAACCTTCTCAGGGTATACCTGAATGATATGAACACCGAAGAAGCCATGTCTGACCTGCTTCGCCGCATGAGAGGAACGAAGAGCAATGAAGAGTTCCTCGCCTCTATGAACGGATAAGCCTGCTTAGCTCTGCGGTCTCATTTTTGTATTGTTGGGTTGAAACAAACCTTTCAATATGAAAAAGAACAGGATTTTCACCCTTCTGTCAGCTGTTGCATTAACCGGCCTGGTAGCCTGCAGCAATGATACGGCAACAACATCCGGTGCAGACAGCACAACAAACAATGGCACAACCGATAATACTGCCATTACCAATACCACTTCCTCCGGCAATTACGCAGCTATGGCCGATTCATTCCAAATGAACAGCGAAGCCGGCCGTTACCGCGATGTAAGAACGGGCAACCCCATCCGTATCTCTGTTGACCGGAATACCGGGGCCAAGTTGAATGCTGAGACCAAAGAGCCGATCAGCCGCTATATCTATGTTATGGATGATAACTGGTGGGTATACGATAACGAGGGAAGTCAGCTGGGCAAGGCCAGGATGGATAATAACAAATTGCTGTTCGAGGATAACAACAACTGGGTTGAGTATGATGTGAAATGGAAAAATGATGACGATGAATCCAAGATAAAAGCAGGAGATACCAAGATCAAGGTGGAAAAAGACGGCGATACGAAGATCAAGGTGGGCGATAAAAAGATAAAAACGGATGAAGACGGCACCAAAGTAAAAAACTAGTGATCCTGCTGGCAGGATTCAAATAAAAGTGCTTCCTTGAGGAAGCATTTTTATTTTCTGAAGTGCGGGATATTTTTGCATGCCATGGGTATTGATCGATTAGCCGTTCCGGATTTTATGAGGGAGAGCCGAAGAGGCCTCATACTCGACGTGCGTTCGCCGGGTGAATTCAACCATGCCCATATTCCCGGTGCTGTCAATCTTCCGCTTTTTTCCGATGAAGAAAGGAAGACCGTTGGCACTGCCTATAAACAGCAGAGCCGGGAACTGGCGATCAAAGCCGGTCTTGAATTCTTTGGTCCCAGGATGCGTTCTATGGTCGAAGCCGTGGAAGCCCTGCTATCGAATATGCCCGGCGAGGCAACCAGGCAGCCTGTCCCCGTTTTTGTTCACTGCTGGAGGGGCGGCATGCGCAGTGGCGCTGTAGCGTGGCTGCTTGACCTGTATGGATTTAAGGTGTCTACGCTTGCCGGCGGCTATAAGGCTTTTCGCAAAGAGGTTCTTGCCGCTTTTAATGAGCCCTATCCTTTCAGGGTGGTAGGCGGACTAACAGGCTCGGGCAAAACCGAATTGCTTCACCAACTTGAAAAGGAGGGAGAGGCTGTCATCGATCTTGAAGGACTTGCCTCGCACAAAGGCTCAGCTTTTGGCAATTACAACATGCCTCCGCAGCCAGGACAGGAAATGTTTGAAAACCTGCTGGCCATCGAGCTTTGGAAAAAAACAGGAAAGCTGCATCCTTCTTGCCGGAAGGCATCAGTGATCTGGATAGAAGATGAAAGCCAGCGTATTGGCGATATCAACCTTCCCGGCACCCTCTGGCTTGGCATGAGAAGGTCGCCCCTGTTCTTTCTGGAGCTGCCTTTTGAAGAAAGGCTGGAGCACATTACCGAAGAGTATAAGGATTGCAGGCCGGAAAAGCTGCTGGCTTCCATACAAAGGATCAGTAAAAGGCTTGGGCCCCTGGAAACAAGGCATTGCCTTGAGTTCATCCAGGCCGGACAAGCCCGGGAAGCTTTTCGCATTCTATTGCATTATTACGATAAAGTATATTTAAAAGGATTACACAATCGGGAGAATTTATCTGCGTTATTGACCAGGATACCCCTTGAACGGGTATCTGCCAGCAATGCTTTGATGCTGACCAAATACCAAACTGTATGAAAAACCTCTTTTTACTCTGCTTTGCCGTATTAAGCTTTTCCGCATCGGGACAGATCATCAGCGGGATCTATATGGGTAAGCTTGTTAACGACAGCACCGGCCGTTCCCAGATCTACGAGCTCGCCTTAAATGAATACAGGGGAAAGATCAGTGGCTATTCCTATACCACTTTTGTATCGAACGACTCGTTTTATTACAGCATCAAAAAAATCAAGGCGGTTAAAAAAGATGGGCAGTTGATCGTTCAGGACGATAAGATGATCATCAACAACTTTCCCGAAGCGCGGGCCAAAAAGGTTTACCAGACCAATTATATCCAGCTTACCAATGAGGATACACTGAGCCAGATGAATGGCCGGTGGGAGACAAACAAAACAAAGATCTATTACTCGATAAAGGGTGCGATGGACCTTAACCGCAATGCGGACAGCAGCAAGTCCACGCTGCTGGCCCACCTTAAAGAGCTAAACCTCATCGAAAATGATAACGACCAGCCAGGTGTCACCGCCGGTTCGTCCGTAAAAACAAAGCCGGCAGCCAAGCCTCAGCCAGTGGCTGCACCGGCTCCTGTGAAGTTATCTTACGACCAGCGTGCGAATGTACAGGCACAGGCATTGGAGGCTGAAGCCGATAGCCTTGTGCTCGCTTTCTACGATAATGGAGTGGTCGATGGCGATTCGGTTTCGGTTTATGTGAATGGTAAAAACCTTGTATCCTCGGTCCGGCTTACGACAAGCGCTACCAAAATAACCATTCGCTTTGATGGCAGCGATAAGCTAAGGATACAGCTGGTCGCCGAAAACCTAGGCAGCCTTCCACCCAATACAGGGCTCCTCACCATTAAAGACGGCGAAAAGCTTTACCAGGTGAATTTCAGCGCCGATCTTACAACAAATGCAGAGCTCATCATCAGTCGTAAGAAACCTTAGGCCGGTTATCGTTCTGAGTTTATCCGGTGGCTGGCAGGAGTATATTTTCCGGCGACCGGCCCTGCCTATCTTTGACCTATGACGGGAACGTATAAGCTTACTCAATACTCAAAGGGCGGTGGCTGTGGTTGCAAGATTGCGCCTGCCGTTCTTCAGCAGATCCTGCAAACCGGCTCGCCCAACTCTTTCCCTTCCCTGCTGGTTGGCAATGAAACCAGCGACGATGCGGCGGTTTATCTCTTCAACAATGAGCAGGCGATTATCTCTACGACCGATTTTTTCCTTCCTATCGTTGATGATGCCGGAGATTTTGGAAAGATCGCAGCTGCCAATGCCATCAGCGATGTATATGCCATGGGAGGAAAGCCTCTTATGGCCATTGCCATCCTGGGCTGGCCCGTGGACAAGATCCCAGCTGCTGTGGCTACGGAAGTGCTCGAAGGTGCCCGCGCCGTTTGCCATGCCGCGGGCATACCACTCGCAGGCGGACATACCATTGATTCGAGCGAGCCCATTTTTGGATTAGCCGTAACCGGAACCGCGCCCGTACAACAGCTCAAGCGCAACAATACAGGACAACCCGGCGATATTTTGTTCCTGACCAAACCGCTTGGCGTGGGTGTGCTTTCTACTGCACTGAAAAGAGGCCTGCTCCAGGAAGCACATTATATAGAATTTATCAGGCAGGTTACCTCGCTCAATAAGGTGGGTGAAGCACTTTCGGCCATCTCCGGCGTTCATGCCATGACCGATGTCACAGGTTTTGGATTGCTCGGTCATTTGATAGAGATGGCCCAGGGTAGCAGGCTTAGTGCGAAGCTCGATTATGCCGCCATCAAAAAAATGGAAGGGTTCGACGGTTATCTTGCCCAAAAAGTCATCCCTGACGCCACCTTCCGAAATTGGAACAGCTATAGCCAAAAAGTTCAGTTTGAAAAGGGGGTAAACGTAATGGAGGCTTTCAACCTCTTGCCAGATCCTCAAACGAACGGCGGACTCCTGGTAGCCGTAGATCCGGCCGAATCTGCAAAGGTGATCGCGGTGCTCAAAGACTACAACCTGGGTGATTTTGTCGCGCCTATCGGACAGCTTATCGAAAAGGAAGAAAAAACAGTGCTGGTCGGGTAGAACCGCCCCTGTCAATACGGGCATAGAAACAATCGAGAACAAGGTGTCAATGTGACTATTGCCAAACATCTACTTCTTTTTTTGAAGAAAGATCTCGGCCAGCATACAGCGTACACTGCCACCGCCCATCTCGATCACACCGGGATCAATCGGCAGCAGGGTTCCATACTGCGCAAGCCTTTCTTTTTTCTCGTCTTCCAATACAGCCCAGGCTGTTTGGCTCATTACAATGAATCGTTCGCCTGTACGATTCTTTAGCTGAAGCATATTACCGGCGAAAGCCCTCATCTGCTCCAGGCTGATATAGATATTTTCGTGACCTGTAGCCTCTAGTAATTGGGCTACGGCGATCCGCTCCGTATGATCGGTTATGGCATGGGGACATAAAACGGCAAAGCCTTCACCAATGCACATCATCACATTGGTATGGTAAATCTCTCTTTCGTTCTCGTCGTGGGCCGTGAATACAATGACCCTGTAGCCATTTGCAGCCGCAAATTTCTCAACCAGCGACTGATGGGTCCGGGGTGAAAGAGCCGCATAGATGATCCTGTTCTCGTGGTCCATGACCATGCTGCCTGTGCCTTCGAGATACATGCCCTCGGCTTCGTATTCGGTCCAGTCGTGAAAATCGTTTACCTCATACTGCGCCGTGAGGTACTGCAGGATTTCGTCCCTTTTTTCTGCGCGCCTGTTGGCTGCGAACATCGGAAAGACAGACAGCAGTCCGCTACTATTTGTACAAAACCAGTTATTGGGGAAAACAGCATCGGGCTTGGGAGGATAGGGGTTGTCGTCGAGCACGACCACGTTGATGCCCTTGCTTTGCAAGAGCGCGACCATGGCGTTAAAGCTATGAACGGCTTCTTTTTGAACCCGCTCGGCCGAAAGTTCGCCCGCCTGCTGGAAATGGTTGTTCTGTGCCGTTTGGTCATTCACCGAAAAGGCAGCGGGTCTTATCATCAAAACCGTGTCTGTAATCTGCATCAGGCCAGGGCATCTATTTTTTGTGCAAGCTTTCTATCCTTATCGGTAACCACGTTGCCGGCATCATGCGTCGACAGCCAGATCTCCACCGTGTTCCAGACATTCGTCCATTTTGGATGATGATCCATTTTTTCGGCGATCAGCGCAACGCTCGTCATAAATGCAAAGGCCTTGTTGAAGTCGGCAAATACAAATTTGCGGTAAAGGCTATTGTCTTTTTCCTGCCAGCCGGTATTGCTCATGGTTGATAAGCTGCTTTAAAGTCGTTAAAATACAAGATGCTCTTTGTTCCTGATCTTTTCATTGGTAAGCTCTATCACAAGCTGAACGCCGAATACGGTACGGATAGACTGAACCAGTTGCTGCAGCGATTCATCAGATACATAATCGTCCTTCAGCAGCCACAAAAAATCTAGGTGCTTGAATTCCGGCAGCAGGTATTCGCCGTCGTATTGGTTATTATAAAGATAGTGCTTGAGACAGGTGGCGGGTTCTGCATACTCATACACCGCAAAAAAATAATTGCGGTCGCGCTTTTTGAGCTGGATCTCCAATTCATTATTGATCCTGAAATCGATGCCCAGCAGGTTGTTCAGCTGCCAGCAGAACTGGTAGTCCTTCATAGGGGCCATAATGCCCAATAGCTTTGTTTCCTCAAAAAAGCCATCTGTCAGATCTTTGGTGTCCAGTATGAGTTTCATAACGATAGCTTGACAAGGTTAATATACTAAAACTCCACGGCAGATGAAAGTGCCTGTCCACCACGGGTATAGCTCACCGTAGCTTTATCACCTTTTTTGAACCGGCTAAGGGCTTGCATATAGCTTTCCATCGAACCCGTTTTATAGTCACCGATCGACGTGATCACATCGCCAGCCCTGATGCCTGCTTTTTGTGCTGGCTTGCCTTCACTCACACCGTCAACCTTGACGCCCGCACCGCTGTAAGTATAGTCGGGCATGATGCCCAGCGTTACGCTGAAACGGGCGGAGGTAGTTGTCTGTGCCTCTCTTGTTTTGGTAAAGGCCAGCTTTGAACCGTGTTTCTCCCCGGCCTCTATCACGCTCATGATATGCTTTACCACATTCATTTCGCCTGTGTAATTGATCTTGTCAAAATCATCTGTTGGTTTATGGTAATCGGTATGAAGCCCGCTGAAATAAAAAAGCACCGGGATGTTCTTAAGGTAAAAAGAGGTATGGTCGCTAGGACCTGTTCCGCTCGAGTCGAAACGAAACGCCAGGTCGCCCGCATAAAGCTTGCGCTTTCCTTTCTGCTGGTACCATTCGCCCCAGCTAGGGGAAGTGCCATAGCCGCCTACGGTCAGGGTACGGCTTGAATCGTTCACCCGGCCAACCATGTCCATATTGATCATATAGTTCACAGAAGAAAGGTCCACGGTAGGATGCTCGGTGAAATATTTCGATCCGTATAGTCCGAGCTCCTCACCCGAAAAAGCGATAAACAGGTAATTGTTGTTCTTTAACTTGGATGCCTTGATCATCCTTGCCAGTTCCATGAGAGCGGCCGTACCGCTGGCATTGTCATCGGCGCCATTGTGTATCTGGTTCTTTTTTTCGCCTTCCCTTGAATTGCCGTCCTCTCCATAACCAAGATGGTCGAAGTGAGCGCCAAGCACCACGGTGGCAGTTGCTCCATTGTCGATGTAGCCGATCACATTGGTGCCGGTCCGCTTTTTATCGCTGATGTCTGTTTTTAGCTTTATGTCGAGCGTTGCCGCATGATCAGCCAGGAATTTGGTGACGGCCGCCTTGGTAAGGTAGATAACAGGAATGGGATAGGAGGCAGACCTGTCCTTCCCGTTGAACCTGATACCGTCTGCCGTTTTCGAAGTATTGTAAATAAAGACTGCGGTAGCGCCTTTTTTTCCGACTTCCTTTACTGAGTTGGAAATGGCTGAAAGCAGGTCGAAATGAGGATTGGCGGCATTGTCGTCGATCAGCTCCTTAAGGTCGTAAAACCAGGGCATGCCCGGCTCCTGGAGCGAAATAGAGGGAAGGGCTTCGATGGTCGCATTTGGACTGCCGGCAAGCGGGATGTATTCTTTGTAGAGCTCTAGGTTTTTGCCATCGATCGTAAGAAACGCCGAGGCATTAACCTGCTTTCCTTCGTTTATTTCAAAGGGCTGGTAATAAGCCTCCGATCCTTTCGGCTGCAATCCAAGCTTTTGAAAGGCGCCGCTGATATAGGCCGCCGCCAGCTTTTCGCCCTCTGTGCCGGTACGCCTGCCTTCCAGCTTATCGTCGGCCAGGTATTGAACATGCTGCTGTAAATTCGACATCAGCTCTCTGTCTTCCTTTTTCAGCTTTTGAGCCCAGGCACCAGTGCCGTAAAACATGAAAAAAAGGAGAATGTATTTCTTGCTCACAATATTGATTTTCTGGATAAAAACAGTGAGACAAAAGTATTTATTGCCTTAGTTAAAGAGTTGAAAATTTGATTTTTTTTACCTGTTCTTTTGACGTACACTCCGGGGCCTCTTTTCTCCTTCAAGCCCTTACCCGGCTGGTTTTTCAGGGCTTTGCAGCATTAAAGCCTTAATACCCAATGATTCCCTAAAACTTCCAATATCGTAAGCCATTGCAGTTGAGCCAGTTTACCTTTGCGCGGCTGTTACCGTGATCAAAAAAACCGTTCATATCGCCTTAGTGGGTAATCCCAACAGTGGTAAGACCTCACTTTTCAATGCCTTAACCGGCTTGAACCAGAAAGTAGGCAATTTCCCTGGTGTAACGGTGGATAAAAAAACCGGTATCACAGCCCTTTCGGATCAGATCAGTGGCAATATCATCGATCTTCCGGGGACTTACAGCCTTTATCCGAAGCGACTTGACGAATGGGTAAGCTACCGTGTGCTGCTAAACCAGGATGCGGACATCAGGGCCGATATTTATGTTGTAGTCGTGGATGCCAGCAACCTCAAGCGCAATCTTCTGCTTTGCTCGCAGATACTGGACCTGAAAAAACCCGTGGTCGTCGCCCTTACGATGAATGACCTTGCCAGGAAAAAAGGTATACAGATAGACCTTGCAGAGCTGGAGCGTGAGCTGGGCGTGCCGGTTGTATCGGTCAACCCGCGCAGGCAGAAAGGCCTTCCGCAGCTGAAAAAAGTGATCGAGCAAACAGCGTCCAATCTCTATAAAGTACCGCCGAGGGATTTTATCGATAATAAGGAGCTCGCGCCCGCACCGGTAGAAGAGCTGAAAAAGCTGATCCCCGACGCAAGCGATTACTCGGCCGTGCATTATCTTATTAACCACGAGTCTTTCGACCTGGGTAAAAGCCTGCAAGAATCGATCGAAACCATAGAGCAGAGGCATGGATTCAACCCTACAAAAGCACAGGCAACGGAAATTCTCCAGCGTTACAGCCGCATCAAGCATATTATGCAGGTGGCAGTATCCGAGCCTGATCCCCTGCAGCAAACAATGCTCACGGATAAGCTCGACAACATTCTCCTGCACCGGAGATGGGGCTATCTTAGCCTGCTGGCTGTTCTTTTCATACTTTTTCAAAGTGTGTTTTGGCTGGCCCAGCACCCCATGAGCTGGATAGAAATGGGGTTTTCTTCGTTCAGCGGATGGCTTTCGTCTGTTCTTCCGGAAGCATGGTGGAGCGACCTGCTCATCAATGGATTTGTGGCAGGCCTTGGAGGGATCTTCATCTTTATTCCCCAGATCATGATCCTCTTTGGCCTTATTACCCTGCTGGAGGATACGGGCTATATGGCCAGGATCAGCTTTCTAACGGACAGGCTTATGCGAAGCGTGGGCCTGAACGGTAAGAGTGTAATGCCGCTGATCAGCGGCTTTGCCTGCGCTGTACCGGCCATCATGAGCGCAAGGAATATCGAAAACAGGAAGGAGAGACTGCTCACCATACTCATAACTCCTTTGATGAGCTGTTCGGCGCGGCTGCCCGTTTACGCCATTCTAATCGGCCTTGTGATCCCGAATACTTACCTGTTAGGCTTTTTGAGCGTACAGGGCTTGGTGATGATGGGACTTTACCTGCTCGGACTCGTGCTGGCATTGCTTGTTTCCTTTGTTGCCAAATGGTTTATTCATATAAAGGAGAAAAGCTTTTTTATTCTTGAGCTGCCAACCTACCGGTCTCCGCGACTGAAGAATGTTGGCCAAACCATGGTGAATAAGGCAAGGGTTTTTGTTACCGAAGCCGGAAGGATCATCATGATCATCAGCCTGGTGCTTTGGGCCCTAAGCTCTTTTGGCCCTCCCGGCCGCATGGAGGCGGTAGAAAAGAATTTTGTCCAGGTCACGAACTCCGGTACCGGTCCTGATGCACTGCAGCAGGCAGCTTACAATTCCGCAAGGCTCGAGAACTCCTATGCAGGCATTATTGGAAAATTTATCGAGCCGGCTATCAAGCCGCTTGGTTATGACTGGAGGATAGGCATTGCCCTGGTTACCTCGTTTGCAGCCAGGGAAGTCTTTGTTGGAACCATGGCCACCTTGTACAGTGTGGGAGAGGAAGACGAGGGCATGCTGCTCAGCGACAAGCTCAGGGCGGCAAAAAAAGAAGACGGAAGCCAGCTGTTCACCATGGCAACAGGCATATCGCTGATGATCTTTTATCTTTTTGCCATGCAGTGCATGAGCACCCTGGCGATCGTGCGCCGCGAGACCAAGAGCTGGAAATGGCCGCTGATCCAGTTGGGTTATATGACTGCGCTGGCCTACCTCATGAGCCTCCTATTTTACAATCTCTTCAAATAGATCGTTTTGGTGTTAGCATATTGCATCGACTGATATCTGCTACCGATGCAAGACTGGACAATGAACAGATAAGCAAAGACTGGTCGATACCCGGAAATTTTATTGCGATGGCTGTTATTGATCATGCAGGAGTTATGAACCGATAGGACAGCAATCCGACAGACAATGATGAACCGCGCTGCTATCAATATATGCATGAATGTGGCGATGACGGGAGGGGACCTATTCGAAATGCCTTATTCATTAATTACATTATTAATTAATATATTTAATAATGTTTCTTCCTTTATTAAAAACTTTTCCTGCTATTTTCCCCCAACCCGGGTGAACGCATATAATCGGTTACCAGGTAAACAAGGGCTTTCACACCCGTCTTCATGCCGCTTTCATCTATATAAAAATCCGGAGTATGATGGGGAGCCGATGTTTTAGGGTCTTTGCCTGCGGGCATTCCTCCTACATAGAGGAATAGAGAAGGAACCTTGGCAGCAAAAAAAGAAAAGTCTTCAGCGCCCATCACAGCATCCATGCGCACCACATTACCATTGGTCGCCTTTTGGAGTGAGGGCAGCATTTTCTGCGTAAGACCTGGATGGTTATAGGTAACCAGGGTCATGGGTGTAAAGCTCACTTCGGCAGTTGCACCCGAAGCCTCGGCGATATTTTTTGCCGTGCGCTCGATCCTTTGCCAGATATCTTTTTGCATGGCCGTATCGAGCGTCCTGATGGTGCCTGCCAGCACGGCTTCTTCGGGAATGATGTTTTCGCGCACACCGCCCTTGAAAATGGTGGTAGAAATGACCGCAGCATTTTTGGTGAGCTCTGTTTGCCGGCTGATGATCGTCTGCAGCCCCTGTATGATCTGCGTACCAACGATCACCGGGTCTATGCCCAGCCAGGGTTGTGCTCCGTGCGACTGTTTACCTTTAATGGTGATGCGAAACCAATCGGCAGCCGCCATCATGCCCTGCTCCCTGTACTTTACCTGTCCCACCGGCGTTTGCGCATTGATGTGCAAACCGAACATGACATCGATCTTGGGATTGTCGAGCACCCCTTCCTTTACCATGAGCGAGGCGCCGCCTTCTTCGCCCTGGGGTGGTCCTTCTTCAGCAGGCTGAAACACAAATACAATGGTTCCCTGGAGTTGGTCTTTCATTCCTGCAAGGATTTCGGCTGCGCTCATGAGCATGGCCACATGTGTATCATGCCCGCAGGCATGCATTACACCAACTTCGGCTCCATTGTAGTTGGCCTTGACATTGGATTTGAAAGGAAGGTCATTTCGTTCGGTTACCGGCAGACCGTCCATGTCGGCCCTGAGCCCGATCACAGGTCCTTGCTTGGCCGTACGAAGTATGCCTACCACGCCGGTTTTCGCCACACCTTCTCTCACCTCCATCCCCAATGCACGAAGGTGGGCGGCTATGATGCCGGCAGTACGCTTTTCACGGTTACCCAGCTCGGGGTTTTGATGAAGGTCTCTTCGCCAGCCTATGCATTTGGCTTCGATCTTATCGGCTGCTTGTTGAATATAGGTATCAGCTGCTTCTTTCTTTTGCGCCAGGGATGTGGCTGCGGACAGCAGGAGGAGCGCTGCCAAAACGGTTCTTTGCATGGACAGATGTTGATAAATAAATATAGCGAGACTTTGTTCATTATAATTTGTACGTACCGATTTTTCTATATTTATCAGGCTATGATGCTTCGCCACGTCCCATTTCTTAAAAATGTTTTTCTCTACAGCATCACGGCTTTTGGCGGCCCTCAGGCACATGTTGCCATGATGATGAAGATGTTCGTGAACAGGACGCCTTATGTAACCAAGGAGGAGCTGCTGGAATACAATGCTTTTTGCAACCTCTTGCCCGGAGCCTCCTCTACGCAGACGGTCACCCTGATCGGGTACAAAAGGGGAGGGGTGCCCCTTGCCGTACTTACCTTGCTTGTATGGATAACACCTGCCTGTTTTTTGATGGGTGCTTTTTCCTTTTTGCTTCACTATTTTGACCAACGTTCGCTTCACACCAATATTTTTAAGTTCATTCCTTCTATGGCTGTGGGTTTTCTTGCCTATGCTTCGGTCATGGCCTTTGGCGTATCGGTGAGAAATACGATCACCTGGGTGATCATGCTGGTTTGCCTGGGCGCTACCTACCTGCTGTTCCGTAGCCCCTGGATCTTTCCCGTGCTTATTGTGCTTGGCGGCATCATCACCAACCTGAGTCATAAAAGAATTCCACAGGCAGAGACCCAGAGGCGCAAGATCAAGTGGTGGAATATCTGGCTTTTCGCTATCCTCTTCATAACTGCGGGCGTCATCAGCGAGGCTGCGCGCAAGCAGGACTGGCCGGAACGAAAGCCGATCAATCTTTTTGAGAATACTTACCGTATGGGCAGCCTTGTATTTGGCGGCGGGCATGTACTTATGCCTATGATGTACGAGCAGTTTTCTGTCCGCCCGGATATCATCAAAGAAAAAAAGCCCGAGAGCGCACGCAATATCATCGATATCGACAAAGACGATATGACCACGGGAATGGGCATTGTGCGTGCCATGCCCGGACCTGTATTTTCAATTGCCTCATTTACAGGTGGCATGGCTCTCAAGGACCAGGGCCCTCATATGCAGGTGATAGGCTGTATCATTGGATCGGTCGGCATTTTTCTTCCAAGCGCCCTGCTGGTGCTATTCTTTTTCCCGATCTGGAACAATCTTAAAAAGTACGCGGTGGTATATCGTTCTCTCGAAGGCATCAATGCTGCCGTGGTTGGGATCATGATCGCTTCGACACTTTACATTATGAAGGATATTTCGCTGGTCGATGCCCGGGTCATTAGCTTTATCAATGTGGGTGTGATAATGGCCACATTTGTCCTATTGCTGTTTACCCGTATAGCCTCTCCTTTTATCGTCGCCGCCTGTCTTTTGCTCGGTTATTTCTTTTGATTTTTTCTGAATAGTCCTAATGAGATGATCTCATCTTCCACGGCAGCGGGTACGAGATAACGGATAGACTTTCCTTCCTTTATCAGTTGGCGAATATGGGTAGCGGATATCTCCAATAGCGGTGCCTTCATCGGTCTGATATTCGCATTTAATTGATTTTCAATCTTAAATCCCGGCCTTTCATAAACTATAACCTGGTAATCCCGGGCAATGACGGCTGCATTCTTCCATTTGCCCAGGTTTTGAAAACTATCACTGCCCATGATAATGGAGAACTGGTGCTGTGGATATTTCTCCTTTAGATAAGCCAGGGTATGAATAGTATAAGAAGGCTTGGGAAGGGAAAACTCGATATCGGAAGCCTTCATCCGGTTGTCGCCTTCTATAGCCTTCTGAACCAGGTGAAAGCGGTCATATTCATTCAATAAACTGGCCGCCTCTTTAAAAGGATTTTGAGGAGAAATCACAAACCAAACCTGGTTAAGGCCTGTTTCATTCAGCACGTGACTGGCAATGATGAGGTGACCGGCGTGTACCGGGTTAAATGAGCCAAAGTAAAGGCCGATCTGCATGATGGGTCTGCTTATTTATTTACCAGAATCTGATGGGCTTCGTTTTTCCTTAGGCTGAGCGAATAGCCAGCAATCCTGATCGAGATTGGGTCGCCCAAGGGAGCTATTTGTTCAATTACCAGCTGCTCGCCGGGTATGCATCCCATTTCCATCAGTTTCAGCTCGAGCTCGGGACTTTCAAATCGCACGATGGTCGCTCTTTCTCCAGGTTTAAGTTCAGATAACCGTTGAATCGTCATAAAACTCAAAACTATTACATCAGTCTTATCCCCGTTTACGATTTTTGAAATATGAAAGGGTCTTCTACCATACAATTCCATTTTCCTTATGGCCAAATTCACCTTAGACATCGCCAAACCCTGCAATCCTTTCTAAAACAACTGCTGAAAAAGGAAGGCCAGCGCCTGGACCATGTCAATTATATTTTCTGCTCAGATAATCAGCTGCTGGAGCTTAACCAATCTTACTTACGTCATGATACCTATACAGACATCATCACATTCGGGCTGTCTGCGCCAAGCGAACCATTACTGGCGGATATCTATATCAGCATAGACCGGGTGAAGGAGAACGCGCGACTATTTAAAGCAAGCTTTACCCGTGAGTTGCATCGCGTTATTTTCCATGGAGTCTTGCACCTGAGTGGGTATAAAGACAAAACGAAAAAGGACGCCGAACTGATGCGCAGCATGGAAGAGCGGTACTTGAAGCTGTACTTTGTTCCACGTGGAACTGCCAGGTAGCATTTAGACTTCATCTACCCACTCTCCCCAATCTTTCCTTAAAACAGGCTCAAGTGTTCCACGGGAAACATTTCGCCACGAAAGCTTAAGTAGTTTTGCAATGGCCGCTTCGGCCATGTTAAACGGTCTGTAAGATGTTCGACAAGTATGATGTTATTATAGTTGGTGCCGGTCACGCCGGATGTGAAGCCGCGGCTGCTGCAGCTAATATGGGATCACAGGTGCTGTTGATTACCATGAACATGCAGACCATTGCCCAGATGAGCTGTAACCCTGCCATGGGCGGTATAGCCAAGGGTCAAATCGTAAGAGAGATAGACGCGATGGGAGGTTATTCCGGGATTGTTTCCGATGCATCGATGATCCAGTTCAGAATGCTGAACAGGTCAAAAGGCCCGGCCATGTGGAGCCCTCGTTCACAAAACGACCGGATGCTGTTCGCCCAAAAATGGCGCGAGATGCTTGAACAAACACCTGGTGTAGCTTTTTACCAGGATATGGTAAGGCAGCTGCTGATAGAGAATGGCAAGGCTGTAGGTGTGATCACAGGTATGGGACATGAGATAAGAGCCAAGGCTGTGGTTCTGACCAATGGCACCTTCCTGAATGGCGTTATTCATATCGGAGAAAAAAGATTTGGAGGCGGCCGAGTAGCAGAACGCGCTGCTGAGGGACTGACCGAACAATTGGTAAGCCTGGGTTTTGAAAGCGACAGGCTAAAAACCGGAACACCACCGAGGGTAGACGGCCGATCGCTGGACTACACCAAGATGGAAGAACAGAAAGGCGATGAGGAAGCTCCCAGTTTCTCTTTTCTTGACACACCTAAACCTGCAGAGCAGAGAAGTTGCTGGATCACCTATACCAGTGCAGAAGTTCACGATATCCTGAAAACTGGTTTTGATAGAAGCCCGATGTTTACCGGGCAGATAGAAGGAACCGGTCCAAGGTACTGTCCCAGTATAGAGGACAAGATCAACCGCTTTGCAGAACGCGAAAGACACCAGCTTTTTGTAGAACCCGAAGGCTGGAATACCGTAGAGATCTATGTCAACGGCTTTTCAACCTCCTTGCCAGAAGATGTGCAAATGGCCGCATTGCGAAAGGTGCCTGGGTTTGAACAAGTGAAATTCTTCCGGCCGGGTTATGCTATCGAATATGACTATTTTCCCCCGACCCAGCTCAATTATACACTTGAAACGAAAAAGATCGAGAACCTGTTCTTTGCCGGACAAATCAATGGAACCACAGGATATGAAGAAGCCGCTTGCCAGGGCTTGATGGCAGGAATCAACGCGCACCTGAAGATCAACAGTGAAAAGCCACTCGTCCTAAAAAGGAGTGAAGCTTATATCGGTGTGCTTATAGATGATCTTATCAGCAAAGGCACCCAGGAGCCGTACCGGATGTTTACGTCCAGGGCCGAGTTCAGGACCTTGCTCAGACAGGATAATGCAGACCTCAGGCTAACCGAGATCAGCTATCGCTTAGGACTGGCCTCGCAGGAGAGAATGGAGAAACTTAAGCAGAAAAGAAGCGAGGTCGAGCAGATAAAAGAGAAGCTCAAAGCTCTAGCCATTGAACCGACTGCGATCAATGATTTTTTTACTCAAATTGGCAGTGCAACTATTGGTGAAAAGCAAAAGTTGGAAAAGATCCTGCTACGCCCAGGTATTGGCTTGCAAATGCTGCGAAAAGAAGTTCCTGGCATCGATGAAGCACTAAAGGGATTCAGCAATGAAGCGATTGAGCAGGCAGAAATCCAGGTGAAGTACGAGGTTTATATCAACAAAGAAAAAGAATTGGTAGACAAAATGCGCCAGTTAGAAGACCTGGAAATCCCAGAACAATTTGATTATCAACGTATTGTGTCTCTTGGCATAGAAGCCCGTGAAAAGCTCAACCGCGCCAGGCCACGTACGCTCGGACAAGCCAGCCGCATATCGGGCATTAATCCCAGTGATGTACAGATACTGATGGTTTTCATGGGACGTTAATCAGCGTAGGGCAGACTTTGGTATCCAACCACTCGTGCCATCCTCCAGTTTTAGAAAAGCATATTCGCCAAAATATCCGTGTAGCCGGATAGAACCCGAAACAGGCAATGACTTCTTTTTTGCCGCCCCGTTCCGTGGGCTTTCCAGTAAATAGGCAGGTTGTTTCAGGGTTCCTGGACCAACGGGTTCATTGGCATTTTGCACAACAGATAGGGGCAGTGAAGTCAGACCGCCACCAGGCAACTCGAACAGCAGGTTTGCTCCATATGCCGCCCTCGGCAGAATGATTGTGTGCTTTTGATAAAGCACGGCCGATTGTCCGCTTATGTCCTTTACCTCCCGGTCTGTTGCCAGCCTGAACACCCCATTCTTTATCGATGACAAGCCAGCCTCCGGCTCACGCGGTTTTTCTATCTCTGGATTTACAAAAGGCAGGGGGTCGATGGCACCGCCCATTGTATAGATACCGAAATGCAAATGAGGTGGGGTAGTGCGTGCATTGCCTGTATTGCCTACCAGTCCGAGTGTATCTCCTGCCTTAACCATCTCTCCCGCACTTACCAGCTGTTCATCTAAATGCGCATAGTAGAGGTTTAGGTTTCTTCCTTTTGGCCGAAAAAAAACCACGAGTCCGCCAAGCTTATTTTCCGTAACCGAAGAAACTGTTCCATCGGCCGCTGCTACAACCGGTGTTCGCTTTGGTGCGAAAATATCGATGCCTTCATGACTGCGCGCACCTCCGTCGCGGTCGGCACCCCAAAAGCTACCGATGCGCCCGGACTTTCCTGCAACAGGAAAACCAAGTGAAGGACCGATCGATACAGAAATGGTATAGTCCATAGACACGGCCAGCTCAGGCTGCAGACGGAAAATATATTTACCCTCTTCATCGACGTTCTCCTCGAACGAAGTCTCTGAACTGTCGATCGACTTTATGAGCGAAGGTTCATTACCGGCCGATAATTTCCAAAGATCGCCAAACCAGGCAATGCCGGAGGGACGGACAGTGATCCTGAAAATTAACTTTTGGCCGCGCTTAGCCGTAAAGCTGAATGCCGCTGCCCTGGGTTTATCAGATGCGATATAACCTGTTTCCTTGTGCGGAAGGCCGACAAGGTTTGGTGTGGCGAGTCCCGCATCTGCTGCCGCAAACCATTGCCTGCCGAGCGTGGTTAGGTGAAGACCCGCCTCGGTAAGTTTGTTCTTATATGCCTCCTGCTTGTTCTTTCGGCTCCCAAGGGAACCGGTGTTACAGGCAAAAAGCAAAATCATGATTGCGAATATGATGATCTGCTTCATAGACGTAAAAACTGTAAAACAATGGATGTATAACCTGGTTCAACTCCCTTGGAATTGAATCATTGTCTTTA
>DASTPZ010000338.1:0-15533 GCA_035761965.1 Flavisolibacter sp. | reverse complement strand
AATTTCAACAGCCTTTATGCTGCCCGAGATCACCAGCTGCCCTGGACAATTGTAATTGGCAGGCACGACCACCTCTCCTGTTTCTGCGGCAACTGCCTGGCAGATCTCCTCTACTTTCTCATCGGCCAGGCCAAGAACAGCCGCCATTGTAGAAGGTGTAAGCTCGCAGGCTTTCTGCATGGCCTGGGCTCTCAGGCTTACCAATCGAAGACCATCCTCAAAGCTCAATGTGCCATTGGCAACAAGGGCGGAAAACTCTCCGAGCGAATGTCCGGCTACCATATCGGGCCTTGCGCCCTCAATGCTTTTGTAGGCAATGATGGAATGCAGAAAGATCGCAGGCTGTGTGATCTTCGTTTGCTTAAGATCTTCTTCCGTGCCATTGAACATAACATCCGATATCCTGAAGTCAAGGAGATCATTTGCCTGTTCAAATATCTTTTTTGCAAAAGAGCTGTTCTCATAGTGCGATTTACCCATTCCTGGAAACTGAGCTCCCTGTCCGGGAAATACAAAAGCATGTTTCATGCAGCAATTTTACTAATTAATCCAGATCGGAAGCGATCAGCTTCAAAAATTCATTCCGTGTTACATGGTTGTTGAGAAACTCGCCATCGAAAGCCGAGGTGGTAGTGGCGGAGTTCTGTTTCTGGACTCCTCTCATCATCATGCACAGGTGTTTGGCTTCTATCACTACTGCCACGCCAAGCGGGTTCAGGCTTTCTTTTATTGCTTTCAATACCTGCGTGGTCAGCCTTTCCTGTACCTGCAGGCGGCGCGAGTATACATCTACCACCCTTGCCAGCTTGCTGAGGCCAGTGATGTATCCATTTGGAATATAAGCGATATGAGCCTTGCCGAAGAATGGAAGGAGATGATGCTCGCACATGGAGAACAGCTCGATGTCCTTTACGATCACCATTTCGCTTACCTCTTCCTTGAAGCGGGCTGAGTTGAGGATGGTAATGGCATCCTGCTGGTATCCCTGGGTCATGTACTGCATGGCCTTGGCCATGCGTTCGGGCGTCTTGAGCAATCCTTCCCGCGAGGCATCTTCGCCCAGCAGGCCAATGATGCGCTGGTAATGAGAGATCAGCTCTTCTGTTGGTTCTTTATCAAAGCCTTCTTGTTTGTGATAGGCCATCTTATTGTTTTTTGATTTTAAGTTTAAGAAAGATTGCGATACGGCACCGGGTCAGGCAGGATATTCTACATAATTCCGGGGCGTTTCGAAGAGGCGGATGAAGAGATCGAATTCAGGTGCAATATGCGGGCGCAGCAGATCGTAGATAACGATGGCGATATTCTCTGCCGTTGGATTGAGGGTCCTGAACTCCTCTACGTCCACGTTAAGGTTCCTGTGATCGAACTTGTCCAGCACCTTCTCTTCCACCAGGTCGGAGAGTACTTTCAGGTCCATAACAAAACCTGTAACAGGATCCACCTCCCCCACTACCTTCACTTCGAGCTCGTAGTTGTGGCCGTGGTAATTAGGCAGGCTGCATTTTCCGAATGTAGCCATGTTCTGGTCATCGGTCCATTGCTCCTTGTAAAGGCGATGAGCTGCATTAAAATGCTCCCTTCGAATGACGGCTAGTTTTTTATTCATATGTATCGATCGACAATTTACAAAGGTAGTCCGAATGATCTGAGAATCGACAGCCTGGTTTGAAGCCCTGCGCCCATGAATAACAGCGCCGGGCAGGAATGGTTCATCCCGGGCAAAGCCAAAATATTCGGCCGGGAGCTTATCATGGTCTATTTTTGCGGTTCTATGTCACTGCTCGTTTGCGCAGCTACCGATTTCGAGATCCTTCCGACACTGGATATGCTCAGGCAGCAACAGCCGGCCGGCGTGGACGTACTCATCACCGGTATCGGTCTCACTGCCGCCACCTACAGTCTTACACGCAGCATACTCCAGGCAAGGCCCTCGCTTATACTGCAGGCAGGAATAGCAGGCAGCCTCGATCCCTTGCTGCCCCTGGGAAAGGTTGTAGCAGTGCGTGCCGAAACCATCGGTGATCTTGGGGTGCAGGAGGATGGAAGCTTTCGCAGCCTGAGCGGACTTGGCCTTCTCCATCCAAACGATCCCCCCTGGCAGGAGGGAAAGCTTTTCAACCCTTTTGTTGAAGCGGCCGGCACCGGTCTCCATCCTGTTGATGCCGTTTCTGTGAACGAGATCAGCACCAATTCAGAAAGGATTGAGATTTACAGGGCGCTTGGGGCCAGTGTTGAATCGATGGAAGGTGCGGCGCTTCATTATGTGGCGCTGAAAGAGAACCTGCGTTTCCTGCAGATCCGATCGATCTCCAATTATGCCGGTGAACGGGACAAAAAGAAATGGGCCATGGCTGAGGCCATAACCAGCTTGAACACAGCTTTGCAGGAACTGATCTTAAAATTTTCAAGACCATGAAATTTACGCTTGGCTTTTCCCCCTGCCCTAATGATACCTTCATCTTCGACGCACTCGTTAACCGGAAGATCGATACCGAGGGTTTTGAATTTGAGGTGAGACTTGAAGACATACAGACATTGAACGAAATGGCGGCAAGCGATGAGTTGGACCTCACCAAGCTAAGCTTTCCTGCTTTTTTCCGCAATGCGGAAAAATATGATATGCTGCAGTCCGGCGCCGCTATGGGTAAGGGAGTAGGCCCCCTGCTCGTTGCCAGGCGCATGGTAGATGTACCTGACCTGGCGCATAGCCGCATTGCTATCCCGGGTGAGCTCACCACCGCCAATTTTTTGCTTCACTTTGCTTTTCCGGCCGCAAAGCAGCGGATACCGATGCTGTTTTCTTCCATCGAGGATGCGGTATTGAATGGAGAAGCCGACCTGGGCGTGATCATCCATGAGAACCGCTTTACCTATCACCAGAGAGGTCTTATCAAGGTCTGCGATCTTGGCGAGGTTTGGGAAGAAAAGCAAAAAGCGCCCATACCCCTGGCTTGCATAGCCGCAAAAAAAACAGTACCTCCGGAAGTGCAGGGCAGGATCAGCGCCCTGATCCGGAAAAGCGTGGAGTATGCTTTTTCAAACTACCCGGCAATAACCGACTATACAAAAACACATGCGCAGGCAATGGACGAATCCGTCATGCGTCAGCATATAGAGCTTTATGTAAATGAGTATTCGCTTGAGCTCGGAGAGAACGGACACAAGGCCATTGAACAGTTCCGGAAAATATTTTCTTCAGTTCGATCCTAGGCCGCTATTTCTTGCAGTGAAAGGCAATAAAAAAGGCGGCACAGTCAAGCCATGCCGCCTTTCTTTTATCAAAGCTTTTTATTCTGCCATCATTGATTTAAGCACAGCTTCTATTTCTTCTGCATTGGGCTTGCTGAAATAGTCGCCGTCGCTGCCGTAAGCAGGACGATGAGCTTTGGCCGTGATGGTCCTTGGCGCTACGTCAAGCCAGCGGTAACCTCCCTGCACTTCCATTACCTGGTTGAACATAAAGGCCGTGGCGCCGCCGGGCACATCCTCATCGATAAATGCGATCCGGTTTGTTTTCTTGAGCGATTCAAGGATCTTATGACCCGTATCGAAGGGCAGCAAGGTTTGCACATCTATCACCTCACAGCTGATACCTTGCTTCTCCAGCTGCAGTGCAGCTTCGAGTACAATCCTAAGGGTTGAGCCATAGCTCACCAGGGTTATATCGCTACCTTCTTTTACCACTTCGGGCACACCCAGCGGAACGGTGTAATCGAGCAGGTTGGCAGGCAGCTTTTCCTTAAGGCGGTAGCCGTTAAGACATTCCACTACGATACCGGGATCATTGCTCCTCAGCAGGGTATTGTACATACCCACAGCCTGGGTCATATTCCGGGGTACACATACATACATGCCACGAAGCGCATTGATGACCATACCCATGGGCGAACCGCTGTGCCAGATGCCCTCGAGGCGGTGGCCGCGTGTGCGTACGATAAGAGGACAGCTTTGTCTTCCCTTGGTACGATAGTGAAGCGTTGCCACATCATCGCTGAGGGGTTGAAGACCATAAAGCAGGTAATCGAGGTATTGTATTTCGGCGATCGGACGCAATCCTCTCAGGGCGAGGCCTATGCCCTGTCCCATGATGGTAAGCTCCCGGATGCCGGTATCGAAGATCCGCTCTTCGCCGTATTTGGCCTGCAGGCCCGAGAATCCCTGGTTCACATCGCCTATAAAGCCCAGGTCTTCGCCAAAGGCAAGCACGCGCGGGTTGCTGGCAAAAAGCTGGTCGAAATAATGGTTGAGCACTTCGAACCCGTTTACCGCAGGCGCATCGTCTTCGTACCTGGCGGGTGAAGGAGCAACCTTAAGTGCGGATCGCGGACCCTCATGATAAAGACTGGTATTGTAAAGCCCGCTGTTGAGCTGCTGCAGTTCTTTGTAGTAATCGCCGATCCAATAGGCTGCGTCATGTGTACCAAGCAAACTGAGCGCCTTTGAAAGAATGCGCATCACATCGCGGCGCAGCGGCTCACGGATGCCGGTAAGCTCGGAAGCTAGGGCTTCAAGCTCGGCAGCAGGAGTATTGGGTTTAGAAGCGGCATCGGTAAGCAGGCCCGCAACTTTAGCCACCTGCTGTTTGATCGGTTGGAGGTAAGCGTCCCATGCAGCCTGCTTTTCGCGGCGCACAATTTCCTTTGCTTCGGTTTCGATGGCTTCCAGCTCTTCTTCCGTGGCCAGCACATTGGCAATGACCCATTCGCGCATCTTCTTCATGCTATCCCATTCCCTCTCCCATTCGAGCCGCTCGGTGGTCTTATAGCGCTCGTGGCTTCCGGAGGTCGAATGTCCCTGCGGCTGCGTGATCTCCTCCACGTGAAAGATAGTAGGAGTATGCGTTTCCCTCGCCAGGCGAATACCCTCTTCAAAGGTTTCGCAGAGACCGGCGTAGTCCCATCCCTTTACCTTGTATATATGAAAGCCGTTGGTTCCTTCATCCTTCTGCATGCCTTTTAGGGCTTCGGATACAGAACCCTTGGTGGTTTGGTATTTTTTAGGAACCGAAATTCCGTAGCCATCGTCCCAAACAAAGACCACCAGCGGCACCTGGAGCACGCCGGCCGCATTGATGGTTTCCCAGAACTGGCCTTCGGAGGTGGATGCGTCGCCGATGGTGCAAAAGCAAACCTCGTTGCCGTTGTAGGAAAGGTTCGAAAGATCGCCCAGCTCCTTTACATTCCTGAATACCTTGGAGGCAAAGGCGAGTCCCAGGCCGCGAACCATCTGTCCCGCAGTGGGCGCAATATCGGAGGAAACGTTTTTCCTGTTTGCCAGGTCAAGCCATTCTCCCTTGCCATCCACGAAGGGTGTGGAAAAATGCGCATTCATCTGGCGACCCGCGCTGAAAGGCTCATTTTCGATATCGGGGTCAGCATAAAGCTGTGCAAAAAACTGCCGTACGGTGGCCAGCTCGGCGGCAAACATAAAGGTCTGGTCGCGGTAATAACCCGACCGGAAATCGCCGGGCTGAAAGAACTTCGCCATGGCCACCTGGGCCACCTCTTTTCCATCTCCAAAAATGCCAAATTTGGCCTTGCCGGTGAGCACTTCCTTCCTGCCCAGCAGGCTGGTTTCCCGGCTTATGCATACCCACCGGTAATCCTGGAGCACTTCTTCCCTGAACTTATCGAAAGAAAGGTTTTCCAAAGAGTGCTGGCTGGCCTCAAATGTATTTTCCATGGGGCAAAAATAGGTTTTAGCCGCTCACCGTTAAAAAATCCCAAAGCATTGGCTAAATTGCTATGGTTTCCGGGTCCTTTGACTTATTTTTGAGACAAAGAATTTTTCTTATGAAAAGAGTGCTTTTGGGAAGTATTGCATTGCTGGTCATGGGTTTAGTCCATGGACAGGCAAAGGTCGAACACGACCACCCGCACCCCCACGAGGCAAAGCCCGCGGATCAAAAGACTGCGCCGGAAGCATTGCTCATTAAGCAGGCCGAATACGATTTTGGCAAGATAGCCCAGAACAAGCCCGTTTATTATTTTTTCGAAGTAACGAACCAGTCGGCCCTGCCGCTCAAACTGGATAATGTACAGGCCAGTTGCGGATGCACAACGCCCGAGTGGTCCAGGGAACCCATTCCCGCCGGCGCTTCCGACAAGATCAAGGTAGGCTACAATGCCGCGGCCGAAGGGTATTTTGAAAAATTTATTACCATTACATACAACGGTAATCAAACAAAACAGATCAAGATAAAGGGCACCGTTTGGAAGGCGCCTGTAGGATCTGCCCCCGCAAATGAAGGTGTACAATTTTTAAAACAACAAATTCAATAAGCAACATGAAAAAGTTCTTTTTACTTGCTGCCGCTTTCGTAACAAGCATGGCAGCCATGGCACAGGCCAAGGCCGATGAAGTGATCAAGGTTGACACAGACAAGTACGATTTCGGCAAACTGAAGCAGAATGTACCTGCCACCGTGTATTTCACCCTGACCAACACGAGCGATAAGCCGATCGTGATTGAGAACTCCTGGGCCGGCTGCGGATGCACCACGCCCGAGGTATCAAAAGCTCCTCTCGCTCCTAACGCTTCCACCAAGATCAAAGTGGGTTACAATGCCGCTGCCATGGGCCGCTTCGAAAAAGACGTTTATGTAAAGCTTGCCGGTGTGCAGGAGCCAAAAGTGATCAAGATCACCGGTGAGGTAGTTTCCGATGTTGTTTTTGACGCCTATACCAAGACTGCCGATTATAAAAAAGCAGAAAAGGCAAGACTGGCTACCTATCCAAAGGATGCGGCCAAGTCGGATAAAAAAAGCAAATAAAGAATTCAGGACTATGGTCCCCCGGTTTTGCCGGGGGATTTTTTATTTATTAACCTTTGCAGCGGATCTAACTACGAGCATCATTCCCTTTTCTCACCTGTATGAAAGAACAATTGATCGAAGCCTGGAAAACGGCAAACCGGATGAACCTCCTGCTGGCAGAAGAGCTGTCTGAAGATGACCTGGGTAAAACCCTTTCGCCGCGGGGCAGAACGATCTACCAGCAGTTCGTTCACCTGCACAATACCCGCCTGCAATGGCTGGAAACCGCATCGGCCGGCATTTTTAAAAGATACAATCCGCTCGATAAAGAAGCGCCGCTCAACAAGTTGGCGTTGAAAACGGCGCTGGAAGCCTCCGGCAGGGCCATAGAAGAGCTGATCAATGAGAGCTGGGAAAATGGCGGCAAGGTAAAAAGCTTTAAAAAAGGACTGATTCCTTTCATTTCCTACCTTATTGCCCATGAGGCGCACCACCGCGGCGGTGCGATGCTTACGTTAAAGCAAAGCGGCGTAAAGACACCCGATAAGCTCAAATGGGGTTTGTGGGAATGGAATAAATAGGCATTTTATACCGATCACTGGTGCAGCTGTAAAACCTGGATAGAAGCAGACAATCCGTTGCCTTGCCATGGCTTAGGGCGATGCATCAGGATCAGGCGTCAAACCTTCTTTACGAAACATCAAACCACTTATTTTTGCCTTATGCTAAAGATCTCGGAACGTGGCAGGCAGATGCCCCCCTCACCTATCAGGAAATTGGTACCCTATGCAGAAGCTGCAAAAAAAAGAGGAACCAGGGTTTTTCACCTCAACATCGGGCAGCCGGATATAGAAACCCCACCGGCTATCCTCGACGCGGTGCGTAAAGCCGACATCACTGTTCTGGAATATAGCCATAGTGCGGGCAATGAGAGCTATCGCAAAAAGCTGGTGAGCTATTACAAATCCGTTGGCATCGATGTGACCGCAGACCAGATACTGGTAACCACCGGCGGTTCCGAAGCCATCATGTTTGGCTTCTTTACCTGCCTCAACCCAGGCGACGAGGTGATCATCCCCGAACCCTTTTATGCCAACTACAATGGCTTTGCCGTGGCAGCTGGTGTTAAAGTGGTGCCCATCACCTCCTCGATCGAGAATGGCTTTGCCCTTCCACCCATCTCAGAATTCGAAAAAGTAATTACACCCAATACAAAGGCGATCGTTGTTTGCAGTCCCAATAACCCAACCGGCTACCTTTACAGCCGGGAGGAAATGGAGGCCCTCAAGACCATCTGCCTCAGCCATGGGCTCTATTTATTTTCGGATGAAGCCTACCGTGAATTTATTTATGCGGGCGAATATGTGAGCGCCATGCACCTTACCGGCATGGAAGAACACGTGGTGCTGATGGATACCGTGAGCAAGCGGTACAGCGCCTGCGGCGCCAGGCTTGGTGCCTTTGTTACCAAGAACAAGGCGGTTTACGATGCTGCCATGAAGTTTGCGCAGGCAAGGTTAAGTCCGCCCGGACTCGCCCAGATCCTGGGTGAGGCGGCAGTGGATCTTCCCGCTTCATATTTCAACGAGCCAAAAGCCGAATACCAGGCCAGGAGGGATTTACTGGTGAAAAGGCTGAACGCCATGCCCGGCGTATTTTGCCCCAACCCTGGCGGTGCATTTTATGCCATGGCCCAATTACCGATAGACGATTCGGATCGATTCTGCCAGTGGCTGCTCGAATCTTTTTCTTACAACAACAAAACCGTTATGCTGGCACCCGCCACAGGTTTCTACGGCAGCGCCGGGTTGGGCAAGAACGAGGTGCGCCTTGCCTATGTGCTCAACTTAAAAGACCTTGATGAGGCCATGAATTGCCTGCAGAAAGCCCTGGAAGAGTATCCCGGCCGAACCGCAGCAAAGCCCCTGGCCAGCGCGGGTGCTGCGCTCTGAGCCCTGGGTAATTTTCTACTCAATTCAAAACTATAATGCTGCAATGGACAGGTGTGCCTTGCAGCTAGCGGTGCTGCACAATGCTGCGGGCACAGAAGCCGCGTATCATATGCATATCATGGATTTCCAGGGGCATAATAATTGCAAAGTAGCTGTAAAGCCATCACGGCAATTATTTACCTAAAAAAATACAGTATATGGCAAATGATCAATACGGTAGCTGGCATGCAGACAATGAGTTTCAGCCGCAAAGCGGCAGCGGTGTCGTAAACGTAGGACAGGGCGAACGTATTGCCAGCGCGGCTATTGGCTCCTGGCTTCTTTCTTCCGGCCTTAACAACATCCTGAAAAATCCGCTTTCGGGACTGATAAAAACGGCTTTGGGTGGCGCACTGCTTTACCGTGGCGTATCGGGCCATTGTCCCGTGTATTCGAGCATGGGTAAAACAAAAGGTGTTTCCAATACTGCCAACATCAATATCCGCACCGGGTTGATCGTGAACAAGCCAAAGGAGGAAGTATATGCATTCTGGCGCAAGCTGGAGAACCTGCCACTGTTCATGAAGCACCTGGCTTCAGTAACCGAGATCGATGCCAAGCACTCACATTGGGAGGCCGTGGTTCCGGGCAATATCGGCAAGGTGAAGTGGAATGCGGAGATCGTAAAAGAAGAGCCCAACTACCTCATCGGCTGGCAGTCCATTCCCAATTCCATGATCAACAATGCAGGCAAGGTTACTTTCCATGATGCACTGGGCGGACAGGGAACTGAGCTGGAAGTGGTGATCAGCTATCATCCGCCTGCAGGCGAGCTGGGTGCGGGACTGGCCAAGGTACTCACTCCTGTGTTTGAAAAAATGATCCGCCAAGATGTGATGAGCTTCAAGGAGTACATCGAAACAAAACATAACCCGGGTAATACCGCGCACAACGACCCTAACATCCTGCGTACCGAAGCACAAAGCGTGCAGGACGGCGGAGGCATTGGCGGCGGGTCTAATCCATATGTCAATTCATAACCTTTCCCCGATACGCCGGGCAGCCTGTGTAAACAGGGTTTGGTAAAGTCCGGGGTCGAGATCAGGTAATTTAAGGGGTGGTGAGGGTTGCAGGTCAAAATCGTTGAGCTGCAGTCTCCACCACCCTACTTTATGCCAGCTACCCAGCTTATAGCCCACATTATCGTAGGTAACGAACCATTCGAAGCCGCAGCTCTCGTGCAGGCGCACGCTGGGTTCATTGGGAAGGGTGATACCGGCATAAACGCTCCTCAGTCCCTGCACCTTCAGCATGGAAAAGAGAATGGAATAAAGCTCGCGCGCCAATCCTTTTCCATGGAATCCCGAATGCACATAAACTGAACATTCGCAGGTCCACTGGTAGGCATCGCGGTCGCGGTGCGGGGAGGCATAAACATAGCCGGCTATGGTGCCATCGATCTCACAAACGATCCAGGGGAATTTTTTGGTGCAGGTCTCAATGCGCCCGGCAAACTGCTCCAGTGGGGGCAGCTCGTTCTCGAAAGTAAAGGCCGAGTCGAGGATGTAGGGGGCATAGATATCCAGGATTTCCCGGGCGTCTGATACAGTGGCCATGCGCAGCTCCACCATAAAGCTTGATTTTTGGCCAAGATAAGTTGGAGAAACGGGTTTTACCCGAAAAATCATTTCCGGGTAAAAGGCCGAATCCCTATTTTTGCAGCCCCCAAGGGTGCAGCAGCCGGGCAACGCCCCTACTGCCAATCCCAGCGGGATCGTTAAAAGCCGAGGTAGCTCAGCTGGTTAGAGCACAGGATTCATAACCCTGAGGTCGGCAGTTCAAGTCTGCTCCTCGGTACATTATAAGGCTCCAGTCGTTTGGCTGGAGCTTTTTTGTGTCCATACGTCAAGAGCTGTTCTTTTGAAAGCCTTGCTGGACAAGGGCTTCACTTTATGGGCGTTGCTTTCTCCCTTTCTTCCATTTCTCACTAGTCTTTTCGTTAGGCCTCCTTAACGATGAAAAAAGGTACCAAAACGTGTGGTACCAATTCAATTTTGGAGTTGAATCTAAAAATCTACAATCCTTTCTGGTGGCTGCATACAGCCGGTTGGATTCAACTCCTGCATAACTCCTTCCAAAATGTAAACCTTTTTTTCTCACTCTTCTAACATACTCAAAATGAAAGTCTTATTCTGGCTTTATAAATCCAAAGTCTCTAAAAAGGGATTGACCCCTATTATGATGCGCATTACCTTGAAAGGAGAGCGTATTAACTTTCCTACACAAATCTCCGTTGAGGAAAAGCAATGGGATAAAGGGCGTTCGCAAATCAAGGGCGCTGACGAGTTGACTATTAAATACAATCAATACCTGCTTAATCTCAAAACCAAAGCGTGGGAAGCTTATACGGATAGTAAAAAGAATGATGTAACCATTAGCCAAGCAGATTAAGGAATATGTGCTAGGCACTCATGCGTCTACTTATACCCTCATTGAGACGATAGATTATCACATTAATCAATTACGGGCTCGTATTGGGCATGATGTAGCAGCCGGTACAGTAAAGAATTATGAAGCCTGCAAACATAAGGTGGAGCTGTTCCTACAACAGGAGCGTGATGTGGAGGATATATTCTTAAGTGAATTGAATCACCAGTTTGTTCAGGAACTGGATGTATTTATGCGTGTCAAACAGGGTTTACACAACAATGGTGTAGTTAAACATATGCAGCAGCTCAAGCGAGTCATACGAGTGGCGATGCTGAATGAGTGGCTCACCAAAGACCCCTTCGCCCATTACCAGAGTAAAATTGTAGAGCCTAAACGGGTGCACCTAATCAAAGAAGAATTGCAAGCGTTGGAGCAGTTGCCGCTTCCTTCTGATAGGTTAAACCGGGTTCGGGATGTGTTTGTCTTTTCCTGTTATACTGGGCTGGCTTATGCCGATGTAAGTAAATTAAGCACCCAACATTTGCAACGCATAAATGGCAAGGACTGGATTGTGCTGGACAGAACGAAAACCAAAAACCAGTCAGTAATACCATTGCTTCCACAAGCACAGGAAATCCTAAAAAAGTATAAAAGCCATGCAGGTAAAACATTATTGCCTGTGATTTCCTCTCAAAATTTAAATAAGTATCTGAAGGAAGTTGCAGCACTAGCAGGAATAAATAAGGAATTATCGTTTCATGCTGCAAGACATACGTTTGCCAGTACGGTAACGTTGAACAACGGGGTTGATATAACAACAGTATCAGCTATGTTGGGGCATAAGATGCTGAAAACAACGCAGATTTACGCCCGTGTGAACCTCAATAAGATTAGTAATGATATGGAGAAGCTATATGAAAAAGGGTAGTAGTTAATACTACCCTTATGCTGCATATCGTAGACAAGTTGGATTAGGGCGGTTACCATTCAGGTAGTTCTTGCAGGTGCTATAGGTTATGTCTAAGGCCGCCGCTGCTTCTTTCACACTCTTATAAACCGTTTTGGTACAGGTATCAACCACCTTCTTGAAATTCTTATCTGGTACCTTGCACAGCCCGCTTATATAAGCATGTTTCATGTTGCCAGACTGAGTAGTCCACTCCAAATTATTCAAGCTGTTATTTAGCTTATTACCGTCTTTATGATTGATGACAGCTTTAGGATATGTGGGTTCTGCTAGAAAGGCAAAGCCTAGAAGTCTGTGTACAAACTGGGTTGAGTCCTTCCCGGCTTTATTCAATCTCACGGTATAATAGCCTGCTCGATCAATTCGCTGGGTTATTATACTATGGTAGTTTCTTTTGTGTAGGCTTCGCACCACACTTTTTTCATTAATCTCATACAGCCCTTCAAAGTTTTTAACAGGCTGCCAATTTTGAATTTCCATTTTAAAACTTTCATGGAAATCATTGTCATATTATATCAAAGAGCGAGATTGCTCAAATAGGATTTCTATGTAAGCCTTGCTTACCTGCTTGAATGACAAGCTTAGTTAATTAGTTGTTTTATTCACTACGGCTTGTAATTTTTCATAGTCAAAATGAATACTCTGAATTTGTTTGGCGGTTAGCCCTCCCTCGTTAGCCAATTGAATTGCCAGCGATTTATAAAACTCATTTTTAGAGTGTTTCCTTAGCAAATCTCTAAGCATTTGAATGTCTTCTTTAGAAACATCCTTGCGTTGAGTACTGCTTGTTCTTATACGAGCCGTTTCCATAAAATCCATCATTGCCGTACCACGACCCGAATAGTTTTTTTCCCGTCTTTCTGCGTTTTGTCGATTAAGTCTCATTTTATTTTCTTGTTTTTTGTTATTTGGAAAATGTTAATCTACTATCTCAATGTTCTAGTATTATCCATTTAGGATAAGCTCCCATAAGTAAATCCAGCAGATTTAAATCCAATCACTTTTTTCCCAATGATGGTTTTAACTCCTCCCTTTTTACTATATATATGTATCCCCTTCACCTTATCTTTCTTTAAAGTGTCAATTAAATGAAAAGCTTCAAGCTTGGAGTTTGTAGGCTGGAAGGATATTATATCGTGTGTCTCAATAATACCTACCTCAGCCCACTTTTTTAAGTCTTTTAAAGCCAGTAGTGCCAGACTTACCAATGAGTGCTCCAATGTGATTACAGCCTGTTACAACACCATTAGCATGTCCGTGTATTTTAGATTGAAAGGACATGTCATCGGCAGCAGAATAGGCTTTTCCCAGCTTTTTGAGTTTAGACTTCACCCTTCTGGTTTGTCTTTCCGACACAGGTAGTTTCCAGAGATTTTTCATCTCTTTGTTGAGATAGTGCTTGTTCGGAAAGTTAGATGCGGTCTTATATGCTTGCTGGGAAAAGTGTTTTCCTGCTAAATCCAGTTCTATCTGGTATTGATATTTCTTTATCTTACCTAGCCCTTTATGCAAGGGGAAATACTTGAGTTGAGCTTTCTCTATACCCAGAAGGATACTGAGAGCTTTACTGTAGGAAATGAATTTGTAGACAGTTCTACGACCTTTGGTATTGAAGCGTTGTTCTTCAACGGTACATAAGCTCATGGCGATGCATTGGGATAGGTAGTTTTCAACTATCCTCCCGTCACTGATACCTATTTTCTGCGCCATTTTATAGGCTGCAGTCTTATAAAGAACCGAATTACTATGCGCATTCTTCACCATAGAGATAAATGCGAGCAACTCAATACAACCCTTTTGGGGTTCACTAACGCTTGAATCCAACTTCAATGAAACTTTGCTTTCAAAAAGTTTTTAACCCCCATTACAAATTAATGTTTTGGGGCTGCACGATATAATCGCACAATAGTTTGCCTCTTTAACGGTAGGAATTTACTCAGAGGCATAAATGAGAAAGAATTATCTCTAGTTAAAAGTCAGCAATAATCAGCTTGAATCTTAACTATACAAAAATACGTAAAATACTTGAATGTTCCAAGCGTAACATATTGATAACTAGCAGTTTATAGCTAGTTGGAGACCACGACCTATTCTAAATAGTTTATTTTCAATACACTTATGAGAGTATTAATGTTTTCTTAAAGGTTAGATTAGTATTCTGATGATTTTTAGAGATTAATAGAATCGCATCAAAGGGAAGAAAAACGGCAAGAAGCTGAGGGCTTGAAAAGGTGAGTTAATAATGCTGGAGTCTGATAGATGTTATATTAATTACACCCCATCAAATAGAGCTATTTTGTTCAATTTGAGCAAGAGTAGCCTGTTAAATGACCTATATATAATTAATAGCATTTTTCCCCTTTAGGAGCTTCAGTTTGTAAGTAAATAGGCTTATTAAGCGTTTAAAGTAAAGATGGCTATCCTTTTACTTTTAAAATGCAACTTCACTATAGCATTTTAAAAGTAAATTATACTAGGCCTGTATGTCATATTACATTGCTTGACTTATTAGCTTGAATTCAGTTGAATGCTTAGTCATACGATACACTTGAATGTTTTTTGCGCTTAAAGTATCAAGTAGTCTCTTCTGGTAATCAGTAGTATTCTCCTCAAATCGTGTTCCCAAGTAAACGGCTTTAGGAGTTGGAACACTTATTCTATCTGGTAGGTTTAGTGGCGGATTAAAAATAGTCAGCCGCCACTCCTTTTCATATTCCCAATCTTTACTTTTTATTAAAGTTGAACCGATTTTTTTATGGGAAGTAAGTTCTTCAAAGGTTCCAATTGAAAATATTTCGTTAGTGTAGATTATTGGTTGTAAAAACGGTCTTAGACTATCCACGTTTTCAAAGTCATATTCAATACATATGCCTTTATGGTTATCAGCATAGTGTGACCACATTAACGTCGAGTCGTTGTTTTCACTGAAGCAGCAAATCTTTACATAGCTATTAGTCTCTTTAATAATCTCTTTCCATCTGTTTTGAACTTTGTCTATTTGTTCCTCAGGGCTAACCGTTATTATTACGTTGTGGAACTTGCACAATTCAAGGTAATCAAGGTAAGGGTGTTTACTACTAGATAGTCTTTTAACTTCCAGACTGGAAAGAGCCACGCCAGTAGCCTGTTTAAAGTTGTTACGAAATACATCGCTGGAATAAAACAAGCGTAGGCAAGCATCGTTATCAAATTTTAATGAGCACTCGAAAGGGTCATTTAAAGAGTTAATGCTTGCTAACCAAACATCATTGTTTTTGATGTTTTGGATTGAATAATCACTAAGTTTTCTATACCGGAATAAAGATGTTGGGAAATGCTGAAGTTTCAAATCAAATGCCTCTTCATCACGTTCGTTCATTAAGTAATTGAAAAATTGTTTTTTCCAGTCTAAATCCAGTAGTGCCATAGTGCATTTAGTTAAATCATACAAATATAAATTAGGTAAGTG
>DASTPZ010000337.1:0-3946 GCA_035761965.1 Flavisolibacter sp. | reverse complement strand
GCCAGGAAGAAAATGACTGGACCGAGCCATCGGCCGCGTTGAACTGCAGGCTATAAATGCTGGTCTGAAACAAAACAGCAAAAAGAATATAAATAAAATGTTGCATAATTATTTTTTTATAGAACAAGACAACCAATACCGATTTCTTGGTAGTCAGGACTTACCGAATTATCGCTCCACTGGTAATGATAGGTGGTGATCCAGACACCGCCGACCTTCACAATGCTGGAACAGATCTTTGTGCCGGTTTCACAAATGCCGTTGATACATTTTTTGTCGACGCCGGTGCAGTTGTTGCTATTACAAGGCTCACAAATGCCGAATGCATTGGCATTGGCCTGCCCGTTGGCTGTCGCTTCCGCCTGGGCCTGGGCATCGGCTGCTGCCTGGCTAACCGAGGAAGTATACTTCCCTGGCGGCACCAGGTAGTTTACCACGGTCCCATACCCCGATGAACAGTTGTTCTTTGTAAAGGGCTGGTTAAGCGCTTTGTTCTCATAGACCAGGCCGTCGCAATCTGCAGCCTGCCCGTTGTACTTGTAACAAAACCTTTTGAGGATATTATTCTCATGGTCGCGCACAAGGTGCAAGCGATTGAAATGATCATAGCTGAAATAGGTCGTTTGGCCTCTTTCGTCGGTTTGACTGGTTATGCCGATCAGGGGAGAATAGGTAAAGCTCTTGATCATGGCCGTAACAGGCAAGCCGGTCCTGAGGTTGTTGAGCTCCGTGCGCAGAGCCGCGTCGGAAGGCGGGTTATTGATAGTCGCAGTATTCAGCAGGGCTATGGCTGCACTGTAGCTCGCCCCGGTTATTACGGCTACAGGGTAGCTCCGGTTATATCCCCAGATAATGGAATGCACGATCCCATCGCGCCCGGTATATTGCAGCAGGTTGCCGTTAGCATCGTACTGATCATAGGTAATATCCAGCACTTCGCTGTTCTGGTAAAGCGAAGAAAAGGACTGGGAGGGCAAATAAAGATCGATACCCGGGAAATAAGCATAAACCAGCCTTTTCTTACTTAGCTGATCAAAATCCTTATCATTCGTTTCCTGGACGATCCCATTCACCCGGTTGGCCGTCATCATTGGCTCATAAACCGTGCTGTACCCGGGGTCCAGGGGAAGCATATCGCCCACATAGCGCATCGAAAGGCTCTTATCGGGCCCCGTGCTTACTGTATAGAATATGGACCGGGGCTTATAATGCTTTGTTGAATATGCGAAGTAGTGACTTCTTGTCCGTATCGCCTCCGTACCATCGTACCGGGTCTTAACCGTGCTGTCCAGCCTTACCCATCCGTAATACCTGAGGTAGCGATAGATGTCGAAATAATAGAAATAAGGCCATTCAGGGTTTACACTGGTTATGTCGATTACTTTTTTCGACACCGTGAAGGTATCGACCTGCAAAGAGCCGGAATCCACTTTATAATAATTATCCGTCACCTCGAGCATATTACGCGTGCCATGCTTTTGCTGAAAGCTGAATACTTTCTGGCTGCGCAACTGTCCCGACAAAAAATCATTGTTTACCATTGGCGCACCGGGCGGAACGTAGGGCGCTGCGTCCCATACATCTTTTCCCCAATTTGGTCTCACCGGCCTGGCAGAATCTTTTTCCTGGAAATGATAGTTGTATTCTATACCACCATTGTTCATTCCTCCCGATGTTATGTTCATTTCGATCAATGTATCATAAACAACGGCATTCGCGTCCGTGATAAAATTAGTGAGCACGCTGTTTGAATGGATGGTATTGAATCCGCCATAGGCCGTATTTCCGGGGGATATGGATGTTCCCTCAAGGCTGCTGAACAGGCCCCTGGTAAAGCTCAACTCCAGCTTATTATCCTTACTGTACCTTAAGCCTTTGCCGGATGAGGCATTGGGACTTCCCCAGGCGCCATAATGGTATTCCCGCCGGTTGGTTTCTTTTCCGTTCTCGGCAAAATCTGCTATCGATTTTACCCTTATGCCTGCAACGATGGTGGTATCGTTATGCAAATTCTCTTTCAGCGAGGTTATGAATTTGATCGACGATCTCAGGCCTGCGACCGTAGCAGTCAGCCTTATACGGTATATCCCAAGCGGAAGCTTATACAGGTAGTCGCCATAGCTGAAGGAATCGCCAGGGCGGATAAAATAATTACAGTTCCCGGCACAGATATTATTGTTTGCATCGACGATCTCGATGTAGATGCCATAGTTCCCCAGACTCGTATCGCCCCCGCTGCTGCCGCCAACAGGAAAGGTAGCCCAGCTGCAGCTGCCTTTGAAGCGGAGCTCGCGGTTGCCGTCGTGGTGAAAAGTGTCCGAAAGCGCCTGGTGGCCATTGTAGGTGCTGGTATCCAACAGGGCCGTTACCGAGTCACGGATATAACGATATGCATAAGGAAGGAAGGTCTGGTTTGGTCCATACTCCAGCAATGTGTATCCACCGGTTGGATATACGATCTTTTTCAAAATGCCTTTTTTACTGTGGCTAAGGCTTGCGGTCCTGTCGCCACCAAAATCGTTGTCGCCGATAAACTGGTCGAACCATGTATCGTTGGGGAAGAAATAGGTATTCTGCTTCCCGTTAAAATAGCCATAGCGGTCCTGTGAAAAACTTAAACGGGGAGGGAGACCATTCATATCCTCGTATTCGAATATATAGTTTTGAGCAGTGGCCAGGCCGACGGCCTGTTCAGCGACCCCGGTCAGGAACAGCCGCTTTCTGATCTCGGGATGAGAGGCCGTATAGTTTGAATCTCCTATGATGTAAGTATCAAAACCGCCAGCTGCGGCATTGGAATAAGTATGGTTGAATGCGAAGGATTTGATCAGCTGGTTGTCGCCGTTCCTGATCACTTTAACGGTATCCAGCTTTTTCTCGAAAAGCACGTCTTCCCTGTCTGAATAGACAAGCTCGACCCGGCCGAGCTTGAATTCGATAGAGGTGAGATACCTTGCATAGTTGTCGGTTCGCTGGACGGTTGTAACAAGGCCCGGACCGGCCGGAATCGAAGCCAAGCCCATGATAGGCTGTTCAGGCGCCGCGAATCCCCTGTCGCCATCCATGATATTCGTCGTATTGAGATAATAATGAGGGTCTGCCTTGGTGCTGTAATCCTGCGTAATGCCATTATCGTAAACAACCGGGTGTATGCCATTTGAAACGCTGGCGTAATTAAAAACAATAGAATCCCTGTTAGGCGATACTATTTTAGTAAGGTACCAGGCCGTTGGCATATGAGCCGGCTGCCACTCGAATAATGAGCTTTCCGGGTAGGAATAGCCTCTCGCCGTTTCGGTCAAGGTAAAATAGTAGCGAACACCATCTCCCGATGTGAGAAGAAATCCCTGGGTATTCTTTTCTATCCTGATCGAGCTGGAGGTAAGCAGCTTAAATTGTCCGTTTTGCCTTTGAATGAACTTACCCGATAAGCCATCCATGCTGAAGGAGTATTCGTCGGGCTGGAAATCCTGTGCGTTGTTGATGACTGCCTTGCGCACATAGTCGTAAAATGTCCAGTTGAAACTGGCAAAGCCGCCAAAGTACTGCACGGTGGGTCCTTGGTAAAAATTCCTGACAATACCGGGCGCATCGTCCGGCTTATCCATAACGGTCCTGGTTATTACGCCGCCGGCCTGGAGCACCCAGTTGATTCCTAAACGGCTCGCCATTTCATCCACCTTCACACCGTTGGAACTGTAGCTGATTCCGATATTATGCTTCAATGAACCTGCATCAACGGTATATAAAGGCAGGCTGAATTGCGCCGTACCTGTGAAGAGCCCGACCGGCAGGTTCCCATACCTTGTAAAGGCAAATGCATCAGGACTCGGTGGAAGTATGGTTGGAGATCTTGGGAAGCTGGAGGCGGGCGCCGACGACTCGCCGGTGACCCCGGATTGACCGAACATGGTCGTGGTGATACTGCATAAAGCGATGGAAACGA
>DASTPZ010000336.1:0-2513 GCA_035761965.1 Flavisolibacter sp. | reverse complement strand
GGCACTGAAGACCCTGATAGACAAAAGATCCCCTTTCTGAATGCGTGGCGTGATCATGGCTGCTATCTCCAGTCCGGTAGTATCCCTCACATTCTCTAGGTAATTAATATTGGTCATGGTTTTCTGCGTTCTGCAGGAAGCCAGCAGCACCAGTGTAAACCAGGCGAGGCAAAGAACTCTCATTAATGGTGGTTTGTCTGTTGAACGGGAATCAGCTTGGACTTGTCTATATAAGCAATCAGCATGTATCCCAGGCTGTCTATACATACTTTGGCGGTCTTGTTCTTTACTTCCAGCACCTTGCCCTGCTGATCCATCATGGGCCCGGAGATCACACGCACCCGGTCCTGTGGCTCGAAATCCATCTTTACCGCTTCAACATTCTCATACTCATCCAGGAAACGCTGAATGGTCTGTATCTCCTTTTCTTTTATTACGGCAGGCTTGCCATCCCAGTAAACGAAATTGACCACGCCCTCCGTAATGCGCACCTTGCTCCGGTCATCTTCGCTTATTTTGACGAAAACATAAGACTTGAACAAAGGCTCTTCAACTGTTTTGATGCGGTCGCTCCACTTCCTGCGGACCTTGTTGAGCGGACAATAGCTTTCTATGCCTTTTTGTAAAAGGAGCTTGTTCACTTTTTTTTCCCACCTCGGCCGTGTATAAACGGCATACCATTTTTGACTCACGGCTTTTTATTTATGGCTTCGCCTTCCTCAGTCACATGAATGGTGACCAGGCATATCGGAAAACCGTGCAAATATAGGTTTTGCCATGTGACTGGCAAATCTTCAAAAATTACAGATTTTGAATAAGTTAGTTTTTCCAAACCCGGAAGCAGGAAGGCTTTTGAAATGCCCTTCCTCTAACCGATCAGCTTTTCGATTGATTATCAATGCATACCAAAACAGGGCAATTAAGGCAGTGAATGAGTACATTTATTCTAAATCTGCCGCTTGAAACAAAGATTCTACTCGCTCGACGTTTTCAGGGGAGCTACGGTGGCCCTTATGATCCTGGTGAACAATCCCGGCTCCTGGGGCCATATTTTCGATCCGCTCGAACATGCCCCCTGGCATGGCCTTACGCCTACCGACCTGGTTTTCCCCTTTTTCTTGTTTGCCGTCGGTAATGCCATGGCCTTTGTAATGCCTAGGTTGCAGACCGGGGGGCCTTCCCTTTTTTGGAGAAAAGTGATCAAGCGCACCCTGCTCATCTTCGGCATCGGCCTTTTCCTGAACTGGTGGCCCTTTGCCAGGTGGCAGGACGGTCAGCTGGCCTGGAACGCCTGGACCTGGACGGTCACTGATGCTGCTACCGGCCTTACCAAAACCAATGGTGTACGCATACTTGGCGTTCTTCAGCGGATAGCCATCTGCTATTTCTTTGCTTCTGTTATCGTATATTATTTCAAGCAGCGCGGCGCCTTCCTCATCGGTATGCTCCTGCTGCTTTTTTACTGGTTGCTGTGTTACGTCGGAAACCCCTCGGATCCTTATAGCCTCACCGGCTGGTTTGGGACGGAAATAGACCTGTCCATACTCAACCTGCCCCATATTTACCGCGGCGAAAAAATTCCCTTCGACCCGGAAGGCTTTGTGAGCACTCTTCCTGCCATCGTGCAGGTGATCTTTGGTTACCTTGTGGGTGATTACATCATGAGAAAAAGTAAGCCTGAACCCGAGGTGGCCACTGGCGTGGCGGCCAAGGTCTCCCTTTATCCCATGCTCACCGGGCTGTTTGTAATGTCAGTTGCTTTTCTGCTGGCCGGTTATGCCTGGGACCTGAGCTTCCCGGTGAACAAGAAGATATGGACCAGCTCTTATGTTGTTTTGACCACAGGCATGGCCATTGCCCTTCTCGCCACACTGATCTATGCCATCGAGGTAAAAGGCCTGAGGGGATGGTGGGCGAGTTTTTTTGATGTGTTTGGAAAGAATGCCCTGTTTGTTTTTGCCCTGAGTGCCTTCCTGCCCAAGGGTTTGAGGCTGATCCGCATTCCTAATGGACTCAACAGTAAAGCCGAACAGGTATATACCAATCCCTGGAACTGGATCTATGATAAAGTATACAAGTTCATACCGGGCAGGCCGGAGATCGGTTCGTTGGCTTTTGCGCTGACCGTTATTCTTTTTATGTGGGCCATCTGCTACTGGCTCGATAGAAAAAAGATCTATATTAAAGTCTAGCAATAAACCTGGACAGGGTTCTTAAGCCTGAGCTCAGCCTTTTCGCTTGCTTATTCACCCAGGATATCCTTGCTCTTTTTCCATTTTTTGGGTGCTGCGCCATCCATTCTTACAATCTTTGGATAAAAGCGGCCAAGTGGCTCTACCAGCGCCTTTTGCGCCTTCATTACCTCATGGATGTCTTTATAGGCCATAGGGGCCTCGTCCAGTCCGCCACCAATGAGCTTTACACCGTGCTTTTCCAGCACTTCGGTGAGGTTGTGGTGGGAGATGGCATTGAGCGCCGCGGTCCGACTCATTTTCCGGCCGGCACCATGTGAA
>DASTPZ010000335.1:0-17914 GCA_035761965.1 Flavisolibacter sp. | reverse complement strand
GCGCCGGTCTACTTTGTTACATGCCATGGGTCTAGAAATGTACTTATGTCTTAGCATACAAAATTCAAACGGGAAGTCTTCTTTACATACTATGAGCTGGGGAATTTTGCAGTTATGGTAGAATTCTATAGCTCGAAGAGCTCTACAATCATCTTAAAATAGCGAATATCCATGGCAAGAGCAACTATATCAAAACTCACACATTTGAACCGGAAAAATTATCAAGGTTGTCAAGCCAAACTCTTAACTATCTTTTGGCGGCCATTCATCAAACCACTCTGTATTAAGAAATTCAAGGCCCGGGTTAGTCGTATTGATCAGCTTCATCTTCTTTTCTCTTCTCCAGGCCTTGATCTCCTTCTCTCTTGCTATAGCGTCCGTTATGTAAGCAAAGCATTCATAATAAAGTAAGTAATGGACATGATATAATCCTGCAAAAGATGTTTTCTTTCCTCGGTTGGCATAATGTTGCAGTATTCTCCGCCTTAAATCATTCGTTACACCAGTGTATAGTACCGTACGGTTTAAGTTGGTAAGGATGTAAATGTAATACATAGGTAAAGGTCGCCGATCTTTCAGCCCATGCATAAGGACATCAACCTACCTAAAACGCTATTTTTCTTCAACCTCGCTGTGTTTTTTCTCAGGGTTTATATTCTTGATCAAAGACAAAAGAGTAATGAGAAGAAATTCATTAAAGTTACCAACGAGGAGTCTATCTCGTCTGGCTTGCGATATCTTGAGATAGTTACAATACTCTGCGCGTGACTTGGCAAGTAGTGAAGTGGGCAAGCTCTCCAATCTGTAGTTGTGATACAGTACCTAATCTCTCCGAGGTTGGTATGTCATGCGTTACGCATTCCCTTCGACCTGCGAAATGTAATAAATTTGGTACACCATCCGACCTATGAAATGTAATAAATTTAGCACACCCACCGACCTGTCATCCCGACGAAAGGAGGGACCTGAGGCTCGGCCCTTCAACCCTGCCCGCAAAACCCCAAAACCACCCATCACAAAACAACTATTCCCAAGCCTGCAATAAAGCTTCTGTTGTGCCACTCCCTCGTACGTCCCTACCACCACTGGAAAAGGGCAGAGAATCGCTTTGTTTCAACCGGCTTGCCTTAGCCACAAACCTCAGATCGCTCCTGCGTCGCGATGACAGACCGGAAAGAATGACACAATGAAGAAGGGTGACACAACGAGGAAGGGTGACAAAAGCAAGGAGGTCACAAAACAGTAAAGGATGAGGAATAAAAAAATGATATCGGCAATCAAGCAAAAAAGATAACAACAGCAGAGAATAACAAAGCGAGAGAGAATGATAACAACGATAAGGCAAAAAATGACACCAGCCGACAAAAACCGATAGAGCCTAATATCAGCACCGTAACAACAACTATAAAGTATATAAAACTAATAATGAAAGACAAAACAGGGCAAATCAGCAAGCGGCTCTCGCTTTCGCTTATTTATGCAATACGTAAAGACCAAGGCAGACAATCTGAAAAAATGCATCAAAGACACAGGCGCCTGCACCAAGCAAGCGCTGTAACAAAAACGCATTTCGAATTACTCGCCGGTAAGCATAAACAAATTTTTGCTAATCGTGACCTTACCAACGGATAAGTAAAAGCAGTTTCCCACCAATCTTTAAGTTGTAGGTAACCATTGCTATCCTAATCATCAAGCTTAAGTACTGCCAGGAATGCTTCCTGAGGCACTTCCACATTACCGATCTGCCGCATGCGCTTCTTGCCCTCTTTCTGCTTTTCCAGCAGCTTGCGCTTACGGCTGATGTCGCCACCATAACATTTGGCGGTTACGTCCTTACGCATGGCGGAAATATTCTCCCTTGCAATGACCTTGGCACCAATGGCTGCCTGGATGGCTATCTGGAATTGCTGGCGCGGAAGCAGCTCTTTAAGCTTTTCGCAGAGCTTGCGTCCGAAGTCCTGCGCCCTGCTCCGGTGGATAAGAGCGCTCAGGGCATCTACCTTATCGTTATTCAGCAGGATGTCCATTTTTACGATATCTGCCTCGCGGTAGCCGATAGGATGATAATCAAAAGAGGCATAACCCCTGGTCTGGCTTTTAAGCTTATCGTAAAAATCAAACACGATCTCGGTTAGCGGCATTTCAAAAATGAGCTCTACCCTGGTCTGGGTAAGATAGCTCTGGTTGATAAGGATGCCCCTTTTGCCGAGACAAAGGGTCATGATGTTGCCGATGTATTCGGGTTTGGTGATGATCTGCGCTTTGATGAAGGGTTCCTCGATCCTGTCGGTCTTTACCGGCTCCGGCATTTCGGCCGGGTTGTTTACAATGATCTTTTCACCCTTGGTGGTATAGGCGATGAAGCTTACGTTCGGAACGGTGGTGATCACGGTTTGATTGAACTCGCGCTCCAGCCTTTCCTGGATGATCTCCATATGGAGCAGTCCAAGGAAGCCGCAACGAAATCCAAAGCCGAGGGCCTGCGAGGTTTCAAGCTCGAAGGTGAGCGAGGCGTCGTTCAGCTGGAGCTTGTCCATGCAGTCGCGAAGCTCTTCAAACTCGTCGGTGTTGACCGGGAAGATGCCGGCAAAAACCATGGGCTTCACTTCCTGGAAGCCTTTGATCATTTCCTTTGTAGGGTTGACGGCATTGGTGATCGTATCACCCACCTTCACCTCTTTTGCGTTTTTGATGCCGGTGATGATGTAACCCACATCGCCGGTGGTTACTTCTTTTTTGGGCTCCAGGCCAAGCTTGAGGATGCCTACTTCGTCGGCCTCATATTCCTGATCGGTAGAAACGAATTTTACCTTGTCGCCTTTTTTGATGGAGCCATTGAGAATACGGTAGTAGACAATGATGCCGCGGAAGCTGTTGAACACGCTGTCGAAGATCAGGGCCTGCAGGGGTGCAACTGGATCGCCCTTGGGGGCGGGTATTCTTTCAACAATGGCCTCCAGTATGGCGTCCACGCCAATCCCCGTACGGCCGCTCGCGAGCAGTATGTCTTCGGGCTTGCAGCCTATAAGGTCAATAATCTGGTCTTTTACCTCTTCGATCATGGCGCCGTCCATATCGATCTTGTTGATGACGGGAATGATCTCGAGGTCGTTATCGATAGCCAGGTAAAGATTAGAGATGGTTTGGGCCTGTATGCCCTGGGTGGCGTCAACCAGCAGCAAGGCGCCTTCGCAGGCAGCGAGGGCTCGGCTCACCTCGTAGCTGAAATCCACATGGCCGGGCGTATCGATAAGGTTGAGAATATAGTTTTCGTTCTTGTGCCGGTGATTGATCTGGATAGCATGGCTCTTTATCGTGATGCCTTTTTCGCGCTCCAGGTCCATGTCGTCGAGCACCTGGTCCATCATCTCCCTTTCGCTGATGGTATTGGTGGTTTGAAGCAAGCGGTCGGCCAGGGTCGATTTACCGTGGTCGATGTGGGCGATGATGCAGAAATTCCTGATATTCTTCATAGCGTATTACCAAAATGCCCCTTTTGGGGGGCATGCAAAGCTAACTCATTTGCGCGGGATAATCTGCGGTTTGTTCGCCTTTAACGGCCGATAACAACTGCTTTTACCGCCTGTGCAGCATCTTTAACAAAGCTCTTGGCTCCTTTATGCCTGCGAGAGAGCTTGGCAACCGAATGGTCAAGCGTTTTCCTTTTAGAACCCATTCCGCCAGTGCAGTAATGACCAGGAGAGGCAAACCTTCAAATGGACCAACCCCTGCGGGCACCAAACATGAAAAAGCCACCTGCTGGTGGCTTTATACAGATCGATTGATTATGCTTGTGGCTTAGGCTCGGCTTTTGGCTTTTTGCCGGTTTTGGGTGTAAAGATGGCAAGCATCCTTTTTCCCTCCAGCTTGGGCATGCTTTCAAGCTGGCCGAAATCTTTCAGGCGGTCGGCAAATTTTAGCAGCAGCAGCTCTCCCCTGTCCTTGAACTGGATGGCACGGCCCTTGAACTGCACGTAAGCTTTTACCTTATTGCCTTCCTTAAGGAAGTTCTCGGCATGCTTGCTTTTGAAGTCGAAGTCGTGATCATCGGTATTGGGCGTAAAGCGGATCTCCTTCATTTCGGTGGTCTTCGCTTTGGCCTTCATCTCCTTTTCCTTCTTCTTCTTATCGTAAAGGAATTTATTATAGTCGATGATCTTACAAACGGGCGGGTCAGCCTGCGGGGATATCTCAACCAGGTCCAAAGCCTGTTCCTGGGCCATTTTCATTGCTTCCTGGGTTGAATAGACACCAACCGTCACGTTGTCGCCAACCAGCCTAACCTGTGGTACCCTGATGTGATGATTGATGCGATGCTCCGCTTCCTTGCGGGGGACAAATCTGCCACGGAATCCTCCGCCGGGTCTGAATCCTCCTTTGTTTGGTAATGCCATAATGTGTTGGCCATGGTCGGCTGCCGGCAGCCAGCAAACCCTTGGCGATTAAATTTTTATTTTAGTGTTTCTGCCGTCTCTTAAAAACTCCAGGCTTTTCCTTATCAATATTCCCGCCTTTCTTTTACTTCTGCCACAATATCAGTCAAAAATTCTTCCACGAGTTTTGCACCAAGATCGCCCTTGCCCTGCCGCCTGATGGCTACCTTTCCTTCATTCACCTCTTTTTCGCCCAGCACCAGCATATAAGGCACCCGCAGCAGCTCCGTATCACGGATCTTCTTTCCGATCTTTTCGTTCCTGTCGTCGATTTCCGCACGAATATCTGCTTTTTTTAATTTATCCAGCACAGATTTCGCATAGTCCATGAACTTGTCGCTGATAGGCAGGATCTTTACCTGGAGCGGCGCCAGCCATGTCGGCAGCTTGCCTGCATAATGTTCAAGCAGGAAGCCGATAAAACGCTCGTGCGTACCCAGCGGTGCGCGGTGAATGATTAGGGGCGTTTCGGATATATTGTCCTGCGATGTATACTCCAGCTTGAAGCTGCGTCCCTGCGAAAAATCGACCTGGTTGGTGGCCAGGGTAAACTCGCGCCCAATCACGCTGTAGATCTGCACGTCGATCTTAGGTCCGTAGAAAGCGGCCTCGTCCTGTACCTCAACATAGGGGATGTTGGATTCCTGCAGCACATTCCGCACCATGGCCTCGGTTTCTTTCCAAAGCTCCGGTTCATTCACGTATTTAACGCCAAGCTTATCAGGTGAATGCAGGGAAAGCCTCATCACGTATTTATCGATGCCGAAGATCTTGAAGTATTTCAGGTACATCTCGTTCACGGCCCTGAACTCGTCGTTGAACTGCTCCTTTGTGCAATAGATGTGTGCATCGTTCATATGAAGGCAGCGCACCCGCATGAGACCAAATAGCTCCCCGCTTTGCTCGTACCGGTACACGGTTCCGTATTCGGCAATGCGGTAAGGCAGGTCGCGGTAGCTTTTGGGCTCCGCCGCAAATATCTTGTGGTGGTGCGGGCAGTTCATGGATTTGAGATAATACTTCTCCCCCTCCAGCTCCATAGGCGGGTACATGCTATCGGCATAATATGGCAGGTGTCCGCTGGTAAGGTACATGCTCTCCTTGGCTATATGCGGGGTCACTACCCTTTTATAGCCTGCCTCTGTCTCAGTTTCCTTGGCCAGCTTTTCCAGCTCTTCAATGATAACTGTTCCATTGGGCATCCACATAATGAGGCCCTGGCCCACATCATCATCCATGGTATAGATGCCAAGTTCTTTGCCCAGCTTGCGGTGGTCGCGTTTCTTGGCTTCCTCGAGCAGGTTGAGGTATTCGTCGAGCTGCTTTTGCGAAGGGAAGGTGACGCCGTAGATCCTGGTGAGCTGCTTGTTGCGTTCATCGCCCTTCCAGTATGCGCCTGCGATATTTGTAAGCTTGATGGCTTTGATGAAGCCGGTGCTTGGAATATGAGGGCCGCGGCAAAGATCAGTGAACCCGCCCTGGGTATAGAAGCTGATGCCGCCGTCCTCGAGGTTCTGCAGGAGATCAAGCTTATACTCATCGCCTTTGTCGGCGAAGTAGGCAATGGCCTCGGATTTCGGCAGCTCCTTGCGGATATAGCTGTTGTTCTGCTTTGCCAGCTCTGCCATCTTCGTTTCAAGCTTGCGAAGGTCCTCCTCCCCGATCGAACGGTCGCCAAGATCGATATCGTAATAAAAGCCCTGAGGTTGCTCAATAGCGGGGCCCACCCAGAATTTCGCACCGGGGAAAAGACTTTCTACCGCCTCGGCCATAAGGTGTGCGGAAGAATGCCAGAACGTGGTTCTGCCACCGGAGTCGTCCCAGGTAAGCAGCTTGAGGCTTGCGTTATCCTCTATGGGTCTTGTTGCGTCCCATACCTGTCCATTCACGTCTGCGGCAAGCACTTTCCTGGCCAGTCCTTCGGAAATGGATTTGGCCACCTCCAGCGCCGATGTACCTTTCGGATATTGACGAACGGCACCGTCGGGTAATGTTATGTTGATAATTTCACTCATAAAGAGCGGCAAAATTAACAAATCAATCGCTACGGCGGTGGTTTTGCGAAAGCCTTAATAACTAATTTGCACATTGCAATGAAAACAGCGCTACAGGGACTAGTTTCTGCTTTTGTTTTTTTGGCTGCCTTGTTGCCCCTGAATGCGGGGGCCCAGGACCTGACAGGTATCTGGCGCGGCACTTTCCAAACCTATTCCGGCGAGGAATACCGTTTTGAGCTCCAGATCGAGCAGACAAAATCGAACCGCATTTCCGGTGTTTCCTATTCTTTTCTTGATACAAGATTTTACGGAAAAGCCACCGTAACCGGCAATTTTACAAAGTCCACGCAGGCCGCGCTCATCCAGGAGATTAAGACCGTAGAAGTAAAGATGGCCGGCGGATCCACAGCCTGCATCATGAAATGCTTTCTCTCTTACAGCGCATCCGGCAGGGAGCAATTCCTGGAAGGCACTTATACCAGCATTTACGAGACCACCGATTCTTTATATGGCATCAGGCGCGGCGGCAATTGCGGCGGTGGAAAACTCATGCTGCGCAAGGTGACCACTTCCGAATTTTATACCGAACCATTTTTACGCAACAAGACCGAGCAGCGGAAACCCGACACCCTAGCCAGGAAACCCGTGTCGAAGCCGCTGGCAAAAAATACTCCGGCTAAACCTGCGCCTAGCAAGCCGGCCCCCGACAGAAAGCCTGCCGTTACCAATGCAAAGCCTGTCGACAGGCCCAGGACAGATACCACAAAAAGGATCGCACAGGGTAGTGTTGAAGCCCCCAGGCCAAAATTCAATATCCCGGCCAGCACGAGAGCCAGGGAGAACCAGCTGGTGCAAACGGTTACCGTGACCAGCGAGGAAGTAAGCGTGCGCCTGTACGATAATGGCGAGGTGGACGATGATACCATTTCCGTTTACCTTGATGGAAAGCCCATCATAAGCAATAAACGCCTTAGCACCGCGCCCATCACCGTTACACTCAAAATGGACGACGACAACACCGATCACGTGCTCGTCATGGTAGCCGAGAACATGGGCCGCATTCCACCCAATACTTCTCTTATGATCGTGCAGGATGGCGACCGCCGGCTGCAGGTAAGCATCACCTCTACCGAACAGAAAAACGCCATGGTCCGTTTCAGGTATCAGAAAAACTAGGCTGACCATTTATGTAATTTTTGGAACCGGCCAGCCTGAAAACAACTATTTTCCCCTTGTGAAGATCCGAACGCTTATTGCTGCACTGCTTTTTCTTTCTACCAGCCCTGCCATTGGACAGGAACTGAATGGTATATGGAAGGGCACCCTGACCCAGCAGCCGGGTGGCTGTTTTCCCGTTTATCATGTGGAACTGCAGGTAAGCATCAAGAATAACCAGGTGAGCGGTTTCTGCTACCATTATTCAGATATCTCCAACTACGTCAAAAAGAATTACAATGGCATCTATAATGCTGCCACCAAGACCATCAATATACAGGAGCAGCGGGTCATGACCTTTCATATTCCGCCCGATTGCACGCCCTGTATCCGTTATTTCACACTTACCTACAGCAAGCAGGGAAAGGAAGAAACGCTCGCTGGAGATTGGGGCGGTGTGGTCATGAACGGCAGCGCCGCCTGCACGCCGGGTCGCATCGTGCTTCACAGGGTGGCTAAATCAGAGTTCGATCATATCCAGGAGATACGCGTCGACACGGGCACGCTGCGGCTCGATTTTTACGACAATGCCGAGGTGGATGGAGACTCCATCACAGTTACTGTTAACAACGAAGTGAAGGTTTCGAACCAGCGCCTCGGTCTCAAGCCGGTTTCAGTCGATATTAAAGTGGATCTCGATCACCAGGAGCTCGAAGTAACTATGATTGGCGAGAACCTTGGCACCATTCCCCCGAACACCGCCTTGCTCATCGTAACGGCAGGAAAGAAACGCTACCAGCTTTTTCTTGCCAGCAATGGCAAAAAGAACGCCCAGGTACGCTTTATCTATGAAAAGCCGGGGCCTGAATAAAGGGCTTTTCACCGGCCTCGTCTCGCAGGCATATTCATGCACTTCCAGCTCATCTCTTCTGCAAGAAATTTGTGTCAACCACAAGCCTTAAAACTTAAAGTTCCAGGTAACCGATGGCAGCAGGGGGAACAGGGATACCTGCCTGGCCTCGATCTTGAGGTCGCCGCTCAGCGGACTTCCGGTTTGATCGAAATAGACGAAATAAGGATTCATCCGGCTGTAGGTATTGTAGAGACTGAACACCCAATAGCCCTGGAATTTTTTGTTCTTCTTTACAGGTGTATAGGTAGCCGAGAGATCCATACGGTGATAGGCCTTTAGTCTGTACTGGTTGATGCGGCTGAATTCCTGGGTAAGCACACCATTTACAAAATAAAAGCGTTCGGGCAGCGAAGTGGCATTGCCGGTGCCATACACGAACACGGCTCCGAATTTCCATTTATCGCTCAGCTCATATGTACCCACAACGGAAAGGTCATGGCGCCTGTCGTACTTGGCCGGGTATTTCATGCCCTCGTTCAGCTCCGGGAATTTTCTCCAGGTCCAGGAAAGCGTATAGCCTATCCAGCCGGTGAACTTTCCCCTTACCTTGTTCAGGAAAAGCTCGGCGCCATAGCTCCAGCCCTTGCCAAAAACAAACTCGTCCTCGGGATCGCTGAGCGAAGGCGTATAACCCTCCCTGTATTCGATCTGGTTCCGCATGTCCTTGTAGTAAACTTCCAGCGAGGTTTCGTATACATTGTCCTTGAAATTCTTGAAGAGGCCGGCAGAATACTGCCAGCTGATCTGCGGTTTTACCCTGAATGTGCTGGGCACCCAAAGGTCGGTGGGAAGCGTGGTGCCTGCATTGCTCACAAGGTGTATGAACTGGAGGTTCCTCGTCACCGAACCCTTGATGGATGTGGTGGCGTTAGCCGCGTAACGCAGGGTGATCCTTGGCTCGAGCCCATTGTAGTTCTTCACCTTGTCCAGGCTGCCGTAGCGGGTGCTGTCAAGCTTGTTCTGATCGGCATCGCGCACATACCGGGTATAGGGACCCACCTGTGTGAAGCTGCTCCAGCGAAGCCCGTAGTTTACCTTGATCTTTTCGTTCACATCCCAGTCGTCCTGGATATATAGCGCATTCTCTATAGCCCTTTTCACACCGTCGGTGGAAGGCTGGAAGACGGTCGAGTCCTGCCGGCCGGACGTAACGTTGGGGATGAATTTATGATAAGTGACCTGTCCGCCGAACTTGAGCCGGTGCCTGCCGGTAGGATAATAATCGAAATCCATCTTCGCATTGAAATCCCTAATGCCCGAGGCCAGCTTGATCTCGAAATCATTCTGCGCTGCCCCAAAGCTGAAATTATAATCGTTGTACACCAAGGTGGTATTGGCAAAAAGCTTGCGGTTGAACACCCGGTTCCAGCGCAAGGTAGCGGTTGAATTACCCCAGGGAATGTTGGCGTTGAATGAACGCTCCGAATTGTTGAAGGTGAATACATCACGGCCGAAATAGCCGCTCAGGTAGATCCTGTCCTTATCTGAAAAACGATAGTTCACCTTGGCATTGAGGTCATAGAAATAATAGCCCGAGCCGTAAAAATTGCTGGTCTTTTTAACGAATGGCTTTACCAGCGCATCGATATAGGTTCTCCTGGCCGACACGATAAATGAAGCCTTGTCTTTTTTAATGGGCCCCTGTATGGAGAAGCGGGAAGCAATGAGGCCTATGCCGCCTTCGCCCTGGAACTTGTTAGCGTTGCCGTCCTTCATCGAAACATCGAGCACAGAGGAAAGCCTGCCACCGTATTGCGCAGGCATACCGCCCTTGATCAGGCTTGTATTCTTGATAGCATCGGAGTTGAAGATCGAAAAGAAGCCAAACAGGTGACCGGTGTTATACACTACGGCATCGTCGAGCAGGATGAGGTTTTGATCAGGTCCGCCGCCCCTTACATAAAAACCGGCATTGCCTTCGCCGGCGTTGCGTACGCCAGGCAGCAGCTGTATGGTTTTCAGAATATCGACCTCACCCAGGAAGGCAGGTATGTTCTTTACCTGGTTGATGGAAAGATCGATGCGGCCCATCTGGGCATTCTTTACATTGTCGTCCCTGCGGCGGCTATAGACCACCACCTCGTTGAGGGCGGCCGATTTTGGCAGCAGCAGTGCCGTGTATTCTACATTGCTTTTCAGGCTTACATGAAAGGATTGGGCAAGATAGGATACATGCGAAACCAGCACATCGTACTCCCCTCCTTCCAGCGTAAGGGAATAAAACCCGTATTGGTTGGTGGTTACCGAGCGGCCGCTCACGGCTACCGTGGCGCCGATGATCAGCTCACCACTGGTGCTGTCCTTTACATAACCGTTAAGTGTATACTTCGTCTGGGCCAACGCCGCCGTTCCTATCGTGCACAGCAGTGCCAGTAGTATTGTTCTCATTCCCTGCTCAGTTGTCTTTTGATGTAAAATCAAGCACCGATTTATTGCCGCCGCATTCCAGCATACCCTTGCCATAAGTTGGATGGCGAAGTCCAAGGTAAGGGTTACGGACTACGTCGGCAGCGCTGATCCATACCGCGTTGCCGGTATCGTTAAAAGGCATGTTGCATTCCTGTAAAAAAAGCTTTTTGGCGCTGTAACGCCCTTCTTTCAGGAGACTGAAAAAACCGGTCGAGAGGCTGTTCAGCGCATGTCTCTTGGCAAAAATGTCTGCATTGCCGCGAATGCCCTCGAGCTGCTTCCGGATGCCGGCGAGCCCCGATTTCGATAAGCTGCTGTCGGTTCCGGCTTCCTGTTCCAGGTTGCCTATATGCTGATCGAGGATGCCTGCGGTCTGCACAATACCCATGGAATCCCATTTCACAAAAGCTTCGGCCATATTGTAATAGGCTGCAAGCGCACTGTCTGCAGCCCGATTGAATGCGCCCGACGCAGGGTCTATGGTAGCGCCGGTCTGGCTGTTCTTGCTATTGTTACTGCAGGCGGAAAAAAAGAAGAGGATAAGGGCGAAGGCGAGAGGTCGGCACATGGTCGAAATTTGTGCAAAAATATAGCAAGGGCGGTGAGCAGGCTCCCGATTTCGGGCAGGAGGCGCCTGGAGAGACCGCTTTAAGGCCACTGGTCTTCCAAAAGCCGCCATCGACGGTTTGTCTGGCCGGCCGGCTCAAATGTTAATTCTTTTTAAATTTCCTTTTTCGTCCGGCGGCAAGGCGTTTTCGACGGGCTGATAACCGGTGCGAGGGTTCGAGCTGTGCAATCGATGATTATCTTTGCCCACTTTATTTTTACCTTATGCTGGCAGGTTTACAGAACGTTACATTCGAATTTGGGGCAAGGATCATCGTGCAGAATGCCACCTGGCACATCCATCCGGGCGAGCGCATCGGCCTGATCGGCTATAACGGTACCGGTAAATCCACCCTGCTCAAGCTTTTTGTGGGCGAGTACCAGCCTTCGAAGGGAACGGTGGAGCGCAGCCGCCACACATCGATCGGCTACCTGCACCAGGACCTGCTCAGCTTCGATACCAGTGAGTCTATTCTTGAAGTGGCCATGCATGCCTACGACAAGGCCAAACAGCTCGAAAAAGAGCTGGAAAAGATAACGAAGGCCCTGGAGACCGATTCCAGCGATGCGCTGCTGAACGAGTACAGCGAAAAGCTTCACGAGTTCGAGGAAGCAGGCGGTTATGTAATGGAGCATGAGACCGAAGAAGTATTGCAGGGCCTCGGCTTCAGCAACAGCGATCTCAAAAGACCCTACCGCGAATTCAGCGGCGGCTGGCGCATGCGTGTATTGCTGGCCAAGATGATCCTCCAGCAACCCGACCTCTTGCTGCTCGATGAACCGACGAACCACCTCGATCTTCCCTCCATCGAATGGCTGGAAAAATACCTCCAGCACTATAAGGGTGCGGTCGTGATCGTGAGTCATGATAAATACTTTCTCAACCGCATGGTGAAAAAGACAGTGGAGCTCTACCAGCGCGAGCTGCACATTTACAACGGCAATTATGCCCTCTACGAAAAAGAGAAAAAAGAAAGAATAGAGGTGCAGCAGCGGGCATTCGAGAACCAGCAGGATTACATTCGCCAGCAGGAAAGATTCATCGAAAGGTTCAAGGCCAAGGCCTCGAAGGCGGCGCAGGCCCAGAGTGCGCTCAAAAGGCTTGAAAAGCTGGACCGTATCGAAGATGTGGAAGTGGAGCGACCTAACATCCGCATCAATTTCAATATCGATAAAAATCCCGGAAAGGTGCTTGTTGAGCTCAAGGAAGTAAACAAGGAGTTCAAGAACGTACGCATACTCGAACGTGCTTCGGCCGAGATCGAGCGGGGCGACAAGATCGCGCTCATCGGTGCCAATGGGAAGGGAAAGTCTACCCTGCTCCGCATCATCGCAGGCACGGAGCCTTTTAGCGGCGAACGCAAATGGGGTCATAACGTGGATGCTGCTTTCTATGCCCAGCACCAGCTTGAATCACTCACCCTTACCAATACTATCCTGGATGAAATGAAGGAGGCCGGTGCACAGAAAACAGAGCTCGAGTTGCGCACGCTGCTCGGCTGCTTCCTGTTCGGGGGCGATGACGCCGACAAACGCATCAAGGTGCTGAGCGGTGGTGAGAAGGCAAGGGTTGCGCTGGCCAAGACCATCCTATCGAAAGCGAATTTCCTCATGCTCGATGAACCGACCAACCACCTCGATATTCACTCTACTGAACTGCTCATCGATGCGCTTACCCGCTACGAAGGCAGCATCATTCTGGTAAGCCACGACAGGTATTTTATTTCCAAAACGGCCAATAAGATCTGGGAGATCGTAGACCACGAGATCAAGGAATTTAAGGGAGGATACGAGGAGTGGGTGGAATGGAAGGAAAGAATGCAGGCACAACGCCAGCAGTCCGCCCCCGCCAGGGTGCAGGAGCAGCCCAGGAAACAGGAACCTGCAGCACCAAAGACCGCCGCCCCGGCAAAGCCGGCGCAGGGCAATGCAGGCTTGTCACCTTCAGAGCTCTCCGCCCTGCGAAAGGAGCTGCAGAAAGAGCAAAAAAGTTTCCAGCAGATCGAAAGAAAGATGGCTGAGCTCAACCAGCAAAAGCAGGAATTGGAAGGCAAGCTTTCCGACCCCGGCACTTATTCAAATGCCGAAGCCTTCAAGCAAACCGAAGCCGCTTATAAAAAGCTGACCGAGGAACTGAAAAGGGTTAATTCGCAGTACGAAGAGGCTTTTGAGAAGATCATGAAGCTCGAAGAGTCGCTTCCCGCCTGATTTTTTGCTTGCAAGTTTGAGCAGGTTGAGAACGACTCCTTAGTTGCCCTGGCTTGCTTTAGCTCTGGGTCTCAGGTCCCTCCTGCGTCGGGATGACGGGCCGGGGGGAGTTACTTGGGATATAACACACAATAGATCGTAGCGCTTGGAAATTATGGCTCAACGCGACCGATTTTGGAAGCAAAGCATGAAAGCATCTTCCAGCGCCAAATGATCACATACGGTTTGTCGTTAGAACTGTCGGCCACCCTTATTGATCCTGCCCTTCGTGCATCTTTACAAAATCACTTACAAGATAGCTCAGCAGCTTGCCGGTAAGCTCGCTGCTGCGGCCGCTCGAGAGCCTGGCTGCCCCCTCGCAGATGTGGAGGTAGCAGGATTTTGCATGGGCTGCGCATAAGTTCACATAGCTGCGTGCATGCGTGCTTTGCACACCGCTGGGCGTACAGGCACTGCTCAGCACATCTTCCACCGCATCGAGGTCGAGCTCGATACCGCAGAAATTGTCGTCGGTAAACTCAATGGCGTGCGACACAGCCTGCCTGAATGTTCTTTTCTCATGCAGGAAAATGTCCTCGAAGGTGATGAAGTCCATGAAGGGATTGTTCACAATATCCATCCATACGTTTTGGGGCAGGTAGTTTTCGTGCACACCAACAACGCAGTATTTCTGCAAAAAGCCGTCCTCTTCCGCGTAGCGGAAGCCATTGCCGCTATGGCGTCCTTCGCTTGGGCGGTAATCGGTATGCGCATCGAGGTTAATGCAATTGATCTGGGGCAGCGGTATCCGGTTGGCCTGGTGGAGCCCTTTGGCGGCACCTTTGATCAGGGGATAGGCATTGTTATGACCACCGCCGACCACCACCGGGATCTTTCCCGATGCAACGATAAGCTTGATGAGACCTTCCACTTCCTCGTCAAGCGTATTCACTGCATGACGATAGGCTTCTACTTTTTCTTCGGCGCCCAGGGCGTTCTTATCAATGAGGTACTGTATATCGCCAAAATCAAAATGACCGATCACGGCAATCTCCTCGCCTGTCAGGAAGTCGTTGCTCTGGATATTGAGAAAGGCCTGCAGGAAGGGCAGCCAGGCAGTGCTGGCCCCGGCCGATCCGTAATTGGCCTGCACGCCGATGTCTTCGGGAATGCCCAGGATCAGGTATCGCGCGGGCGAACTCCTGATGGCATCGGGCAGATCGGTATTACCCGAGAGCACTCTCACCCGCTCTCCCAGCTTTGTCTCGAAACGCCGCAGCCTGGTAAGCGAAAGAATGTCTTGTTTGGAATAGACTTTGAAATGTGTAAGGTTCATAAAATGTCTTTTCGTTCCGAGAATTGAGGGTCCTCTATTACCTCGTCGTTCTTCTTCCGGTAGAATACCATTCCAAGCGAAAGGATGATACCGGTCGATAAGATAATAAAGAAGAGGATGCCGTCATTAAATGTAGTGAGTTTTAAGCTTGCAGGGATCTTGTAAAAAAGCACGATGGTGATAAGTCCGCGCGGTATGAAAAAAACCTCGGGAAAGATGGTCGTATGAAATACAAACCTGAGGTAGAGAAACCTTACCACGAACAGCGCAAGTACCATCAGGCTTCCGATAAGGATCACTTCCTGGCTGGCGATGAGCGAAAGATCAATGGAGTAGCCGAATAGAATAAAGAAAAAAGTACGGATGAGAAAGGAGGATTCGGCGGTGATCGAATGAAGGAACTCCCGCAGCGGCTCCACCTGGTTGCGCGGATAGCGTGTAAGTAGCCCTGGCAACGGTATCTTTTCCCAGTTGTTGATCATCAGTCCGAACACCAGGATGATCAGCAGCGAGGGCAGGTGAAGCAACTTGCCGCCTGAATAGATCAGGATGAGCAGGGAAAAGATAAAAAAGAACTTGACCGTCATCCTGGTCTTGGCCATGACGAGGAACAGCAGGAAGGACAGCACAAGCGAAAGGATGACGGCCGCCAGTATGTTCAGGCCGAAAAGGCCGATAGACCGGGATGTCAGGATCTCTCCCGCCGTAAAATAATTGAACAGGAGGATACCGATGATGTCGGAGAAAGAAGCCTCATAGATTAAAAATTCCTTTTTACCGGGCGAAAGATGGTGAATGCTGGGCAGTACGATAGAGCTGCTCATGATCGATAGCGGTAAGGCATAAACGATGCAGATCTTTACGTCTTCGCGGAGCCAATAGTGCAGGATAGCGGTAAGGCTGGCAGTGGACAGGATAAGTATCAAGAGGGCCGCCAGGAAAGAATCGCGAATAAGCTTCGTTTTGTCGCGTCCCAATTTCAGGTCCAGTCCGGCTTCAAGCACGATCATGATCAGTCCCACCACACCCAGGCCTTCAACGATATTAAGCGGTATGGGAATGGTAACATCATTCGCGTCGGCAATGGCCCTGAATGCAATGCCCGCAAACAGCAGCAGCAGAACCGATGGCACCTTGATATACTGGCTGATGATGGAGAACAGATAAGACAGAACCACCACGCTGCAAAGAATGATCAGTAACAGCTCTACGCTTATGCCCATTTGTGAAATTAAGGAAAGTTTGAGTTGGCGCTGGCTGGCGCATCAGCCTGTTTTATTCAACCTTCCACTCACCCATTCGCCGCCGGCCATTACGCTGTCGATAAGATTGCTGCCGAAGGCATAGGGCAGGTAGGCGATCGAAGGCACAGGCCTTGTGAGGATCAGGTTGGCTCTTTTACCGACCGCTATGCTCCCTGCTTCGTTCTCCAGCTCGAGTGCGCATGCGCCATTGAACGTGGCTGCATTGATCGCCTCTTCCGGCAGCATCTTCATTTGGATGCAGGCAAGCGAAAGCACAAGGTTCATATTGCCCGAAGGCGAAGAGCCGGGATTGTAGTCCGAAGCAAGCGCAATGGCGCAACCGCTATCGATGAGCTTCCGCGCCGGCTGGTAGGCCATGCGCAGGAAAAAGGCAGCAGAAGGCAGCAAGGTGCCAATGGTTGAGGCATTCGCCAGCGCATTGATGGCAGCATCATCCATGCTTTCGAGGTGGTCTACGGAGATGGCACCGGCCTCGATGCCGGCCTGCACCCCGCCTGATATACCCAGCTGGTTGGCATGTATCCTGGGCCTGAGGCCAAAAGCCCTGCCTGCATCGCAGATCCGGAGCGTTTCCTCGGGGGTGAAAAAATCCTGCTCGCAAAAAACATCGATATAGGATGCAAGCCCCTCGGCATGCACGCGCGGCAGCATCTCTTCGATCAGCAGGCGCAGGTACCCCTCCCTGTCGTTTTTGTAGGCGGCAGGAAAAGTGTGCGCGCCAAGGAAGCTGGCTTTTACAGGTATAGGAACCGCCGCTGCCAGCCGCCTGATAACCCTGAGCATTTTCAGCTCGCCTTCTACCGTTAAGCCATAGCCGCTCTTTATTTCAATAGCGCCGGTGCCGAGGGCCATGACCTCCTGCAGTCTTTGCATCGATTGCCTGAACAGCTCATCCTCATCCGTCTGGTTGAGCAGGGCCGCCGAGTTGAGGATACCTCCGCCCTTTGCGGCAATATCGGCATAGGACAGTCCCCTGATCTTGTCCACGAACTCACCCTCGCGGCTTCCGGCAAAAACAATATGGGTATGGCTATCGCACCACGACGGTAGTACGAGCCCGCCGCCTGCATTCACATGCCGGTCAAAATCGCCGGGTGCATGACGAAGATCCGTCATGGCGCCGTAAGCGCCGATAAGGCCATCTTCCACCGCCAGGTAGGCGTTCTCTATACAGGGCAGCTCAGCTAGGTCCTTTCCCCTGAGAGGCGCTCCGCCACCGCGGATGCCCGCAAGCTTGCCGATATGACTGATAAGCGTTGTCATTCCGCTAAAATAGGGTGTTTTTAAACGGCAGAGGCAGCACCTGCATACCCAGGCAGAACAGGGTAAATGCCCTTGCCGGTGTGCCTTCTCTGGCCCGATATTTTATGCATTGTTGAAAATCCTCTTCTACGCATGGCCCAGAACGAAACAGCACAGGACAACAACCAGCTTTGGTATAAGGATGCGATCATTTACGAACTGCACATAAAGGCCTTTCGCGACAGCAACCGCGATGGCATAGGCGATTTCAGGGGCCTGATGGAAAAGCTCGACTACCTGCAGGAGCTGGGCATCACCGCCATCTGGGTGCTGCCTTTTTATCCCTCGCCGCTAAAGGACGATGGCTACGA
>DASTPZ010000334.1:0-11974 GCA_035761965.1 Flavisolibacter sp. | reverse complement strand
GTGAAGTTGTTAAGATCATTAGAGTTATAAAAACAAGGAAGCGGGAAAACCCTTTACCATCACCTCGCTGACGGTCTACTCGTTTTTACTATTTTGTGAAGTGGTATACAGACCACTTTACTCCAATCCCAATGGCAAGGTAGCCGGGGTAGGGGGAGCTACCGGCGGGAAGATCGGCCCCTCGATGGTGGTCAAGGTGACGGCAGGCAATGGGTTGCATGTGCGGGTCTCTTCCTGGTACAAGCTTAACGGCACAGCCCCTCAAAGCCCGGGGAGCGCCTTAGCGGAGCTCATCTATGCGCTTACAGGCAACGTGGCTGGAGTAATGGGGGGCAAGGCCAGTGCGGCCGATCTGATCAACTCCAGCTGGGCTGGGCAGCGGCTAATGGCTTTGTAAGCACCCAGAGCAGCTATGCCCCCTCCAAGCCCAAGGCCTACCTGAACTGGCTGCTGCTGGATGAGCAGTTTAAGCTGATGGGCTCCTCCTCGGGCTTTGAGCAAGTGGGCAGCGACAACAGCCTTACAGTGCCGCAGGAGAATGATCTGCCTATGGAAAAGAGCGGCTACGTATATATTTGGGTGAGCAATGAAACGACGAACGTTGAAGTGTTCTTTGATAATCTGCAGGTGATCCATACCAGGGGAGCTATCCTGGAGGAGACACACTACTATCCGTTCGGGCTCACCATGGCAGGGATTAGCAGCAAGGCCGCGGAGTTTGGAAAGCCGGAGAATAAGAAGAATAAGTTTCAAAATCAGGAGTTTACGGACGACTTTGGGGTAAACGGATATGAATTCAAGTATAGGATGCATGATCCTCAAATAGGCAGGTTCTGGCAAATTGATCCATTAGCAAATGAGTATGTTCATAACTCAACCTATGCATTTAGTGAAAATAAGGTGACTAGTCACGTCGAACTTGAAGGACTGGAAGCAAAACTTGCAATCGGTGGACAAGGCAATGGAACAAATTATACAAATGCAGATAGAGCTGCTTTTAGAGATAGGGCTAGTAGGCTGGCAAAGGTTGCCGGGTATACGCCGAAAATTGTCTCGACCGGAGATCAACTATTGCAGGAGATGAAAAATGCAACGGCAAACTAGGGTTCAATTAGTTCTATGGTGATATTCTCACATGGCACGTCAGAAGGTATTAACATGGAATGGAACCAGGGCTTTTACAGGGGAGGTACCTCATACAACGACCCAAACAGCGCCAATGTCTGGGATTTGCAATCAGCAACTAACACGGGTGATATCAAGTTCGAAAAAGATGCTACTATTGTATTGGGAGCTTGTAATTGCGCAAAAGATGACAACTTAAAATCTTTGGCTTATTCGATTACGAATTTGACGGGTGTAACTACTATTGCAGCCACTGGTGCGGTTTATCCTGAATTGAATTCCGGAAAAGAGACGGGTAAATTGAAGACTGACGGTACGTTCATAAAAAATGAGCAAATAGTGGTTATTACCATGGTGCCAATACTAGTACCAGGACTTGGTGTTTTTAATATGCCCGTTCCAACTTTAGAAATTAAGCAAACAGACTTAGGTAAAATCATAAATCCTGCATCTCAGTAAAAATCTTTATAACATGAGAATATTTAAAGGTTTGGTAGCGATATCCATTTTCGCCTGTTGTAATGGGCCTGGCCAGGAACATGCGAATCAGGATGTTTCAATTAAGGATTTGGATCACAAATGCGGGAACCTGGACTCTCTGATGAAAACTTTAGTGAATGAGTTCGAGCCAAAAACAATTTCTTTAAACGAGGCAATCGATGGAGAGTTGAGAGCATTCATGTTCAACGTTGATCTCACCTGTTTAAAAAAGCAGGAATATAATAGAGAGTTTGTGATGTCGATTTTGGCGAAGCAATATCTGTTTCATTTAAAATGTTGTAACCAGGGTTATGACTTGCTCACAATGCGTGACAACAAAGCCGCTGAGATTATTGTTGAGAGTTTTATCGAAATCGCGGGGTATTCGGGCTCGAAACTTGAAATGCTTAACTCGGGTACTGTTCTAAAATTTATAGTTTCTGATTCGTCGATGATAAGGGATAACAAGTTTTTAAAAGATATTGTATCTGGAATCGATAGAGAAACAGCGAGAATAAATGAAGGTGTCTTTTAATGCAAAGCTTCAGTTTCAGAATGGTATTCTTATGGCATGCTGGAATGTGATTGACAGAGTGGACGCTTCTTTAGCATAGATCGAGCTTTTTAAAAATTCTACAAATTGTCAATCTCTTATTTTTCGGTTTTTGGGATATATCTGATCACCTGGTCAGGATTCCTTTGCCATGTCATCTATGACCTGTACCGCGAGTTAGACCGGCATGTTCATTTTATACAAATGGCAATCACTAGCGCATCAAGGCCCATTAAAGAGCTGAAAAGGAATTTTCCCATTTATAAATCTTTTACCGCCGAGCGGGCCGGTTCGAACAATAGTTGCATTTTCGCCCTCTAATCTTTACATCATGGCGTGGTTCCTACTCATACTGGCCGGACTGCTCGAAATAGGCTTTACCACCTGCCTTGGAAAGGCCAAGGCGGCTACAGGCCAGGCTTATTATTTCTGGCTGGCCGGTTTTTTTACCTGCGTATCGCTGAGCATGTACCTGCTGTACAGAGCAACACTCACCCTGCCCATGGGCACGGCCTATGCGGTTTGGACAGGTATCGGTGCCGCGGGCACGGCCATCATCGGCATGCTCTTTTTTAAGGAGCCCGCCGACGCCTGGCGTATCTTCTTTCTTTCAACCCTCATTGGTTCATTGATCGGGCTCAAATATGTATCTGGCTGAACAGATCGTGCAGTCAGGCAGACTGGTTAGCTCAGGTGCTCGGAAATAGCATGGGTCGTGCGACAGATCAGCTCTTCGGCCAGGTCGCTCCGGGTATTGGTGCTATAAACGATCTCTCCAGTAAGATCGAACATGAGCTTGCCGCCGGGAATGATGTGGTCAACGTCTTCATTCATGTACCGCACAATGCATAACAGGTTATAGCCGCAATGTTTGATGCTTACCAGCGCGGTAAGCGCCTTATCCTGAAAAGGGCAGTTCAGGGTGAAAATTCTTGCCATATACAGGTCCTCCGGAGGCAAAATAAACCCGGCCTATACACATGGCATAATTGTGTTATACAATCCTGTTTACAGGCATTTCTCGAACCATCGAAAGAAGGGATGTGAATAAGTTTGAACCGGTCTGCAGGCTTCCGGGCTGTAACATCATCGATGCCCTGCGCTTCCTGCAGCCCGGCAGTAGGTCAGGAAGCCTTCATGTTAATCAGGTCGATCATGAGGTTGAAGGAGTCAATAGAGGAGGGGTTATTGATCTTGAAGGGCTTTACGATATAGCCCGATACCCCCAGCTGGTTTGCTTTTTCCTTGTCGACTTTTTCGTCGGAGGTAGTGATCATGAAACATTTAAGGTCTTTCCATTTATCGGTGGTCCTGATCACGGTCAGCAGCTCGAGGCCATTCATCCTTGGCATGTTGATATCGATAAGCACCAGGTCGGGCCGGCCTTCAAATCCATCATCCGCCTTGCCTTCGAGTATCGCAATGGCTTCCTCGCCGTTCCGGGCCACCACCATCCTGTAAAGTATGTTGAGCTTGTCGAGCGACCTTTTGATATCCTTTGCATCGAGCTGGTCGTCCTCTACCAGCAATATGTTTGCAATCTTGTTCATGTCAGTGTTTTTTCCAGGTAAATGAAAAGGTCGAGCCGGCGCCTGGCTCGGATACCAGCCTTATTTTTTCGTTTCTCGAGTTCAATATCTTTTTTACAATGGCCAGGCCCACGCCCGTGCTTTCGAAGCTGTCCCTTTCCTGCAGGGTTTGAAAAATGACGAAAATCTTTTCATGATAGGTCTTGCTGATGCCCGGGCCGTTGTCCCTGACAAAGAATTCGTACCGGTCCTCTGTTTCTTCGTGGTATATCTCTATCAGTCCGTCTTTTTTATCATGGTATTTGATGGCATTCGAAATGAGATTGGAAAAGACCTGCAGCAGGGGCAGGCGCTCCGTATACAGCACAGGCAGGCCAGGTCTCAGGATGAGCCTTACGCCGGTATTGCCGAGGTAGTTCTCCATCACTTCATTGATCAGCTCCGCCACATCCACGCTTTCCTTCTCCGCCTCTTCCTTGCCAACTCTTGCATAGGACAGCAGGCCCTGGATGAGGTTCTCACCGCGGGTTACCCTGCCTTTGATCAGGTCCATATATTCGCCAACCCTGGGCGACAGCTCTTCCTTATGGTCTTCTTCGATCCAGGATACCACATTGTCTATCCCTCTGAGCGGTGCCTTCATATCGTGCGAAACGATATGGGCGAACTGGTCCAGCTCCGCGTTTTTTTGCTTGAGCTCTGCTATCGTAGATGAGAGCACCCTGGCCATGCGGTTGAGGGAGCGGGCAAGATGACTTAGCTCATCCCTTCCGGTGTCTTCCGTATAAACTTCATAATTGCCTGCAGCAATGCTATCGGCCATATTGACCATCTTGAGGATGCGCCGGGAGATGCGGTAGGTGATAAAGCTCACGATGATCAGGCCTATCACCACCGACACGGAGGTAAGCATAAAGGAAATGATGCGCGTCTGCTGCACCGAATTGTAGAGCAGTATCTTCTGGTCTTCCCGCCTGTCGTATTCGAGGTTGATAAATTCTCTCAGCCTGTCGTTGAGCTGTACGTTCAGCTCTCTTTCCCTGCCGCTCCGGGTGAGCTCTTTGTGAAGCTTGTTGAAATAAGGTTCGTATGCCGCGGACGTTTCGGCGCTGATCTTGGCCTGTCGCAGGGGAGTGGCAAAATCGGCGAGCCAGCGGGAATTAAGCATGTCGATCTCCGCCAGCAGCTTTTCCTGCCGCGAGGTGTCGGGGAAGGCGTCGAAAAGTTCTTTGAGAATGGTCTTGTTCTCCAAATTGGATGAGTCATATGCCTGCAGGAAGTAGGGCTCCCCGGTGAGCAGGTAACCTCTGAGGCCGCTCCGGGTATTGAGGATATTTCTTTGAAACCTGTTGCTGCTTCTTACGATCAGCGTCGAGGTCGACAGGAATTCCGAATTCTCCTTTACTTTTTCCGATTGCTGAAAGTTGATGTAAGTGGTGGTTGCAAAGAGGATCAGGATAAAAGTAAAGCCAAGGAAGATCAGGTAAGAGATCCGCATGCTTAAGGTTAAGGGGGTTGACAGCTTCTGTACCCCGCAAAGTAAAAAAAATCTCCGGTCCGGCTTATTAGAAACTGTCTAATCTGGTCCCGGCACCTGAATGGAGAAGACGGAGCCAAAAAAGGCGCTCCCAGGAAATCCCGGGAGCGCATGCTGTAAACAGCAGTTGGTATTGGTTGCTCCGGCAAATGCCGGTCCACCGGTGAATCGTACCGGTATCTTTATCCATGCTCCCTTCCTGGGGCATGAAAACGAGTTTTATCCATCTTTACGATGGTTTTGGCTTTGGGGTGAAGGTGGAAAGGGGTGAGGCCAGTCCGCCGGGGTAACCGGTCTATGACTTGTTCTGAAACAGGGTTTCAGCGCATTTCGGGGCCACAATGGTCTTCATCTACCAGGGAAGGCCGGCCGAAAGGCAATTAATTCGACTGCAATATGCAGTTTTATATATTCAAAAAAAACACCTGAAGAAGGTATTTTTTCACATAGCCTTAGTTTCCGGTGGCGGGCAGGGTATCCTTCGCGCTTTTGGTAAGTATATTCTTGAACTGAACCACAAATTTTCTGATGGCCTGTTCGCGCTGGCTGGGTTTTTTGAAATGTTCCTTGGTATTGCGGTATTGATTCGCTTCTACTTCTTTAAGAGCGGCGAGCAGCGGGTTCTCGCCTGGGTCATTACCATAGGTGCGTGAGATGGTAATTGCCTCGTAGAACAAAAGTTCCACCGTTGTAAAGGCGGATTCCCTGTATCCTGCCAGGGTAAGCTTCTTTTTCATTTCATCGAACCGGCCTTTATGAGCTTCGTTGATCATTATCATATTTTGAATTGCTTTTAAATCGTCAGCTTTGGCCTGCCGGGACAATCCGGCGATATGGAACGCGTCGTTGAAGGTGGAGAAGACGGGGCAAACTAAACTTGTACACGACTGCGTGATCCTAAAGTTAAACTATAATTGGCAACCACCATCAAGATCGCCTGATTTAACATTTGATCCAGCTGCTGCCTGAATCTCTGCCAGTATCTTTCCCGACCGTTGAGCATAGCCAGTTATGCACATGTTTCGTTGAGCATGACATGGTTTTTCTGCAATACGCCTGCGTTGATAATCCATCCCCACCGGTACTGCCTTACGGTTTGGTTTTTGTTGCCGGAATCTTCACCGGATCTTACTGCTATCCAACTCGCGGAAGCTGTAAGCTTCAAAGCCTTTTATAAAACCTGCTCTTCCCATATGGATCAACATCAAAACCCTCAACCAGCGGTCGAACATATCGTTGTACATGAAACAGGCGGTAATGACCATGCACATCACCGACGCGAAGGCTTTATTACCAAGTACATTTTCAGCCAGGATCACAAGACCATCGCCAAGCAATTCCTGATAACAGGTATCATCTGGGCAGTTATCGGTGCCTTGTTCTCTGTTGTTTTCAGGCTGCAGCTCGCCTACCCAGGTGAGGCCATGCCTTTTCTCCAGCTGATATTCGGCAACTGGGCAAAAGGAGGATTGATCCAGTCCGAAGCCTATTACTGGCTGGTGACCCTGCACGGCACCATCATGATCTTTTTTGTTCTTACGGCCGGCCTGAGCGGCACCTTTGCCAACCTGCTCATTCCACTGCAGGTAGGGGCCAGGGACATGGCCTCACCTTTTATGAACATGCTTTCATACTGGTTCTTCTTCCTCGCGAGCGTGGTCATGATGGTATCGATGTTCATTGAAACGGGACCTGCAAGCGGAGGATGGACCAACTACCCGCCGCTCAGCGCATTACGACAGGCTTCACTGGGTTCAAAAGCCGGAATGGATCTATGGCTGGCCAGCCTGGCGCTTTTTGTGGTATCGCAGCTCCTGGGTGGTCTCAACTATATTGCTACGATCCTGAACATGCGTACAAAGGGCATGAGCATGATACGCCTGCCCTTGCCGATCTGGGCTCTGTTTTTTACGGCTATCCTGGGTGTGCTTTCCTTTCCGGTACTGCTTGCCGGCTTCATTCTTTTGCTGCTTGACCGCAATGCAGGAACGAGCTTTTACCTCAGCGATATCTATGTGGCCGGACAGATACTCCCCAACGAAGGCGGAAGCCCCATCCTTTACCAGCACTTATTCTGGTTCCTGGGCCACCCAGAGGTTTATATCGTAATACTGCCGGCAATGGGCATCGTATCGGAAGTACTCAGCATTAATGCGCGCAAGCCCATCTTCGGTTATATTGCTATGGTAGGATCACTATTTGCCATCGCTATTCTTTCTTTCCTGGTTTGGGCGCACCATATGTTCGTGACCGGTTTGAACCCCTTCCTCGGATCGGTGTTCGTGCTGCTTACGCTGCTGATTGCCATTCCTTCAGCCATCAAGGTATTCAACTGGCTTACAACCATCTGGCGGGGCAATATCCGCTTCACGCCCGCGATGCTTTTTGCCATTGGCTTTGTGAGCACGTTTATCTCCGGAGGTCTTACGGGTATCTGGCTGGGTAACTCCACGATCGACATCCATGTACACGATACCTATTTTGTAGTGGCGCATTTTCACCTGGTTATGGGTGTGTCTGCCTTTTTCGGCATGTTTGCCGGTGTTTATCACTGGTACCCGAAAATGTTTGGCCACCACCTCAACAATACGCTCGGCTATATCCACTTCTGGGTAACCTTCATCGGTGGTTATCTTATTATCTGGCCCATGCACTATATGGGTCTGGCAGGTGTGCCAAGACGGTATGCGGATTTTACCATCTGGACCTCCTTCAATCATTTCGTCGACCTGCAAAGAATGATCACCATCGTTACCATCGTGGTGTTTGCCGTAAGCCTGCTTTTCGTTTTCAACTTCTTCTATTCGATCTTCAAAGGAAGAAAAGTGCGCAGCAGGAATCCCTGGAACGCCGCCAGTCTTGAATGGACGACCCCGATACAGCCGGGCCATGGAAACTGGGAAGGCGATATCCCGGAAGTTCACCGCTGGGCTTACGATTACGGAAAAGATGGAAGGGATTTTATTCCCCAGACTGAACCAGTGAAAGCGGAAGAAACCAAGCACTAATTACACGCGACGATCCACCGGGTTAAGCGCAGGATTAATATAAGCCGTATGAGTCTGATTCAAAAAACGGTGCGTCAACTGGATGCCGCCCAGAAAAAGAAGACAGCCAGCGAGCTACTGCTGATTTTTGGCATGGCGGCCATGTTCATGCTTTTTTTGCCGCTCATTGTCAAGCTGGCAAAGGCCAGTCCGCAGGGAGAGACAATACCAGCCGAGTTTGGGCTGAGCACCATGCTATTGCTCGCCAATACCTGGTTGTTCAGTAAGGCCCGGAAACTCAGGCAACGTGATATGCCGTTGGCCCTGGGCAAGGTTTTGTTACTGATGCTGCTGGGCTCAGCGGCTTTTTCTGTGCTGCAATACTTTGGCTGGAGCAAGATATTTCACGGAAGCCTGTTTGGCCAGATGAGGATTATGGCCATCCTTGTCATGTATCATGGTCTGCACCTGCTGGCAGGTATGATAGCCCTGGCAGGTATATGGATAAAGATCAGAAGGCTCCGCTCAGGGGCAGATTGTTATATTCATTTCCTTCAGCCCTCCCGTGCTATTTTTTTCAGGCTTACCGCTACCTATTGGGATTTTCTGGCCTTTCTGTGGGTTTTGATCTATGTAATCAGCCTGGTCAGATATTTATAAGCGGTTTTTCGTTATGATGATAGTATCCACCCTTTCTTTCGGGCTTTAGCTTACCTAAGAGATGCTGTTTTTGCTGCGGGGACTAGCACCTTCGCTATTTTACAGTATCTTTCGGGCTGCTCCAATTACTGAAGCCTATGAAGTTTTTATTTTGCTGCTCAGCAGCTGCGCTTATTCTGACTGCCTGTGGTTCAGGTTCAGGTGCCAAAACAACAACAGGCACTACAATCAATTCCACTTCTTCTCCTGTTATTGCCCAGCCTGCGCAACCCGCTCCGAGCCAACCTTCGGCCATTCCAGCGGCGCAGCCGGCAACGGGGGCCGTTGCACTGAACCCGCAGCACGGGCAGCCCGGCCATCGCTGTGACCTCGCCGTTGGGGCTCCGCTTAATTCTACTGCAGCCAGCCAGCCCGTCGCGGCCCCGGTGGTGAACCAGCCAGGCATAAGCGTAAGCCAGCAGCCGTCTCCGGCAAACAATGCCATGCAGGTCAGGCTTAATCCACCACATGGTGAGCCCGGACATGATTGCAGCGTCCAGGTTGGCCAGCCGCTCAAAAATTGACAGATTTCAGGTCTGAAGGGGAGAAGCCAAGCTTTCTGCCTGCTGAGTTTTTAAAGAAGCGGCGGGTTATTTTTCATTTTTTATTTTAGTCTGATGAAGGCTGCTACTGTCAATGAGATAAAGCAGACGCTCAATAACCTGAGTGCCGCGGAGCTGACTACTATCTGCCTCCGGCTTGCCCGCTACAAAAAAGAGAATAAGGAATTAATTACCTACCTGCTTTACGAAGCCGACGACCTGGATGCTTATATCGGTCATGCAAAAGAGGAGATCGACCTCGGGTTCGGCGATATCAATGATTCGACGGTTTATTTTGCCAAAAAAGGCCTGAGGAAGATCCTGAGGGCCGTTAATAAATACATCCGTTATACGGGCAGCAAAACAGTAGAAGCGGAGCTGCTGCTTCACTATACGGCCAGGTTAAGCGGCATGAAGCTTCCTCTTAAAAAGAATACCGTGCTGCTCAACCTCTACAAAGGCCAGCTTAAAAAGATCCGGGCTGCCATCTCCACCATGCACGAGGATCTCCAGTACGATTATCTGCGGCAACTTGCCGCATTGGAGGAAGCAGTTTAATTACTTGGCTGTTCACTGCTGCCTGTGCGTTCAACGTCCGTCTTCTTCCTAAAACAATTGCTTCAATTAGTCTGTTTGACCGGCCTTCTTGGCGGGGCGGCCTCGGGGCTTCATGACCCGCTCAAACCACTGTTACGCGGTTGCTTACCCGCAGCCGGGGTATATATATTGGATGGCAGTACTTACGTACCGGTATAACCGCTCGTCCTGTTTAAGATAACGCCGGTATTGGTAGATAATTGCTATTCAATAAGGGTAAATACTAAGGGCGTGGTAGTTTATTTTCAAAGGCTGTATTTTTTTATTTTATTTATAAGTCCTCGCCGCAGCCAAGCCAAAAACTACCTGCCGTATGCAGCCACTTAAAAAGTTGGTCAGGATCACTGTATTTGTCGTGTTGATAGCCCTGCTATTCAACCTTTTCGGCTATTATTACAGCTCTTATAAAACGGAGGCGAACAGCCAACGCGAGGAGGCCGAGCGCCTGTCCATCGACCAGATGGCTCTTTCCCAAGATGTGAGCAGGGACATGAACCTGCTTCTTACACATACACAATTTGACGATGAACAATACCGCGACCTCCGGCTCAGGCTGCAGGCTTCGCTTGAGCTCTTCAGCCGGCAACACAGCCTGCTCTTACAGATGGCCGGCACCCACATAAGCCTGGCTGAACTTGGGCCGGGGCTTACAGAGCTCAACATGTATACGATAAACATCCGTCAGCTGGGCGAAAGCCTTGTCGGCGGACAAAGACTGCAAGACAGTGCGGCAGCCATCCAGGTTCTGCATGCCAGCGATGCAGAGATGACCAGGGGTCTCAAAAAGCTGATCTCCGAACTAAGGAAAATGCAGGCCGATCTTGAAGGCAGCATCAGCATTATGAACAAAGCCGTTCTTTTTTCGCTTTTAGCCACTCTTGGCTTTCTGCTTGTGGTAGTCGTTACACCGGTATTCAGGCAGAGTGTAAAAAATTACCAGGACCTTCAGCAGTCCATGGCCGAGATCCGCCGGTCAGAACAGCTTTTGCGGACCATTATTGATGCCATGCCCGATAGGATATTTCTCCAGGATACGGAAAACCGTTTCCTTATGGTCAACCGGGCGATGGCGAAAATGGTAAACGAAGACCCGGAATTTTTTATCGGCAGGAACGACCTGGAGGTAGGTATCCCAAAAGAGCTTGTGCTGGGCGATCCGGACAGGGGCATCAAGGGTTTCTGGCCAGCCAACCGGGAAGTGATCAGCAGCGGGCAGACCCAGCATATTGCAGTTGAGCCGATGGTGATAAAGGGTGAGCAGCATTTTATTTCTACTACAAGGGTACCGCTGCGCCATGCCGACGGAACCACCTGGGGTTTGCTTGGCTTTCTGCACGATATCACAAGCCGTATAAGATCTGAGGAGCAGCTCAGGCATTCGGAAGAAAACTACCGTTACCTTTTTCAAAGCAATCCCCTGCCCATGTGGATATTTGATCTGCAGACGGGCGGCTTTCTCGAGGTGAACCAGATGGCCATACAGCATTATGGCTACACAGCGGGAGAATTCGCAAAAATGACCATCTACGACATCAGGCCTGCCAGCGAACTGAAGCGCCTGGAGGAGATCATGAAGGAAAAGCGAGAAGAGAATATTGCTTATGAAAGGGGAGTATGGACACATGTTAAGAAAAACAAGGATAGCATCTATGTCCAGATCATATCGCACAAGATCCGGTACAAGGATGAGGATGCCATGCTGGTGCTGGCGCACGACGTAACGGAGAATATCAGGCTGCACCATAGGCTGGTAAAAGAAAAGATCGCCAGGCAGAAAGAGATCGCCATGGCTACGATCGATGTACAGGAAAGGGAAAGGAATGAGATTGGCAGGGAGCTGCACGACAATGTGAACCAGATACTCACATCGGCAAAGCTGAACCTCGAATTCATGGAGAACGAGTCGGCCGACAAGGAAAGGCACC